>CAKZPG010000096.1 GCA_937138675.1 uncultured archaeon | reverse complement strand
AGCGAGTCGTCCCGTGTGGGACGACGAGTGAGTCGGGAATAGTGACACGGAACGCTCATGTTATTCCCACTACTGGACAGTTAGGTCATGGACGGTACGGTGGTCGGGTCGCTTGACCTCTTTGTTGAGCGCGACCGCTTGGAGCGCGAGCAACGGAAACTCTCGCGCAAACAACACAGGTCGAACAACTGGGAGAAGCAACGACGGCGCGTTGCGGATTGTCACACCGACCTCCGACGAAAGCGCCGCGACTTCTTCCACAAGCTCTCGAACTACTACGCTCGGGAGTACGATCTCGTGTTGGTCGAAGACCTGAACGTGAAGGGGATGATCGAGTCGCCGTCGAACAGCCGTAACACGGCGTCTGCCGCGTGGCGAACATTCCTCTCACTACTTGAGTACAAGTGCGAGCGTGAAGGAACACACTGTGTCGCGGTCAACCCGAGAGGGACGACCAAGGAGTGTGCGTCCTGCGGTGTCTCGACAGAAAAGCCGTTGTGGGTCCGTGGACACTCCTGTCCAGCCTGCGGATGTGAGGCGGACAGGGACGCGAACACGGCGTGGAACATTCTTTCTCGCGGTCTACAAGATGTAGGAGTGGGACACTCCGAAGGAACGCCTGTGGAGACTACGCTCCCCGTGGACACCTCCGTATCTGCAAAGCGTGTCGTGGAAGCAGAAAGCCCTCCCCTCAATGAGCGAACGGCGTCAGCCGTGAGCGAGAAGGGTAGGATAGTTCACAGAAAGTCCGCGAGCTGTTCTCTACGCCGTGAGAGGTCGTAGTGGGGTTCGACTCGACCAGCCCGGCTCAACCGGTCAAGCGTCAGGAGAACGTCGACACCCTCGGCCTCGACGAACTCGCAGCAGTCGACCACAGCCATACGGTTTAGCGCGAGCGAGCCCAGCATCCCGGCCGCGAGCACCAGTGCCGCCCCGGCCTCGCCGGGCGGGAACTCGGAGAGCAGGCGGTCGAACGTCGGGTCGGCCTCACCGTCGTCGGCCGGGTGGACCCGGAGACAGGACGTACAGACTACGGCGGCGGGCGCGCCGTCGGGCGCGTGGTCGGACAGTGCGTCGGGGACGCGGAATGCGACTGTCGGGGCCTCGCAGATGGGGCAGGACACGCCAGGGAGCAGCGCGCGGGGGGCAAAACGATTCCGTCGTCAGCACACGGCGGCGACGAGACTGTGATCAGCCACATCGTCGGGCACCGGTTCGCTCGGACGGCAAGTGTAAGGCGAGAAACCGACGTTGACATCGACGTCGACCGTACTCGAAACGTCACGGGTCGCGTGGACAGTCTCGGGCGAGGCGCCGGTACTCTCGAGAACACAGACATTTGAGACACACAACACAGGCCCGCGAATCTGGCGATACGCAGGTCGTAGCCGTCAGTCGTCCGCGCTGACCCGCTCCGGCTCCTCAGCTGTCTCGTCGGCCTCGCGTTCGGCCTCGGCTGCCTCACTCGCCTCCTCTTCCTTTTTCGCTTTAATCTTCTTGAGACGGAAGATCTCCTCTCGCTCCTGCTCTTCCAGCTTCTGCTCAATATACTCCTGGTTCTTGCGCAGGTCGGGCAGAAGTTTGAATTCCAGCGCGTTCACGCGGCGCTTTGTCTTCTCTATCTCCTCAAGCATCTTCCGCATCGCCGTTTCCACCTCGGCCGCGAGAACGATCGTCTCAATCAGTTCCTCGTACGCTTCCGCCGTCTCGTCGATACGTGAGGAAGACCCGAGGAGGCCGTAGCCACGCTCGTCAAGACGTTTTCGTACCCGTGAGGACTCGATCTGCGGGACGACCACACCCATGATATTTTTCGACTGGCTCGTGATCTCCGGGTGCTCTTTCAGCGCTGCTGCGGCCCCACGCACGGCCACGTCGCCTTCGACCGCGCGCGCCATGTTGATCGTCTCCTGGGCATGGTCGTAGTCCTCGTTGAGGTCGGAGCGGACGTCTTTCGCCTGATCGAGGATATCCATGAACTCCATGATGAGGCCGTCACGCTTCTGCTCCAACGTGTCGTGGCCTCGCTCGGAGAGTTCGATCCGGTCCTCGATCTCCATCAGGTTCTTTCGGGTCGGCTTGACGTCCTCAGCCATCTGTTTACCGTGTGTTTCGCCCCCACCGGCTAATACGTGACGCCTTGCGTCGGCTCAGACCGCGACGATGTATTCGGAGGCGATGGGGAGCGCGATGCCCGCCGCCAACAAGAGGATACCCGCCAGCACTGCCCACGCGCCTTTCCGGAGTACCGTCAGCACTGAGACCGCCCACGGCGCGAGGAGTATCGCGGCCACCGCGGCGCTCGGGAGGGCGTACAGCTCTCGCGCTGCAGGCGGGAGCAACGACTGCCGGACAGCGACTGCGAGAGCCGTCGAAACGATGGCGACGACGATGTACCGTCCCAGAAGCTCCCGGCGCAGGCGCAGGACCACGACACCGCCGAACGCGACGAGGAGAGCCGCGGGCAGGAGAAGAACCGTCGCCGCGAACAACCCCGAGGAGCCGTATCGCTCGCCCGTGTACGTCCAGTCAGTGCTGTAGACGAACAGATTTCGCTCGGCGCTCACAACCAGCCAGCCGGTCTCCACCCGAGTGAGGTCAACGGGCCGGCGAACCTCCGGGCCGATCCGCACCGACGCCTCAACAGTCGTGCTGACGTCCGTGGTCCCGTTCGCCGTGTTGAGCGCGTACCGCGTCACCTGCCCACCGCGTACGCCCTCGCGAAGCGCCCAGAGTCGGTTACCCTCGGCGTACAGCCCTGTGGCCCGTGCGACGTCCGTCGGGGTCGCAGCGCCGGTCGTGCCGTTGAGGACGACCACACCGCGGGCGCCCGCGAGCCAGAGCCGCCCAACGCCGTCGCGCGCTACTGCGTCGAACCGCCCCGTCTCGTTCGCCGTCGCCGCAGACGTCCCGTTAGCCGTCGGGAGCGCGACGGTTTCGCCCGTCGGGCGCCACTCCTCGTCAACGCGGTGGAGCGCCGTCTCGCCCAGAAGCCACCATCCACCGTCCGCGGCGGGCGTCGCGTCCCGTACGTCGGTCGGCAGCCCCTCGCTACCGTTCTCGTTCCCGAGCGATGCGTACGTCGCCGTCCACGACTCGTCGTACGTGTGGCGGCCGTCCTGACAGCCGGCGGAGGCCTCAAGAACTGTCGGCCGACCGTCGTCAGCGACCACCGCGTAGGTCGGCGGCGCACAGTCGTCTGACTGTGCGGCGACGGACCCGACGCCACCAACAAGAGGGGCGCAGAGAAGCGCGATGACGAGGGCGAGTCGAACGAGGGGGGCAACGCGGAGCGGTGACACGTCGAGCCGCACGCTCGCACCCCTGATGTGCGTTCGGGATTGGAAGAGACCATACCGTCCTGTTGGCGCGATCCTCTCTATCGCGCTCGCTGCCGGCAACGGCGACTGACGGCTCCATTGTATGTCTCGGTTACCTGACGGGCACAGTCGCCGCCTGCGGGCGTCCCACCGACTCACTGTACGCTGGAGGACTCTCCGTCTTCTCGGTGACGTGCCGACAGCCCTTGTGAGAACAGAACGTTCCCCACGAGTGGCCGCGCCACGAGCCGGTCGTGCTACTAAGCGGGGGGCAACCGCGACAGATGAGGAGTCGTGTCGAGCCGTTAGTCCGCGGTCGCTCCCGCTTCCTGCTCTGACTCCTGATCATCCTCGTCAGTGTAGTACTGCTCGATGAGTTCCTCATCGATGCGGTTGAGTTCCTCCTTCGGGAGCGTCGAGAGGAGGTCCCAGCCGATGCCGAGACTCTGGTCGATAGAGCGGTTCGTGTCGAACCCCTGGTCAACGAACTCGGCCTCGAACCGGTCGGCGAAGTCCAGATAGCGGTTGTCACGGTCGGACAGCGCCTCGCGACCGACGATGTTAACGAGGTCACGCAGGTCCTCGCCCTCCGCGTACGCCGCGTACATCTGGTCGGAGACGTCCGCGTGGTCAGCGCGGGTCAGTCCCTCGCCGATACCGTCGTCCATCAGCCGCGAGAGGCTGGGCAGGACGTTGACGGGGGGCTGGATCCCCTGCGAGTTTAGATCGCGGTCGACGTAGATCTGGCCCTCTGTGATATATCCAGTCAGGTCGGGGATCGGGTGCGTGTCGTCGTCACCTGGCATCGTGAGGATTGGGATCTGTGTGACAGACCCCTCGCGGCCCTCGATTCGGCCCGCACGCTCGTACAGCTGAGCCAAGTCGGTGTACATGTAGCCCGGGTAGCCCCGGCGCCCCGGGACTTCCTCGCGAGCCGCACCGATCTCGCGCAGGGCCTCACAGTAGTTCGTCATGTCCGTCAGAATGACGAGCACGTGGTAGCCCTTGTCGAACGCGAGGTATTCAGCGGTGGTCAGCGCCAGCCGCGGTGTGACCGTCCGCTCGACGGCGGGGTCGTCCGCGAGGTTCATGAAGACGACCGAGCGCTCCAGTGCGCCCGTGCGCTCGAAGTCATTCATGAACTCGTTGGCCTCCTCCTGGGTGATCCCCATTGCGCCGAAGATCACCGCGAACTCTGTTCCCTCGTCGTCCTCCCCGTCTTCCTCTTCGGGAACGGTCGCCTGACGGGCGACCTGCAGGGCGAGTTCGTTGTGCGGCAGGCCGGAGCCCGAGAAGATCGGGAGCTTCTGGCCCCGCACGAGCGTGTTCATCCCATCGATAGCGCTCACGCCAGTCTGGATGAACTCCTCCGGATACTCACGCGAGACGGGGTTGATTGCGGCGCCGACGATGTCACGCCGACTGTCCGGAACGATCTCTGGACCACCGTCGATCGGCTGTCCAGTCCCGTCCATCACCCGCCCGAGAAGGTCCTCGGTAACGGGCATCTTCAGCGTCTCGCCGGTGAAGCTGACGGACGCGTTGCGGTCGATCCCGGACGTCCCCTCGAACACCTGAATAGCGACGAGGCCGTCGGACGACTCGAGAATCTGGCCGCGCCTGGTCTCGCCGTTCGCCGTCTTGATCTCGACGATCTCGTCGTAGCCGATCGGCTCGTCGACCTCGGCGAACACCAGCGGGCCGCTGATCTCGGTGATTGTCTCGTACTCTTTCATTTCAGTACTTCTCCCTGAGTTGGCTCTCGATCGTAGACTCTAGTTCGGCGACGTACTCCTCCCAGTCCTCCTGGACGCCGATACGGTTCAGCCGCGGGACGGCTTCGATATCGGTTATCTCCTCGACTGGAACGCCAGCCTCGAGCGCGCTGAACGCTTCGTCGTTGAACGCCCTGATGGCGCCGAGGATGGCGAACGTCTTCTGCGGCGAGCAGTAGGTGTCTGTCGGGTGGAACGCGTTCTGCTGGAGATACGCCTCCCGCAGGTACCGCGCGACCTCGAGGGTCAGCTGCTGGTCGTCGGGCAGGGCGTCCTTTCCGACGAGCTGGACGATCTCCTGGAGTTCGGCTTCCTCATCAAGCGTGTCGATTGCCCACTGACGGCGCTCGGGCCAGTTCTCGCTGACCTCCCCCTCGAACCACGGGTCGAGCTGGTCGCGGTAGAGCGAGTATGACTCGTTCCAGTTGATCGAGGGGAAGTGTCGGCGCTCGGCGAGATCGGCGTCCAGCGCCCAGAACGTCTTGACGATACGCAGCGTGTTCTGTGTGACCGGCTCCGAGAAGTCGCCGCCAGGCGGCGAGACAGCGCCAATGACCGACACCGACCCCTCCGTGCCGTTCAGATTGTCGAACAGGCCAGCACGTTCGTAGAACTGCGAGAGCCGCGCGGCCAGATACGCGGGATAGCCCTCTTCGCCGGGCATCTCCTCCAGCCGTGAGCTGATCTCGCGCATCGCCTCCGCCCACCGCGAGGTGGAGTCGGCCATCAACGCGACGTCATAGCCCATATCGCGGTAGTACTCCGCGATCGTGATCCCGGTGTAGACGCAGGACTCGCGGGCCGCGACTGGCATGTTCGACGTGTTCGCGATGAGGCAGGTCCGGTCCATCAGGGCGTTCCCGGTCGTCGGGTCCTCTAGGTCTGGGAAGTCTTCGATGACCTCGGTCATCTCGTTCCCGCGCTCGCCACAGCCGACGTAGATGACGATGTCGGCGTCGGCCCACTTGGCGAGCTGGTGCTGGGTGACGGTCTTCCCGGAGCCGAACGGCCCCGGAATCGCGGCCGTACCGCCCTTCGCGATGGGAAAGAGGCCGTCAAGGATGCGCTGGCCGGACACCAGTGGGCTGCGCGGCGAGCGCTTCTCGACGGTGGGCCGAGCCTCGCGGACCGGCCACTCCTGATGCATCGTGAGCGACTCGCCCGTATCGAGTTCGACAACGGGGTCGTCGACACTGAAGCTTCCCTCGTGGGCCTCAACGACCTCGCCGCCCTCGAAGTCCGGCGGGACCAGCACCTTGTGGTCGATCGTCACCGTCTCTGGGACGATACCGATAACATCGCCAGCCTCGATCGTGTCGCCCTCCTCGACCTCGGGATGGAACTCCCACTCCTCCTCAAGATCGATGCCGGGCGCGTCGACGCCGCGGTCAAGGAACGCGGAGCCCAGTTTCTCCTCCAGCACGTCGAGCGGGCGCTGGACGCCGTCGTAGATGGCGTCGAGCATGCCCGGCCCGAGGTCGACGGTCAGCGGCTCCCCAGTGTTCGCCACCGGTTCGCCCGGGCTGACCCCGGAGGTCTCCTCGTACACCTGTACGGTCGTGACATCGCCCTCGATCTCGATGACCTCGCCCATGAGGCCTTCCTCACCGACGTAGACGACGTCGTTCATCCGGGCGTCAAGCCCAGATGCGGTGACGACCGGACCGCTCACGCTCGCGATCCGCCCGTCGCCGTCCTCGGCGGTCTCTTGTGTTGTTTGACTCATGTATCGTCTTCCTCCTCGTCCATCAGGTCGATCCCGATGGCTCGCTTGATCTGCCCGCGCAGTCCGCCGGCGCCCGACGCGCCGAGCGTGACGACGACCGGCTCGATGCTTGTCTCGACGCGTTCGCGAACGCGCCGCGAGAGATGATCGGTGTCATCGTCATGCATCACGACGATCCCGACCCCGTCGTCGTCTAGCACCGACTCGACGGCGTCGTCCAGCGCCGTTGCCTTCTCGCCGTCAGGCACGTTCTCGCACCGGCGGACACCCGCAAGCCGGAAGCCAGTCGTGAACTCGGGACTGCCGACGACAGCGATCTCCCGACTCATAGCACCACCAGCTCTGCTTCGATCCGCTCGGGTGAGAGTCCGGCCTCACGGCCGCGAGCGATCGCCCGGATGTTGTCGACCTCGCGCTCCTTTGCGAGGATATACGACACGACCGGCGTCACCGAGAGCGGGTGGACAACCCCGAGCCGGTCGGCATAGGATTGGAGTGCCGTCTCCAGTGCACGCTCGAAGCCGATGAGACTCTCCGTCTCCTCGACCACGGTGAGTGCATTGTCAAGCTGGTCACCGTAGACGCTGTCACGAATCCGCGCGAGCAGTTCGTCACGGCTCTCCGAGAGCGCGGATAGCTCCGACGCGGAGAACAGCCGGCCGCCGTCGATGTAGTACGCCGCCGGGTCGAGGTCCGCGCCCGACCGGGCGAGCCGTAGGCCGTTCCGGGCGTTCCGGAAGTCGATCTCGGCGGTCAGAAACTCGCGGTACATCTCGGTTGCCTCGTCGACGACGAGGTTCGCGAGCAGCTGTTCGTAGTACGCGCGGTCGACGGCGTTCTCGAGGGGAACGAGTACACCCGCATCCTCGTACTCCTCGAGCGCGTCGGCGAGCGGGCCGCCGTATAGTGTTCCGTCGAGAACCTCGACGACCCCCTCTATCGACCCGGCGTTGAGCAGACGGTCGACCTGCCGGTCGGAGAATTCGCCGGCGCGGATCAGGTCCGCTTCGACGGTCTCACGGTCGACGTTGGAGTAGAGCCCACGAATGACTGTCTTGACGTTCCACGCGTCGAACTTCCGGAGATACCGCGCGATCAGGTCGTACAGTCGCCCTTCGGTCCACCCGAGTACGTCGTCGAACTGGCCCGCGAGATCACGGTTCAGTGCGTACTCGACGAGGTCGACGCCGGAGTAGCGCGCCCCGAGGGCGTTTATTTCGTCCTCGTAGGTGGACTCCTCCATCTGTCGAGCGATCTCTGCCGGCCCCATGCGCACGAGCTTCCGGTAGTCGTCATCGCCGAACAGCGACGCCTTGCGGGCACGGACCCGCGCGACGACGTACTCTGGGTTCGACGTGCCACTGGCGGTACTCATCCGTCGGGAAACAGTCGGTCGCTCACGTCCTTCAAGCTGTCCTCCCAGATGTCGTCGATCACCGAGTCGAACGTGTTGTCGACCCGGACGCGGCTGGACTCGCTTTCGACGACCACGCCGCCGAGGCAGTCGACTTCGCCAGCGAGAGCGACCCCGTCGAACTCGTCGAACTCGTCGACGAGTTCCTCGACCAGCGCCTCGTCGTCGGCACGGCAGTAGACCGATACAGTGTCGGCGTCGTCGAACTCCTCGGCTGCGTTCGCGAGGAGCGCGCTGGTGAGCTCCGTGCGACGCTCACCCTCCATCGAGGCGACACGCTCTTGGGCGGCTTCGCGAACCTGCTGGAGCGCGTCGCGTCGCGCCTCCAGTCGCTCCTGTTTCGCCTCGAGCTTCGCGCTCGAGACGGCCTGTTCGCGCTCGCGCTCTATCTGGCGCTCGGTCTCACGTTCGGCCTCCTCGTGGACCCGCTCGGCGTCCGCCTCGGCCTCGGAGACGATCTCCTCGGCGCGGGCCTCGCCTTCGTCGCGGATCGCGGCGGCCTCTTCGCGGGCTTCTTCCCTGATGTCCTCGACGACCGTCTCAAGGCTCATTGGTGGGCGATCAGACCAGGAAGACGACGACCAGCGCGAGGATAACCAGCGTCTCCGGTAGGACAGTGAAGATCAGTCCTCGGACAAAGAGGCTCTCGTCCTCTGCCAAGGCACCCACTGCCGCGGCACCGATACCTCGCTCGGCGTAGCCCGCACCTAAGGCCGCCAACCCGACGGCTAGCGCTGCAGCCGCCGTGGCAGGGATACCCGGCGCAGATGATTGCAGTACGACACTCGCCAGCTGTGTTGCGGTCTCAATCATAATGGCTGGAACTGTCCGAGGACCGCTCGGAACAGATCACGATTCACCCGGAAGGGCGCATAAAGGTTCTCAAAGCCGGCGCCTGACTGTCACGGACCATCACGTGCCAGGCCAGTCGGTAGAGCGGCCCGAAGTTGAAAAGAGCCCGACGAGCAGGTGCTACTCGTCCGCAGTGTAGCGCCGCTCGGTCCCGAACGGACTGTAGGGCGTTCCGTCGCCCTCGAAGAACTTCCCGAAGAACTCGACGTACTCCAGCCGCACCGCCTGAAGGCCGGCGCTCGTCACACCGAGCGCCAGCACCAGAACGTGGCCGAGGACAAGAACGACCAGTCCGACAAAGACCAACGCGATCCCGCCGTGGAACAGGCCGCCAAAGATAACCGTCGCCTCGCCGCCGTACTCCGCTGCGACCCACTCCGGCCCGTGGCTGAGCAGGAAGTGGAAGTTACCGTTCTCCTGATAGGCGCCGAACACGAGCAGGTTCACCGTGAACGCCATGCCGGCCTTCGCCAGCAACACCGCGGCGATCCGGGTGTACGACAGTACGTTCACCAGCACCTGCAGGAACTCGACGATCTCCACGGGATCACCGACAGCGAGGAGTATCAGGCCGACGAAGAACGCGGCCGCGCCGAGGTAGCCCACGGCCGCCGGGAGCCCGTTGAACCCAAGCTGGTAGACTGCGTGGGCGAACTCACCGCTTGCCTCCGGCGCCGCGCCGGTGCCGTCGAAGACTGTAAAGACAAAGTCGGGGACGGTGCCGGCGGCGGCCAGGCTGAACACCCAGACCCAGAGGCCGTTCAGCATCAGGATCCACGACCCGCTCTCGAGCAGGGCGTCTTTCGCGCCGTGGAACTCGAGGTTCTCGTAGAAGTCAAAGAGGTAGCCCACGGTGAGATGGACGATCCCGAGAAGCAGGCTCAGAACGAGCCACGTCTGCGCCCACGAAATCTGGTTTGGTGAGAGCCCCTTCTCCATCGGCGGGTGTGACAGCCCTACGACACCCTCCCAGAAGTACGTCGAAATCAGGTGGAGCCCGAACAGCTCGCCGTAGAGAATCCCAAACAGCGCCGTGAACCCGCCCGCGAACAGCGTGATGCCGCCCATGCTCTTCAGAGCGGGCGAGTCGAGGTTCTGGTACATGTACCAGCCGATAGCAACGTATACGATACCGTATCCCAGGTCACCGATCATGAACCCAAAGAACGCCGGGAAGGTCAGAAACAGGATGATCGTCGGGTCCAGTTCCGTGTAGCTCGGGCGACCGACCGCCTTCACCAGCGTCTCAAAGTAGCCGACTGAGCCTGGGTTGCTCTGGACGACCGGCGGGCTGTCGTCGCGCATCACGACCGTGCCCACGCTCGCGGCCATCCCGCCGTCCGCGCGGGCTTGCTGGTCACCACCGTCGGCCGCTGCGGGCTTGCCAGCGCCTGCGTCGCCGTCGCCGGGGAGTTTCTCACGGTGGATCTCTGTGCCGTCGGAGCCGAAGCTCGCCCGCTCCAGTTCCTCAACCTCAACGCGGTCATCGACCGCCTCGGTGAGATCACGTTTGAACGCGGTGTACTCGTCCGAAGGTACCCAGCCCTCGGCGACAAAGGCGTTCGCTGTCGTCGCGAACGAGAGCGGCGCCTCGGCCTTCTTGACCTGAACAGAGAGATGCTCTTCTGCCGCGAGGAGGAAGCCGCCGGTCTGTTCGCGGAGAGCATCGATATCGGCCTCAACGGACTCAAGATCGCCCCGAAGCGACGCACGCTCCGACTCCAGTTCGGAGACGTACTGAGCGGGGTCACCCGAGGTATCGGGCACCTCAAGCGCCGAGAACTCGGTGCGAACCAATGCGTCCGAGAGCGCGCTCTTCCCGGCATTCCGGGCAGGGCGGGCAAAGACGGCCACGACGCTGTCTTCGGCGTATATCTCGAACTCCCGCAGGTCGTCGGCGTCGACAACCGCGCGCTCAATATCGTCGGGTCGGCCCTCGCCGACCGCGACCTGGAGGCTGTCGTAGCCCGAGAGCAGGTCGAGGTCGATACCCAGCGCCACGAACGGCTCAACGGCGTCAAGCGACTCTTCGATCTCCCCGATCCGGTCCTCGATCGCGTCGCGCCGGTCGTCGAGTTTGTTCACCTGATCGCGCACGTCCCTGAGTTCGGTCTCGACCTCCTCGTCAGAGAGGACACGCCTCGGCCCGGCGTCCTCGGGGATGACCCCAAGGATGCTCTTGAGCGCCCGGACCGTGACCAGCTGTTCTGCAGCCTCCTCAGCGTCACTCGCGGGGTTACCAGGGGCGAACCCCTCCCACGAGTCGTCGTACTCGGTGACGTGGAGAAGGCGCTGGGTGTGGACGGTCTCGACCACGCCCGAGAGGACGCGCCGCGACCCCGTGACCGAGACCTTGCTCATCCGCCGGGGGCGGAGGGCCGTCACGGTCGGCTCACCATCTCAGTCGAGCGCACGGATCGCCTCCTCGAAGCGCTCAATCGCGTACTCGACCGCATCCGCCTCGTTGTCGGCGGCGGCCTCGCGGAGGTCGCGGCGCTCGCGCTGTCCCCGCTCGAGGATTCGCTCACGCTCGGCCTCGATCTCCTCACGGGCCTCCTCAACCCGCTGTTCACGCCCCGCGGTGGCCTCCGCCTCTGCCTGCTCGCGGATCGTCTCTGCCTCACGGCGCGCCTCCGCGATCCGGTCCTCGCGGTCGGACTCGGCCTCTTCGACTAGCTCGGTGGCCTCACGCTCGGCCTCCTTGACCCGTTCGAGAACCTCCGTTCGTGGCATCCTATCATCCGGCGATAGAGCCACGTTCGTATAAGGGGTTTGCGGAAGACGGCCGACCGGCGAGACTGCTGGCGTCGGCTGAAGCCGTTGGGTTCATACTCGCGCACGCGTAACTTGGGCTAATGGGCGTCCTCGAGAACAAGACGCGGGCGCGGCTGTTCTATCGGTACCTGTCGAAAGTGTACGACCAGGTGAACAAGTTCATCTGGACCGAAGAGATGCGCACGGAGGCACTCGATCTCTTAGAACTCGACCGGGACGACCGTGTCCTCGACGTCGGCTGTGGCACCGGCTTCGCGACCGAGGGACTGCTCGAGCGGGTCGACGAGGTCCACGGCCTCGACCAGAGCGTCCACCAGATGCAAAAGGCGTTTACGAAGTTCGACAAGCACGGGCGTGTCCGCTTCTTCCGCGGGGACGCAGAGCGACTTCCCTTCGCCGACGACGCCTTCGACGTGGTCTGGTCTTCCGGGTCGATCGAGTACTGGCCGAACCCCGTGGACGCGCTAGTCGAACTCCGACGGGTCTGTCGCCCGGGCGGGCAGGTGCTGGTCGTCGGGCCGAACAACCCCCAGACCTCCGTGATGAAGCGCGTCGCAGATGCGATTATGCTGTTCTATGGCGAGGACGAGGCCGACCGGATGTTCGTTGAGGCCGGCTACGACTCGTTCAGACACGTCACGATGGGGCCGGTCTACAGCCCCGAGGTCGCGATCACGACGGTCGCCGAGGTGTCAGCCGAGTCGAAGCGAGCCGACCCCGAACCGCTCGACGCCTGAGCGTCGGGCCACGCCTGCCGCAGGCGCACGCTCACCTGCGCCAGCTGTTTTCTGCCGGTCATGAGCGAACGGTCACCGCTTGCCCAGTTCCGAGAGCGGTAGGCTCGTCCCGCCGACCCGAAGTCGTGCTCGCCCGCCGGCCACCGCGGGTCCGCGGCGTGGGTCAGGGTTTCATCAACTCCGAATGAAACCCCTGCTCGGACGAGAGAGCGTCGGTAGCTGGTGGCGAAGTGGCCGCCCCTCAACCGTGGTCCGCAACTCGACAGCCCGGACGTCGACGGTGTCGCCGACAGGGTGCGTAAGCCCGAGACCGGTGGTCGCGGCATTACAGCGGTGGCAAGGCGAAAGCACACCCGTTTACGTGTGTGGATGAAGCCGACCCAGGAGTATCCGCGCCGCCCGCAGCGCGCAGTCAGGGAGGTTCCGACGGGAGCTGCGAGGGCGAGGAGACGCTTCCACGGCGGGGGTGACTCCGCCGTCCAGAACGGGTCCTCAGCCCTCGGCAGGCTGTGGCGTCTCGACCGGACCCATCGTGATGAACACGACCGATTGGCCCCGGATCGCGACGACCGTGAACCGCTCGGCGGGCGTGAGCGTCCACTGCTCGCCGTCCGGCCCGGTCCGGCCGACCGGGGCGCTATCGCCGCCCTCGGGGCCGACAGTGACACTCGCGTTCACCGGGGCGCCGTCGACAGTCTGGACCCGGACACGCATCGGCCCGCCGGCGTACGAGCGGTTGACGATCATCTGGAGGCCGTCGCGGGTGTTGATCGCAGTCGTATCGGTACCCGCGACCCCGAGCGACTGGCGGTGGACGTCCTGGAACACCCGGGCGTTGCCGGAGCCGATCGTCGTTGCGAGGTCGCCGCCGTCGTATGTCACGCGCACCTCCGAGGCGCCAGCCTGCTGCGTGGTGACCGCGCGTCTGGCTGCCCAGACCGACGGGTAGGCGCGCGCCACAACCTCCTGAGCCGCCGTGCGGTTGAGCGATGTCTCGCCGATCCGGCGTAGTTCGCCACGATAGGTCTCGCGGACGTAGCCCGACTCGGTGACCGTTGCGAGTGTCACCCCGCGGGGGGTCGTCGAGAGGAAGGCCCGTGTCGGCGGCGCCTCGCCGCGGAGCGCAGCCGCAAGACGCGCCCGAACCGGGCCGGTGTAGATAGCGAGTTCGCGCCGGAGCATCTCCGAGCGCTCGGTCGGCACGTCGGCGTCGCGGGCGCGGGCAGCGGCGGCGACGCTCGTCCGGCGGTCGTCCAGCGCCCGTGCGGTCCGGTCGATCCGTATCAGGCGTCGAAGCGTCGTCCGGGAGTCGGTTTCGCTGGCACTGAACGCGCCGAGCGCCGCACGCTGTGATCGGCCGAGTGTGTCGGCCTGAGCCTCCAGCCGCGAAAGTTCGTCCACGAGGGCGGCGTCGGGGTCGTCGGCGTTGCGCACGCGAGCAATAGCATGTCGAGTAAGCAGTTCGTGACTCGACGCGTTCGCGTCGACCGACACCGCCGGCCCGACGTCGAGGGTTGTTTCGGTGGTCGTCGAGCGGTTCTCGACACCCTCGGCGAGCGCCAGCACCTCAACAGGGCCCTCAAGCGCCGCGCCCCCGTCGACCTGCGGGGCGGCGTCTGAGGGGGGGACGACGTGACCCTGTGACGTAGGCGCGGTGACAGTCGTCGTCGCGCCGATGGGGACGGTGACGACTGCGACGGCGAGAAGCGCCGCGATAAATAGGTGGAGGGCACGCATACTGACACATCGGTACAGCGTCCGCGTTGAAAAAAGGGTCGGCGGGGAATTCGACCGACAGAGCCCTGATGGAAAGCGTTTTCATCGGCCAATGAAACTCTTTGGCGATGCGGACCGCCCCGCGTCTCACGGCTCTCCTCGTCGTCGTGGCGCTTCTCGCCGCCGGGATCGCGCCAACTTTGGCGAGTGCGGAAGACCCACGGGTCCACGCCGCCAACGGCTCCGACGTCGCTCGGCTTGACGCACCGGCGAACACGACGATCGAAGTTGCACTCTACGGTAACGCCAGCGCCGACGTGACGGTGACAATGAGGTACGTGCTGGAGTCGAGCGATGAGCGCGAGGCGTTCGCGGACTACGCCGCGGCGTACCGGGCCGGCGAGACGGACGCAGGGCCGCGGGTTGACCCGTTCGTCGCCGCCGCGACGACCGACCGGGAGATGCGGATCAAGAACGTCACGCGGACAGGTAGCGAGAACGGGGCGACCGGCTCTGTCTCCGTCCGGTTCCGGTGGACGAACTTCCTAACCCCGAGCGGCAACGACACACTCATTCTCGAAGAGGCGCTCCGGGTCGACGACGAGTCGATGTGGGTCGGCTCGCTCACACCCGACCAGACGCTCGTCCTCAGAACGCCGCCGGGTTACAGTATTGTCGATTCCGAGGGCCCCTCGTTCGATATCCGCAACAACGCCGTCCGGTTCGAGGGCCCGCGCGAGTTCGGCGAGCCCCTGTCCGTCACCTACCGACAGACCAAGCCAACGGAGCCCGACACACCAGAGCAGGGGGTGCCGTGGGGTGTTTTCGGTGGTGGCGCAGTCGTGCTTGTCTTGGCCGCCGCGGCCGCCTACATGCGCCGCGAACGGCAGGGTGACGGCGCACCCGCCGCCGAGTCGCCGGACGATGCCAACGGCGGGGCGACCGGCGAGACAGAGCCGGAGCCGGAGCAGGAGCCAGAGACCGGGGTCAAGGCCGAGACCGGGCTGGAGCCGGAGGAGCCAGACGAGCCGGACGTCGACCCAGAGCTCCTCTCAGACGGCGAGCGGGTCGAGCGCCTGCTGGAGCGCAACGACGGCCGGATGAAGCAGGCAGCCATTGTCGACGAGACGGGGTGGTCAGACGCGAAGGTGTCACAGCTGCTGTCGTCGATGGCAGACGAGAATCGGATAGAGAAGCTCCGTCTCGGCCGCGAGAACCTCATTTCCCTGCCCGACAGCGAAGAGTAACCGCCGAGTTCCGTCACGTACTTGCCCCACCGGTGCTTCGTATTGCCAGATGGAGTACCTGGAGCGTCGGGTAGCGCTGGTTGAGGAGCGCCTAACGGAGGTGGTCGAGTCCGTCGAACCCGACCGGCTCCGCGACCAGGTCGACCACGTCGCGCTTTCTGGGGGCAAGCGTGTCCGCCCGGCGGTGACCATTCTCGCCTGCGAGGCTGTCGGCGGGATGTCCGAGGAGGCGGTGGACTTCGCGGTCGGCATCGAACTCGTTCACAGCGCATCGCTCGTCGTCGACGACATCATCGACCGCTCCGATGTCCGACGTGGCACCGAAAGCGCATGGAGCGCTTACGATCACGGCTCGGCAATCGTTGCCTCCGACGGCCTTCTCGGCGAGGCTTTCGCTCTCTTCTCCGCCGACGAGCGCGCGATGCGGGTCGCGGCCGACGCGATGGTCGAACTCGGCGAGGGCGAGGCCTCCGAACTCGTCGCCCGGCCGACGAACGAGGCGGAATATATGACGCTTGCACGCCGAAAAACGGGCGCGCTCTTCCGTGCTGCAGCCGAACTCGGCGCTATCGCCGGCGACGCCGACCCCTACACCGTCGAGTCGTTCGGCGACTACGCTGAGGGAGTCGGAGTTGCCTTCCAGATCCGCGACGACGTGTTGGACGCAACCGCACAGGCGGGCGACCTCGGGAAGCCAACGGGACAGGACGAGGCAGTCGACCGCCCCTCGGTCGTGCGGGTGACCGAACTCGCGCCCGAGGAGGCCGACAGTCGCGCGCGCTCGCGGGCCGACGACGCCCTCGCCGCTCTCGACGCCGCCGAGGTGGTGGATCGTGAGGCTGGCGGCTACCTGCGCGATCTCGCTGAGTTTGTCGTCGTCCGGGAGCGCTAGGCGCCGCCCACCGTCGGGTAGCGCGATTCTGCGACCGCGAAGCCGAGCGTTGAGAGAACGCCGAGAAGCGTCCCTGCCGTCAGGCCGAAGGCGAGGTCGGCGAGCGAGAGCGTCGTCACACCCGGCGCGACAGGCAGAAAGTAGCCCGTCAGCGCGAAGAGGACGAGCGCAATGGCGAGAACGTAGAACGGCGCGTTGAGGTAGCGCCACTCGAAACTATCGTTCAGGTACTCGTCGGTTACCTGCCCCAGACTTGACGTGACGCCAGCAGCCGCAAACCACCGGACTGCGCCGTGAACGAACGACGCGACCGCGAGCGCTGGGTCGCCCGCAACCGTCGGGCCGGCAGTCTCCAGAAGCGAGACGCCCTGGACCCCGCCGACGACCATCAGCGCCGCCGCGACGACGTAGGTGACGAGCGTCACCCGGCCAGTGTACAGCAGGCGGCGCGCCCGTTCGGCGGTTCCGTCGATGGACCGCTCCAGCCCTAGGCCACGAAAGAGCGTGTAGAGGCCAAGCATCGCAGAGAGGACGCCGAGGAGGACCGCCCCGGGTACGTCGAACAGGCTCGCGAGCGTCGCTGCCGGATAGATGAGCAAGAGTATGCCGAGTGGGACGAGGATCGTCCCGCGCGTCTCTGGGTCGGCCAGCACCTGCTTCATCGTGTAATAGATAGACTCTAAGTCCTGAGCCTGCCGGACGACGACCCGACGCACGCTGTCGATGGGGACGCGCGATCGGATCACCGGCAGCGTCGACTCGTCCTGTGCGCCGTCGGTGATCACGACCGCGCTCACCGACTCGCCGGTCGAAAGACTGGCGAGAACGGTGTCGACCTCGTCGCCGAGCGCACGGTTGGCTTGGACGTCGCCGCCCTGTGTCCCCGTGATCGCCGCGATCTCGACTGCCTGACGCTCACTCTCGCCGAGATCGTCGTAGACACGTACGCCCTGAAACAGAACGTTCACGTCAGAGTCCTCCGGGTCCGCGACGGCCAGTTCCGAGGCCGCCGCCGCGACAGACTTGCGCCCGACGACGGGGGTCTCACGGCCGGTCTTGCGGCCGAGATCATCGTCGAGGTCCACACAAAGGACCAACAGCATCGATCTGAGCTAGGTTGTGGTCCGATAAACACTTTCGGGAGACCCAAACGACAACGGGACCGAGGCGGGGAGAGAGGACTGGCGCGGGCGTCACGCTCTCCGAACCACGCGGCTTTTGTCACTCGACCCGAGATGGTGAGGTAGTGATATCGAAGGGCTGCGAACAGTGCGCCGAGGGCGGGAAGATGGTCCTGTTCGTCTACGGCTACTGCGACCAGCGCGACTGCTTTTATTGCCCGCTCGGCGAGAACCGCAAGAACGTCAAGCAGGTGTACGCGAACGAGCGACCCGTTGAGAGCGACGCAGACGTCCTCGGAGAGGCGAGACGCATGGACGCGCTGGGGACCTCCATCACCGGCGGCGAACCGCAGGAGGCGATGGAGCGCACCTGTCGGTATCTTTCGCTCCTTAAAGATGAGTTCGGCGAGAACCACCACACTCACCTCTACACCGGCATCACTGGCGGGCGCGAGAACATGCGCCGCCTCAGCGAGGCCGGCCTTGACGAGATACGCTTCCACCCCCCCTACGAGCAGTGGGGCGACCTCCACGGCACCGAGTGGGAGGAGATCCTTGAGATCGCGCGCGAAGAGGGTCTTACCCCGGCGTTCGAGATTCCCGGTATCCGGCCCGAGCGAGAGTTCGTCGAGTTCGTTGACGAGGGTGCCGCCGACTTCGTCAATATAAATGAGTTCGAGATGAGCCAGGGGAACTACCGCCGGATGCAGGAGGCGGGCTACGAGCTCCGCGACGGACATATGTCGGCGGTCGACGGCGCGAACGACGAGATTCTGGAGGAGATGGCGACCCATTCAAAGGTCTACTTCTGTACGAGTGTGTTCAAAGACGCCGCCCAGCACCGCAACCGGCTGAAACGGATGGCCCAGAACGTACGGCGGTCGTTCGACGAGACGACAGACGACGGGACGCTCGTCTACGGCAAGACGTGGTGTTCGGAGACCCGGCTCCGTGAGTTGGGCGTACCAGCGGAGTACTACGCGGTGAAGTCGGAACACGTCGAGCTGGCGTGGTGGCTGCTCGAGGAGATGGTCGAAGAGGGGGACCTTCCGCGCGGCGAGATTGTCGAGCAGTATCCCACGTACAATGGGACAGTCGTCGAGCGGACGCCACTTGAGTCGTCGGAGGGTTCTGAAGAACGGGCTGAGCCAGCGGCCGCGGATTGACGTTAGGCCGAAGCCGTCGCGCCGGCCTTCTGAAGCGCGTCGACTATCTGTTCGCGTTGGGTGACACCGATGAACCGCTCAACCTCGCCCTCGCCGTCCTCTACAACGAGCGTCGGGAGCGAGCGAACGGAGTACTGGTTCGCGACCTCCTGATTCTGGTCGACGTCGACCTTCTCGAACTCGACGTCCGGGAAGTCCTCCGCGACCTCCTCAAGGATCGGGTCCTGGGTCTTACAGGGGCCACACCAGTCTGCGTAGAAGTCTTTGAGTCGAACAGTCATCCTGTCCCCAAATATCCGGGCGGACGGCAAAAGGGTTTCCCGCGGGGACGCGCGGCGCGCAGAGCGAAAGGTCCTTGTGCTGAGCGCCAGTGTCTTATTTATGAGCAGTGGTCAGAATTCTGGCGGGCTGATGTCCAGTGCCGGACTCGTCAGGTACTTTGACGCCGAGGACCGGAACACCATCCGTCTCGACCCGCGGTCGGTCGTCGCGTTCGGTGCGCTGTTCGGGGTCGGGGTTCAGGTCCTGAACGTCGTTGCAATCTAGCGTGGGCGACGGGGAGCCAACAGACGTCCTCGACGATCTGTTCGACGTGATCGAACAGCGCCGTGACGATCTCCCGGAGGGGTCGTACACCGCGTCACTGTTCACCCACGACAAGGGAGAGAACGCGATTTTAGAGAAACTGGGAGAGGAGACGACCGAGGTGATCCTCGCCGCGAAGGACGGCGACGACGACGCTCTCGTCGCCGAATCCGCCGACCTCGTCTACCATCTGTTCGTCCTCTTCGCGGCCCACGACAGAGACCTATCGGAACTGCGCGACGAGCTCGACAGCCGCTAGTCGAAGCGGACGCCGAGGTCGTGGAGACCCGCGTTGTTCATCGCGAGATTGATCAGCAGCGGCGTGAGGCTCTCGATCTCCGCCGCGTTTGCGATCGGGCCAGCGTCGAGAGCGCGAAGCCCCTCGATCGACTCGGCCAGGTCGGTCACTGTCTCGCGCGCGGCGTCATCGTCGGCGACAACCAAGGTATCGACCCCAAGGTCGGCGTCCAAGTCGGCGAGTCGGCCCGCCGCGAGATTGTGAAAGCAGCCGACAACCGGGATGTCGTCGGGCGCGGCGTCGACAGCGACGCGTGTGACCGACCCGGCGCCCGGGCGGTGGTAGTGAAAGCCGTCCTCGTCGCGTTTCATTCCCGTCGCCGGGGAGACGAGAACCGCGTCCTCGGGCAGGTCGTCGGCCACAGTCTCGACCGTATCGCCAACGTGGTAGGGCGGGACGGCGAGAATGACGACGTCCGCGTCCGCGGCCGCCACTCCGTTCGCTGCGCTCTCCACCGTCGCCTCATGGCCCCGGTCGGCGAGGCGGTCGCGGTAGTCAGTCGCCGCCGCTGTTGCCTTCTCCGGGTCGCGCGAGCCCACGACCACCGCGTGGTCCGTGTCCGCGCCCCACCGGAGCGCCAGTCCCTCGCCTATGTCGCCGGTGCCACCGAGTATCGCAACGCGCATAGGACACGGCTGGGCGCGCGCTTCCTAAGCGTTCGTGTTCGTCGTTCGCTCGACGAGCCCCGGCAGGTCGTTCACGCTCTCGACCACCCGCCACGCGCCGGCGTCTTTGTACTTCGTGCGGCCCGACTCGCCGGTCAGCCCGCCGGTCAGGACGCCGACGCCGCGGTAGGTCCGGGTGGAGTCCGTCTCGCCGGCTGCAACGGCGGTCCGCACGTCGTCAAGTGTGTCGCCTGCGAACAGGACCGACCGGGCGTCGAGTCGCTCGGCCAGCGCGACGAGCCCCGCAGGGTCGGGTTTGCCCGGCAGGTCGCCGTCCATCGTCACGCGGCGTTCGGGTGGGAGGTCGCCGAGGCCGACCCGCGAGAGCGCCACCTCGGCCTCCTGCGCGGGCCGGCCTGTGAGAGCCGCAAGGTCGGCCAGCTCACGGAGGGCCGCGACCGTCTCGGCGTCGATGAGTGCGGGTTCGTCCTCGATGTAGCCCGACGCGTCGAGGGGCGGATCGCCGCCCTCGAACTCGCGATATCGCTCGCTTCCAAGGTAGAGTGACTGAAAGACTGCACGCAGTCGGTCGGGGTCCCAGTCTGCCTCTACCTTGGTGCCGACAGCGTCGGCGAGGACCGCCCGCACGCCAGTGAGGCCGCCGCCTGCCCGTGCCACGTCGTCCGCGAACGCCTCGGGAACTGTGTCGTAGCCCCGGTCGCGCGCCAGAGTGTAGAGTGCGATCGCGTCGGTGACGACCCAGTCGTTGTTGAACCCGCCCGCATTCTTCAGCGGCTGAACCGTTGCCCGCGCGAGGTCGGCGGCGAGGCCGTGTTCGCGGACGACCGTCTCGACTATCGCCCGGCGGTAGGAGTCGGCCACGTCCACGAGGACACCGTCGATATCGAGGACGACGGCGTCGGGTATGGCGAGATTGCGCATACGCCACTGCCGAGTGCGAGCGAGTAGTGTCTTCTCTTTCGGCTCAATTGGCGCGGTAGAGCGTCCCCTCAGTGACCGTCTCGACGCTCGCCTTGACAAGAACGGGGTCGCCCCCGAGCGTCGTGAACAGGAGAGGCGCGTCAACGACGCGCGCAACGGTCAGCGCCGGGCGCTGGAGTTCTGGCGGAAGCCGACGGGCGTAGACGGCGTCTGCGCCGGCGTAAGGGCCGAAGTCCGGGGGGCGACCGTCGCGGCGTGCCCGTTCGACCGACTCGGCACGGGCGACAACATCGTCACGGACGGCACGGACACCGGGCGGCGGTGCGGGCGGGGTAATGTCGACGATGACCACCTCGTGGCCGGCGTCCGCGAGGGCGGCGGCGAGGCCCGTTCGGTCACCGACTCCGACCTCGACAAGACGGTCGTACCGAGTGAGAACGTCGGACAGGGAGCGCACGACTGCGGAACGTTTAGCACCCAGCGGTTATGTAATCAGCCTATGCTCGTGGACATTGTGCCCGTTGGAGGCGTGAACGGCAGGGTGATGACCGAGGCCTCGAGCGCCCTGCAGTCAGTCTACGACGTTGACGTCTCGGTCCACGACAACCAAGCGATCCCCGAGGGCGCGTTCGACCGGAGCCGAAACCAGTATCGCGCCGAGGAGTTCATCGAACTCGCGAGCCGCGTCGGGAGCGGCGACAAGAACATCGGAGTGACCTCCGAAGACCTGTACTACCGCCGGCGGAACTACGTCTTTGGCCTCGCTTATCTCAACGGCAACGGCTCCGTCATCTCCACGTACCGGCTCCAGACGAGTTCGGACGGCGGGGTCACCACGAAGCCACAGTCCGAAGTGTTCGACGACCGGGTCCGAAAAGAGGTTGTCCACGAGGTGGGCCATACGTTTGGGCTGGAACACTGTGACAACGACCGGTGTGTCATGAGCTTCTCGCCCACCGTCCGCGAGGTGGACGTGAAAGAAGAGAATCTCTGTGGCTCCTGCTCACGGCTCCTTCGCTAGCGGCTCTCTTCTGGCGCGTAGTAGTACTCGCCTGCCCGCTTTTGTTCGCGGTCCTTCTGACTCCCTGGCTTGTTGATACGCGGGCGGCCCGTGCGCGCGTCGCGCCGGAAGGTCACATCAAGATCCGCGAGAAACTCATTCATGCCGTCGCGCATCCCCTGTGGCGGCGCAGCGTGGCCGCGCTTCGCCGGTTCGCCCTCGAACACCAGCAGGCGGTCTGCGAGCAGGTCTATCATGTAGATGTCGTGGTCGATAACCATCGCAGTCGTGTCGTGGTTCTCCGCGTACCGTCGGATAGCGGTCGTCGCGCGCACCCGCTGTTCCACGTCGAGGTGAGCGCTCGGTTCGTCCAGAAGGTAGAGGTCGGCGTCGCGCGACAGCGTTGCGGCGATGGCAACACGCTGGCGTTCGCCTCCGGAAAGGTCGGGGAGGCGTTGTTCCATGACCCGCTCTAGCTGAAGCGGGTCCCTGATCTCCGTGTTCCACAACGACGTGCCGAAGTCGTCGGTGAGAGAGGAGAGAAAGGCGTCGACCCGCATCGGCTGATCGACCTCAACGTACTGGGGCTTGTACGCGATATCGAGGTGGGTGTCCAGCTCACCCTCGTCGGGTTCAAGCGACCCGGCGAGCAGCTGTGCGAACGTCGACTTCCCGATGCCGTTCGGGCCGACGATGCCCAGCACCTCGCCGCGATAGACGGTTCCGGCCTCGACGTTGAGCGAGAAGGCGTCCTCACCGTAGGAGTGCGAGAGATTGGGATACTCAAGCAGCGGCGCTCCCGTCGTCGAGGCGCGGGGCGCGTGCTCTTCGAAGGTGATCGACTCCTGGCGAATCCGCATGTTCTCGTTGTCGAGATAGCCGTTCAGATACTCGTTGATCCCGTTGCGAGTCGACTTTGGGCCGGTGACGACGCCGAACACGCCCGGACGGCCGTAGGTGACGTGAAGGGCATCAGCGAGGAGATCGAGTACCGCGAGGTCGTGTTCGACGACCAGTACGGAGCGATCGCGGTCGTCGTCCTCGGCGAGGTCGGCAACGAGGCGCGCGGCGGCGACACGCTGACCGATGTCGAGGTAGGGAGTCACCTCGTCAAGGAAATAGAAGTCGACGTCGCGCGCGACGGTCGCTGCAAGCGCAACCCGCTGGAGTTCGCCGCCCGACAGCGAGTCGATAGGCTGGTCGACGACAGGCCGGATCGACAGGCGGTCGATCAGGTCGTTGAGGACACCGCGCTCGTCGGTGCGCGCAAGCAGGTCGCGGGTTGTACCGTCGAAGCGCTCGGGGATCTGGTCGACGTACTGGGGCTTTCGCGCCACGGTGAGTTCTTCGGCACGCAGGCGCTCGACGTACGGCTGGAGTTCGGTACCACGGAAGCGGTCGAGGACGGTGTCCCAGTCTGGGTCCTTATTGACGGCGCCGAGGTTCGGCACCATCTCACCCGCGAGCATCCGGACCGCGGTTGTCTTCCCGATACCGTTCGGGCCGAGAACGCCGGTCACGCGTCCGGCGTCGGGGACGGGCAAGCCGTACAGCGCAAACGCGTTGTCACCGTAGCGGTGGACGGGGTCGTCCTCAAGCTCCTGCGGGAGATTGATGATCTCGATTGCATCGAACGGGCACTTCTCGACGCAGATACCACAGCTCTCCCCGAGGCAGATCTCCTCCGAGATCCAGACCTGGTCCGAGGCGCCGTCGTACTCGTCTTGACCCTCCGCGTCGTAGTGTTTCTCGCGGGTGACGATACAGTCTTTTCCGGTCCGGTTTGGCGGGCAGAAGTTCGCGCACTCGTAGTTACACCGATCCGGCTGACACCGGTCGAGGTCGACGACCGCGATGCTGTCGTCGGCCATTAGAGCGAGACGCCGGAGCTGAGGAGGATGGTGAGCGTGACGAACCAGAGGACGAACGTCATGAACACCAAGTAGAGATTGTCTTTGATCCCGAACTCGGTGGCGTCGATGCCGACAGCTCTCAGAATCGGGAACTGAACAAGGACAAACGCAGCGAGGACACCAATCGTCCGTCGGTCGGCCGCCGCTGCGGGGTCGGTGCCGACGAGGACGCCGGAGATGACGGCGGCGACCACGCCGGCGAGACAGGCGAGCGTGGTAACCGTCACTCCCCGGAGGTGCCCGGAGAGTCCGGTAGCCGTTTCCGTTGCCATGGGTCGAACTCTGCGAGCCGACGGCAAAAGGAGTTCGTTCCGGGCGTGCTACCGGGCGAAGCGAGATGCCGTGAGGCGAGGTGAGAGACGAAGTGGGCTGTAGGCACGGTGTAGCCGACGACTGGGCTGGGAGGCAAGGCGGTGCAGGAGGACGACGCTCGTCGCCGGCTAAGACGCCCCGCCGCGTTGATGTATCGCCCACGCGCGCCCCGCGGGGTATCAATCTTTATGACCGTGGCTCTGCTGTATTTTACTGATGACTGGAGGGGACGACGCTGACAATATTGACGACCTCCCGCCAAGCGCGAAGCTTGTGTTCAAAGTGCTTGAGTACGACGGGCCACTGACGCAGAAGGGGATCGTGGAGGAGTCGATGCTCTCGGCGCGCACCGTCCGCTACGCCTTAGAACGACTGGAGCGAATCAACGTCGTCGACGAGGATGTCTACTTTGCCGACGCACGACAGAACCTCTACCAACTCACGGAACCACCGGCAGACCCGGCCGAGGCCGACGGCGGTGTCGACGTTGGCGACGACACCTGTGCCGAGTGCGACTGAGCCACGGTCGTCTGTTCTTATCGGCCGTCTGTCTACTCTGAACGCCGACACACCCGACGTTTGTCGCCAGAAACGCGTACGCTACGCCGACAAGCGCCGGCTGTCACGCCAGTCGTTGAGCTGGCGGTGTGTCATCTGTTCTCGTCCCCGCCAAGACAGCCTTAGCGGCCGAACTGGTCAGCGCTTCAGTCAGCCCGGAGCGAAGTCGGAGCAGGCAGTCGCGGGTCGTCCGACGTCTGTCGTGAACACTGGAGGGCGGATCAAGCCGGGAGGACAGTCACCTGAGCCGTGTGGTCGAGCGCCGCCTCAAGCTCGTCCGCGATAGCGGACCCGCGCGAGACCTGAATCTCTCCGCCGCGGCCGACCGTCGCGGTGAACAGATAGTCGCCGTCGGCACGCACCTCTACCGTCTCGCCGACGTGACCGTCGACCGGCAGGGTCACGTGGCGGTCGGTCACCTCCGGTCGAACGGGGTCGCCGTGGGCGCCGTCGATTGGCCCGCTGGCATTCGCAGCGGATCCGCCGTTATTCCCGCCCGTAGAAGGCCGCTCATCGTGGGTTCGGACGTCGATGTCGATACCGAGGGTGCGCTCTAGCTCCTGAACCTGGCTGCCGCCTTTCCCGATCACATAGGAGATGTCGTCATCGTCGACGTAGACCACCGCGCGATCACGGCCCTCCAGGTCGACAGTCACGTCGCCGCGAGCGACCGACCGTACCTCGCGTTCGATCTCGGATTTCGCGATGCGGTCGACACCGGACTCGGTGTTGCCCTCGTCGTCACCGACAGGAACGGTGACGACCTGCCGGTTGAACGTGTAGATCTCGTAGGCTGGGCGCCCAGTCTCGAAGTCTCGCACCCGGATCACCGGGCGCGCGAGGTCCTCCGCGGTGAGCCCCTCGGGCACCTTCACATCCGTCGTCACGTCGTAGACGGTGTGGACCTCGCCGGCCTCAATGTAGACGACGGTGTCGACAACCTGTGGGATCATCCCGAGTTCGACCCGGCCGACGAGTCGCTGGAGAGCGTCGATAGCCCGCGTGGCGTGGACGACACCGACCATCCCGACGCCGGCGAGGCGCATGTCGGAGAACACCTCGAAGTCAGAGGTCTTTCGCACCTCGTCGTAGATAGTGTAGTCGGGACGGACCATCAATAGGGAGTCGGCAGTCTTCGCCATCGACCCGCCGAGTTCCGTGTACTGTGTCACGTCCGGGCCGACCTGAAGATCACGCGGCTTCTCCATTGTCTTCACAGCGTAGTCAGCGTCGGAGAGGTACTCCGCGACGGCCTGCGCGAACGTCGACTTCCCGGCACCGGGCGCCCCAGAGATGAGGACACCACGCTGGCGGCCCGCGAGGCGTTCGCGGAGTTCGTCCCCGAACTCGTAGTCGTCAAGTTCGGTCTTGACGATGGGCCGAACTGCCGTGATCTCAAAGGCGTCAGCGAACGGCGGGCGCGCGACCGCGATCCGATACTGACGAAACTGAACGATCGTCATGCCCGGTTCCTCCAGTTCGATGAAGCCCTCCGGACTCGACCGGGCGCTCTCTGTCACGTCGTGCGCGAAGTCGCGCATCTCGTCGTCAGTCGTCGTTTCCTCACGGATCGTCTCGTAATGCATATCGCCGATGGCCCCTCGCTTTGCCTTCGGGGGTGTCCCCGTCCGGAGATGAAGGCTCATCGTCGTCTCATCGAACAGATTCTCGATCCGGAGCGACTCGGTGTCGCGACCCCGTGGCTCGATATAGTCGACGGTGAGCCCCTTCGCGCGGCCGACCTCCGCCTGGACCCCGTCGCTCGTCAGGAGCGTTGCGTCACGCTCTTCAGCCAAGTCACGAATGAGCGCGTCGATATCCCCCTCGTGGGCCGCCGAGCGCTCGTCGCCCGTCGTCCGTCGGCCGATGTACTCTACCGCAAGGCCGTTCTCGTCGCGGTCGGCCAGACGCCGGAGCTCGGCGAGGCCGTCCCAGCCGCTGTCTCGCCCTTCGTTCGCCTGTGACTCCAGTTCGCCGACGACCGCCTCGGGGACGAGAATGCGGGCGTCGGGGTACTCGCCGGCGTCGAGACGCTCGGTGACCCGACCGTCGACGACGGCGCTCGTGTCCGGCACGACGTTCATGCCCAGATGTCGGGCGTGCGGTCGTATAAGGGAAGCGAAGCGAGAGGCGTCGAGAGAAGCGAGACGCCGTGGCCGCCGCACCTAACACCTCCCGCGCCGATCTATGGCCGTGACCGAGGACGAACTGGTCGCCCTGACCCGCGACCTCGTCGAGGTGCCGAGCCACGAGGCTGCCGGCGAGCGCCAGGCTGGCGACCACGTCGAGTCGTGGCTCCGCACGGAGACCGACGCTAACGTGCGGCGCGACAACCACGGCAACGTGTTCGGGAGACGAACGAGTGTCGACGGCGGACCGACCCTCGCCCTCGTCGGCCACCACGATGTGGTGCCGCCGGCTGAGGCGCACGTTACAGACGGGGGCAACCGGCTGACGTTTGAGGCCGACGGCGAGCGACTCTACGGTCGCGGGACGGCAGATATGAAGGGTGCGTTGGCGGCCGCGATGCTCGCCTTTCGCGACGCCGACCCCGCGACCGACCTCGTCTTCGCTTCCTTCGTCGCGGAGGAACAGGGCGGACTGGGCGCGCAGGCGGCAGTCGAGGCGGGCTTCGCCCCCGACCAAGCCATCGTGGCCGAGGGGTCGACTGGCTACTCCGCGCCGGACGTGACCGACGTCGCGGTCGCCCACCGTGGCCGGCGCGCGGTGACCGTCGAGGCCAGCGGCGAGGCCGGACACGCGAGCGAGCCGGACACGGGCCCGAACGCCATCGACCGCGCTTGCGACGCGATAGCCGAACTGCGCGCGGTCGACCCACCCGAGACGACGGTCCTCGGGCACACGATGACGGGACTGCTCACTGTCACCGGCGTCGAGGGTGGGTCGGCGTGGAACGTCGTGCCCAAACACTGTGAAGTAACGGTAGACGAGCGAACGGTGCCGGGAGCGCGTGCGAATCTCAGGCGCGTCAAGGGGGTCGCGGGCGTCTCAACGCGCGTCGACCAAGACCTCCCGCCGATGGCGTGTTCTGAGCCCGCACTCGCGGATGCGACGCTCGCGGCGGCGCGGGCCGAAGGGGGCGGCGACGGCACCCCCAGCAAGATCGTGAAGCCGCACGCGACCGACGCAGGCCGACTCGCTACGGCCGGGACGGCCTGTGTCGTCTGCGGGCCGGCGGAGCCGGGCGAGGCACACACGGCCGATGAGTCAGTGTCCGTTGCGGTGTTGGCGCGGTGCCGTCGGATCTACCGGCGAGTGGCAGAGCGCAAGCGGACAGGATAGCGGCCGTGTCGTGAACCGCTGCAGGATCACGGACCGAGGCACTCGCCGTGCTCTTCTGTAGAGTGCGAGCAGGGGCGACAGAACACCGCGGCGAAGCCGGGATTGAAGCTTGCCGCCCCCGTTCGATATCTATGGCGACGACTGACGACGTGGACGCCGAGGCGGACACCTACGACCGACTCGTGAGTCGGGTGACGCGGCTCCGCAACCTCGGTGCGGCCGGCGAGGTGCTGTCGTGGGACCAGCAGACGATGATGCCACCCGGCGGGGCGCCGGCGCGCGCCCGGCAGCTGGCGGCGATCTCCGCGGTCGAACACGACCTGTTCACCGACCCCGAGACAGGCAACCTGATCGCCGCTGCGGAGCCAGAGACGGACGACGAACGAGCGCTCCTGCGCGAGGTCGGCCGGGAGTACGACCGGCGCGAAGCGGTGCCGACCGCGCTCGTCGAGCAGACAACGGCGCGGGCGAGCGAGGCGATGGAGGCGTGGCGTGGGGCCCGAGAGGCCTCCGACTTCGAGCAGTTCGCACCACATCTGGAGGATTTAGTCGAGTTGAAGCGCGAGTACGCCGCACACGTCGACCCGGACCGTGACCCGTACGAGGTGCTGTTCGAGGAGTTCGAGCCCTGTCTGCCGCTCGAACGGGCCGAAGCGGTCCTGACCGACGTCCGGGACGCAATCGTTCCGGTCGTCGACAAGGTGCGCGCAAGCGATATCGACCCGTCGAATCCATTCGGAGGGAGTTACGACGAGGATGCACAGGAGGCTCTGGTGCGGGACGTTCTCGACCTGCTTGAGTACCCGTGGGACCGCGGGCGCCTCGACACAGCGCCTCACCCGTTCTCGATGGGAACGGTGTTCGACGCGCGGATCACCACTCGGTTCGACCCCGAAGACCCCGTGAAGAGCGTCTTCCCAACTGTCCACGAGTTCGGCCACGCCTGCTACACCCTCGGCCTCCCCGAGGACGACTACGGGACGCCGCTGGGTGAAGCGCGGGACCTCTCAGTCCACGAGTCCCAGTCCCGTCTGTGGGAGAACCACGTCGGGCGCTCGCGGCCGTTCCTCGCGCGTCTCCGCCCACTGCTAGAGGAGCATCTCGGCGTCGCACCCGCGGTGGACGCTCTGTACGGCTGGGCAAATCGTGTCGACCCCGACAACCGAATTCGGGTGAAGGCCGACGAATTGACCTACCACCTCCATATTGTCCTGCGCTACGAGATAGAGCGCGACCTAATACGCGGGGACCTCGACGTCTCGGAGGTGCCCGCCGTCTGGAACGAGAAGATGGACGAGTACCTCGGCGTGACTCCGGAGAACGACGCCGAGGGCTGCCTACAGGATATCCACTGGTCGTCCGGCAACTTCGGTTACTTCCCGACCTACTCGCTCGGGTCGGCGATGGCGGCGCAGGTGTACGAGGCCGCGAGCGAAGGCGTCGGCATCACCGACCGGGCACGTGAAGGTGAGTTCGGGCCGCTTCGGGAGTGGCTCCGCGAGAACGTCCACGGCCACGGCAAGCGCCTGGAGACGAACGACCTCGTCCGTGAGGCAACGGGGTCGCGGTTCACTGCCGACGCGTTCACAGACTACGTGACAGAGAAATACCGGTCTCTGTATCAAATTTGATATCCTTCTCCGGCCTCAGGCAGGAGAGAATGTCAACCTACGTATAAATCTCCGCAGAGGGCGGCCGTCAGCTATAAGCAGTGCCACGTCATACCATGGTATGCAATGGCATTGGCACCCAGCAGCGACGATGACGACCTGTTCGACCAGTTCTTGGCCGACCGCGGACACGGAACCGAACCGGTACGCTGGGACCGATCGTATAACAAGCTTCAATGCCCCGACTGTGGCGCCCTCCACGACGAGGGGGCCCTCGACTGCGGCGTCTGTGGCTGGCGCCCGGACGCCTAAGCGGGTAGCCACGTCACTTATCTGCCCCGCCGTCTAGTCGTATACCAATGTCCAAAGACGGCGGGACCCTCACTCGGCTGTTCGGAGGGCCGGGGAGCGGAAAAACGACTGCGCTCCTTGACCGCGTCGAGGAGATCCTCGCCCGCGACGACGTCGAGATTCGAGACGTTCTCGTGGTGTCGTACACGCGCGCTGCGGCGGCCGAGGTGCGAGAACGCCTCGCCGAGCGTCTCGACACCACTCCCCGAGCTCTGCAGGGAAACGTCTGTACGATGCACGCGAAGGCGTACGAACTGCTCAATCTCTCCCGGGGCGGCGTCGTCGGCGACGACGACAAGCAGGCGTTCTGCGAAGACTACGGTATCGAGTTTGAGGACGAATACTCCGGAGGCGGCCGGCGCACTGCCCGGTCAACAACCATCGGGAACAAGATAATCGCGACCAGTCAGTGGCTCCAGCGGACGGACCGCGACGTCGCCGACTGGTACGACGTGCCGTTCAAATGGGACGTCGAGGAGGTTCGCCTCCCGCCAGAGAGAGACCCCAACTCCCTCGAAGGGAACAAGTACACGCCGACGTGGCCCTCCTCCGACGACCGGATCGACGTTCCCGAGGCAATCCGTGCGTGGCGGTCGTACAAGGGCAACGAAGAGCTGGTCGGCTTCGCCGACATGTTAAAACGAGTCAAACAGCGCTCGCTCGTTCCGCACGTCGACTATCTGGTGATCGACGAGTTTCAGGATATCACGACCTTACAGCACGAGGTGTACGAAGAGTGGCGCCCCCACGTGGAGGAGGTGCTGATCGCGGGCGACGACGACCAAGTCGTCTACGCATGGCAGGGCGCGGACCCAAACCTCCTGCTGGATGCTGACCCCGACGATGATATCATCCTCCCGAACTCCTACCGGCTCCCGTCGAACGTTCTCGACGCAGTGAACACGTCAATTCGCCACATCGATAAGCGACAGGAGAAAGACCTCAACCCCCGCAAGGATGGCGGCGTCGTTGAGGCTCAGGCAGACAAGTCGATCCTCAATCTCGTGCGTAACGTCGTCCACACAGTCGACCGGACCGACGAGAGCGTGATGGTCCTCTTTCGCGCACGCTACCAGATGTTTGACTTTATCGACGAGTTCACTCCGAAGGGGATCCCCTTCTCCTGTCTCACCGACCAGCGGATGTGGACCGACCGACTCAAAGAGTACGTCAACGGCATCGAGAAGCTCGACGACAACAAGCAACTCACCGGGCTTGAGGCGCGCCGCGTTGCAGACATGTTCAAAACATCGGCGTTCGGCTCGAACGACCGCGACGAACTCTACGAGGCCATTGAGAAGGCCAAGGAGGCTGCCGACACGGACGACCTCACGGAGATAGCGATCGACCCGGCGACGGTGGCCGACATCGCACCGTTCGCGCCCGACCGCGCCTCTGCGAGCGATATGCTCCGGAAGGTCACGAGCTTCCAGCGCAAGTCTGTTCAGGCCTACTTTACGCACGATTACATCGGAATGGACCCTCAGCGTGTCCGTGTTGGCACAATCCACAGCGCGAAGGGGCGAGAGGCCGACCACGTCTTCCTCTCGACTGATCTCACCGAGAAGGTTGTCGAGCAGATGGCCGCAAGCGCCGCACAGGGGGGCGCAGAGGTCGACTTCGATCTCTCGACCAGTCCCGTCCCAATCCTGACCGACAACGAGCGCCGGGTGTTCTACGTCGGGATGTCCCGTGCGCGGGAGCGACTAGTTATCCTCGAGAATCTCATTAAGGGTGCCCCGACGCTCCCCGTGAGCGTTCTTCTCCACAACGAGATTCGCGAGCAAGAGCCTCAGGAGATAGTCGACACGCTCCGAGCAGAGCCGGCGGCGACCGACTGAGGCGGTGCGTCGTCTTCAGACCGACGCTCCGTTCGTCCACGTCGGACGCGCGGGTGACCCCGACCTGCGGTGGCTGGTCGGCGCGCCGCTGCCGCCCGAGCCCTGTGCCTATCTCCTCTGTAACGGCGAGCCGACGCTGTACGTATCCGAGTCGGCGAGTCTGGTGTTCACGCGCGCAGTGACGGGCCGCGTGGAAATGACCGACGGGGACCCGACCGTCGCCCTTGCGGACGCGCTCCCCGGCTCAGACGTCGTTCACGCGCCGCGTCACCTGCCCCACGACGCGGCGCTCCGGGTCGAACAGTCGGGACACGACTTGCGCTCAACGACGGCAGTCGCCGATGCCCGTACACGGAAAGACGAGGCCGAACAGACGATGCTCGCCGACGCCGCCCAGGCGGCGCGCGAGGGAGTTGAGTGCGCCCGTGAGGTGCTGACAGCCGATGGGGCGGACGCGCCGGTCGTGCCGGGTGACGACAGTACGCCGGGCGAGCGCCTTCGCAGGCGCGTGGCGAGCGCCGTCGCCGATGCGGGCGCGACACCGGCGGTCCGGGTCGACGGCGTGTTCCAAGTCGGGTCACCGGTCGTCATCGACACGACGGCGCGAGTCGCGGGCTACCACGCCCGGATGGCACGGACGCTCGTCGTCGGGGGCGACGGGGGCGCGGTACGGCGCGCGCAGGTCGCGGCGGAGTCGGCGCTCCGGGTCGCCGTGGGCGAGGCGACACCGGAGACTGACGTCGACTGGCTGGCCGACGAAGTGCGGGCCGAACTCGGCTCGTTCGGCGTCGACGCCGTCGACGGTGTCGTCGTCGCCGGGACGGGGCTCGCTCGCCGGGAAGCGCCGCTCGTCGGGACTGACGCGACGCTCGACCCGGGCTCCACGCTTGTCGTTGCGCCGGCGGCTCGAGTGCCCGAGAGAAAGGAGGTGGTGCGGGTGGCGGACACGCTCGTTGTCGGCGAGGAGGGTGCGGGCGCACGGGTCCTCGGGAGAGGATCGGAGTCCTCTCACGGCTGATGCCATGAGCGTCGCCTTCGGGCTGCCGTGAGTGACGCTACTTCTGATCCTCGTCGTCGCCGAGAGCACGGTCGACGGCCTTGCCAGCGAGACGCTCGGGGACGTCACTCGGGCTGACAACGTAGCGCGGCAGGACCACCATCAGAACGGCGACGACTATCAGCACCCAGCCGACGAACGGGCGGGTGCCGGAGACGACGAACTCAACGCCGAGCAGCGCTGCCGGGATAGCAAAGACGAGGGTGCCGGCGAGACCGACCGTATCAAGGATGCCGAGACGCACAGAATAGGTAGGAGTCGACCAGTCAATAGTAGTTACTCTCGGTCGGCGTCCGTGGCAGCCGTCTGCGCTGGATCGCTCAGTCGGCGACACACAGCCGTAGCTGACCTGGGGCTGTCAACCGCTTTTGCGGTTGCGCAGCGCGCGCGGAACGAAATCGATTTTCCCACGCGTCCCGAGATCCAGACGTGTTTACCGGCATCGTCGAGGGGGTCGCACGGGTACGTCGTGTCACGGAGAGCGAGGGAGGTCGGCGACTCCGGGTCGCGCCCGCTGAGCCACTGGCTGACCTCGGTCACGGTCAGTCGATCAGCCTCTCGGGCGCCTGTCTCACAGTTGAGGAGTTCGCCGACGACGGCTCGTGGTTCGAGGTGTTCACGGCCGTGGAGACACTGGAGAAGACCTACCTCGGGACGGTTGAGGCTGGCGACCCACTTAATCTCGAACGCGCACTCGCGGCCGACGGCCGATTTGACGGCCACCTCGTCCAGGGCCATGTCGACGGCGTGGGGACCGTCGAGTCGGTCGAGCGTGTCGGCGACGACTGGTGGTTCGCGTTCTCGTTGCCCGAGGGGGTCGGCCGGTACGTCGTCGAGAAGGGGTCGATCGCGCTCGACGGCATTAGCCTGACTGTCGCAGAACGCGACGCCGAGACGGTCGGTGTCGCGGTTATTCCGACGACATACGACCTAACCGCGCTCTCAGAGATGGAGTCGGGCGATCCGGTTCACGTCGAGGTCGACGTGGTCGCCAAGTACGTCGAGTCGCTTGTCGAAGGCTACCAGAAATAGCGCTCGTCGATCGGCTCATCGTGAGCATCCTCGCGCCACGAGTCGTCGATCTGTTCATCAAGAGCATCTTCGCCCGCCGCTATCCCGGACGACGCCGACCGGAACGCCCCGTTGTACCGGCGTATCTTGTTTAGCAGGAGGAGCGCAAACAGGCCGTCGAAGATCACGACGAACCCGAGGAATGAGCTGAGCGTGCCAAGACCAGTGATGGACTGGAGTGCGCCCGACCCGATGCCAACGGTAGAGTTGTAGAGCCCGTGGATTGCCGCCGCGAGGATCAGCCCCTTGATCACCAGCGGCCCGCGGTATTCGGGGTTGAACTTCGCGAGGCCAAGGTAGTAGCCGGCAACCGCGGAGTAGATAACGTGGCCCGGGCCAGCGAGCGCCCGAATCGCAGCGATGCCGCCTCCGGCGCCGATGAGTTCAAGACCGAAGCGGAGGGCTTGCCCGTCGACCTGCCGGGTGATATAAAGGGCGTTCTCGATGAACGCGAAGCCAAGGCCCGCGACCGCGCCGTACACCGCGCCGTCGACGACCGTGTCAAAGTGGTCGTGCCGATAGGCGTACAGACGGACGGCGAGCAGTTTCACCGTCTCCTCAACGGGGCCGACGACAAAAAAGAAAAAGATCGTCGAGAGGACCAGACCGCTGCTTGCGCCGAACCCGAGAGCCGATTGGGCAACGGTGTTGACGACAGCCGCGAAGGTAGCGGTGAGGATAGCGAGCAGGAAGGTCGGCACGAGCAGTTCGACCGGCTCGCCGTCCGTCACGTCGGTGAAGTAAACGTAGCCTGCGAGGCCGAGCGCCGGCACCGCCGAGAGCGCGGTTAGGAGCCCGACTCGCGGGTCCGTGAGCGCGCTGAACCCGCCGATCCCGACGAACAGAGCGAGGCCGACGAGCAGGACCACGCCGCGGGCGCCAAAGACGATCGCGCGGTAGATGGCCACCGCGATCCGGTCAAGGAGCGACCGCGGCTCCCACGTCGCGATCCCGTACAGGTCGACTTCGTCGTCCGCGGCCTCTGCGATCGGATCGCGACGATTCGACATATCAGTTTGTCACTCCCGTTCATCTTGTATCCGGCGTCGGCGGTGAGCCAGTCGGTTCAAGCCCCCCGCGCTCGGACTTCGGATATGGACGAGGAGGGGATGCGGTGAAGACACGTGTCCGTGGTATCTACGCTACGGCGCTCACCCGTGCGCTTGTGACTGCCGACGACGAGACGGGTATCGTTCAGGCGTCCGGCCCCATCCGCGACCGGTTCGACGACGAGGACGCCGTCGACGGCGGCGGCCGTGCAGACGTCCGGCTCGGGACGACGGACGACCGCCAGGGTGTGATAGTGACGGGCGCCCCAGATGCGGTCTCCCGGGCGGCTGACATCTGCCGGTCGGTCGGTATCGACGCTCTTGCCTGGGACGCAGCGGCGCCCCTCGACGGCGTGTTCGACGTCGAGGTGACCGGGACCGAACGGGGGGCCGCGACCTGCGACCTCGGGGTTGGGACCGGACGGCTCCCGTTTGGCCGGGTTGACGAACACGTCGAGACGGGCGACCGACTGCGGGTCCAGGTGGCGACGCCGGCCCCACCGTGGCTTGGTGGTGAACCACGGCTGGACGGCGAGACGCGGGTCCGGACGGGGCTGGTTGACCTCGTACGCGGGGCGAGCGGCGTCCGCGTCGACGCGCGCGACGAGTCGATCGCGCGCGAGGTAGCCGGTCTGCTTGACATGGCCGGCGTCGGCCCTGCCGACGGGTGGGGCGCTCGATTCTCTCGGGCGGCGACGGAGGCGACGCTCGACACGCTGACGGCGGCAGTCGAGGCTGCGAACGAGCGCGCACGGATGATGGGCGACGCACTGGCGGGCGACCCGGGCGATCCCGGCCCCGTCACGAGGCCGCTCGCGACGACGTTTGTCTGGTTTGGCCGCGACGCCCGGACAGGACTTGACGAGCGACGCCGCGAAGTAACGCCAACGATGCCCGGCCACCACCGGACGAAAGCCGCGACCGAGGCCGCGAGCGCAGGGGTCGACCTCGCGGAGGCGCTCTGTGGGGGCGCGACGGGCGAGGAGTTCCCGTTCGAGACGGTGACCGACCAGTTCGGCCCCCGTGCGGGCGACCGGGTCGCGATCGAACACGGGAAGCCGAGCGGGCAACTGATCACCCTCGGTCACGGCGAGGTTGTCGAGCGCGGGAGCGACGGCACGCTCGCGGTTGAGCGGACAATCGGCGGTAGCGGGACGTACGACGGTCTAGGTACCGACCGCGAGGCAGGGGACCGAGCGCTGACGAAGGTCCGCGAGGGCCGGTGGTGGTACCCGACGACCTACCGCTCGACAGAGGGCGAGTCGAAGGGGACGTACGTCAACGTCTGTACGCCAGTCGAGTGTTTCCCGTCGGCCGTGCGGTACGTCGACCTACACGTGGACGTGGTACGCCAGCCAGACGGGACGGTCGAGCGAGTGGACGACAACGAACTCGACATAGCCGAGGAGTCGGGGACGGTGCCGGAGGCGCTCGCAGACAGAGCGCGCGAGGTTGCGAGCGGGGTGGAACGGGCGCTCCGGGGCGGGTGACGGGGACAGGCGCGGCCCGCTCAGAAATGGTCCGCGGACTCGGTCTCGTGACGGAGTTCGCCGCCGCGGCCGCCCTCGACGGTAGCGTCGCCGTGGTCACCAGACGAAGGCACCCGCACCGTCACGTTGTCAACGTCTGGGAAGGAGGTAATTAGGTCCGCGCGGATGTTCTGGGCGGTGACGTCGCTAATCCCACAGCCGGAGCAGGTGCCGCCGAGTTCGACGACGACCTCTCCAGTCGCGGGGTTTGCCTCCCGAACCGCGCTTGTCCCGCCGTGCATCTGGATGATCGGCATCTGCGCGACGAGCCACCGTTCGACGCGGTCGTGGAGAGTGTCGCCCGAGTCTTTGCCGTCGCTCCCGCCCGACGGGTCAATATCCATACTCTATCATGCGCGCGCACAGATTGATACGTTTCGGTTCATATCGCCGGTGCTGGCTGAAAACAAAAGTTGTCAGCGCCGGAGTCGTGACCGGTCACCGGTGCCGTCGGTCATCGCACTGGCGACCGCGCCCTTCACCACCACGTCGTCGCCGAGGGCCGAGAGGCGGACCTCGGGGACGTTAACAAAGGTGAGGTCGGCGAGTTGGTCGCGAATCGGCCCAAGCACCTTCTTGGGGTTATTGAGGGCGACGGCACCGCCGACGTAAACAACTATCGGCGCGTACGCGACGGCGACGTTCGCGACACCGAGGGCGTTCCACTTGCCGATTCGGTCGACGACGCGGGCGGCGAACTCGTCGTCGTCAGCGTGATTGAAGACGTCAGCGGCGGTGAGGTTGCCATCGAGCGGGAGGCTGGTCCCCTCACCGTCGTACAGTTCGCGGGCGTATCGCGGGACGTTCTCGCCGGAGCAGTACGCCTCCCAGTGCCCCGGCCGACCACAGCCACACTCCATCCGGCCCTCGGGGTCGACGACCATGTGGCCAACCTCGCCGACATTGCCGTCCCAGCCGGCGACCACCCGGCCGTCGGCGGCGACGCCCGCGCCAACGCCCGAGGAGATAGTGAGATAGACCATGTCGTCGGGGTTTGCCTCGGCGAAGAAGCGCTCCCCGATGACGCCCGCGGCGGTGTCGTTGTGAAGGTGGACCTCGCCGTCGACAAGTGTCGAGAGCGGCCCAGCGAGTGGGACCTGCCCCACAGTATCGGGGAGGTTTGCCGGGCTGTCGACGAGGCCCTCAGCGAGGTCGAGCTGGCCGATTGAGCCGACCGCGCCCGCGACAACAGACGAGGGGTTGACCCCAGCCTCCGCGCAGGCCTCGCGGGAGACGGAGAGAACAGCCTCGGTAACGTCGATACCGCTTGTTCGTGGCGTCTGTGTGCGTGCCTGCCCAACGACGGTTGCCTCGTCGTCGCCGATGGCGGCACGCACGTTCGACGCCCCGAGGTCGACGCCGAGGTAGTGCGCCATTAAACCGAGGGCCGCGGGCGGCGCACTTGAGTCGTGTGGATGCGACGCGCGCTACGCGGCGTCGCCGCGGACGTAGACGACTGGACAGGGTGCGTCGAGAAGGACCGTCTGTGCATCGCTGCCGAAGACAGCCTTCCCAGCGGGCGACCGACGGTCGCCGCCGACGACCACGCGGTCGGCCCCACGGCTCTCGGCCATCTTGACGAACGTCTCGGGGCCGGCCTCACCGATCCTGGCGTGGACCGACGTGTCGACGCCTTTGTCCTCCAGATAGCTGTGTGCGGCCTGAACCCCGGCAACGCGGTCAGCGACATCACCCGGGGTGAGCTGGTCGGCCGAGCGGTCGAAGCCAAACTGTTGGACTGCGTCGCCGAACTCCTCCTCGGTGAAGGCGTAGGCGACGATGGCTTCTGCACCAGACGGCACGGTCTCCTCAGCGGCAACGCGCGCCAGCGTCTCAGCCCGTTGCTCGTCCTCGTCGCCGACCACCACCAGCACAGTCTCGATTGACATGCCCCCGATTCGACGGGCCATCCACTTAAGCGTGGACGACCGTGGTCAGGAGGCGTCGGGCGCGTCGTCCTCAACGTCTCGTTTCATGGACTCGCGCCGGGACTTCGCGTCGCGGCCCGTTGCCTCAAGAAGGAACTCGTTTTTCACCTCAACGGCGTCTTCCGCGGCGTCGACGTTCCCTTCGGCGATCAACTCGGCGGGGTCGCGCTCGTTGAACTCAACCGCCAGCTGATCCTTCTTTCCTTCGTAGGCGGCCGCGCCGACAAGGATCTTCTCGAAGACGGGGTTGTCGGGGCTCTTGACGACGAACAGTTCGTGACCGCCGACCGCCTGCGTGCCCGTCACCTCGCCGAAGTACTCCTCAACGCTCGCCCGCAGGTCAGGCATTCGCTCTTCAAGGTACTCGCCTCGGCGCATCTTGAACTGCTTCACGCGCCCGCTTTATGCGGAGGCCGTTTACGCGTTTCGTCCGCTCAGCGCTTGACTGACCGTTCCGCGAGGTAGCCCTTCCGGCACTCCGGGCAGATGTCGCCCGAACGGAGCGACGAAGCTGACGACGGCCGGGTGGCCCTGCAGTTCGGGCAGTGGAACTCGGTGGCTACATCAGGAGCCGGCGTCTCCGACGCCGACCGGACGAACTTCGTCCCGTTCCGATCCTGTTCGATACCGTCTCGTTCGGGCCACGGAACCGGCGAGCTGTCGGGGTCGGTCGAGACACTCGGCCCACCGGCGGTCGGGGAGTCGGCGTCGAACCCGTCGTCGGCCCCGGTCTCTGGCCAGGCGTCCGCGTCGTCCGCCGACGTCTCGTCGCCCGACGCGCCGTCTGCGCTCCCATCGAGGAGTTCCGTCTCCGGTTCGGATGCAACAGCGGCGTTAAGCTCGGAGGGCTGGCTCTCTGCGCTGCCGCCTGTGTCAGTCGCGTCAGTCGCGTCGGTCGCGTCGGTCGCGTCAGTTGCGCTACCGCCGGCCGACCGCTCCGTGCCGCCGTTGCCCAGCCCGGACGGCGCGTCGTCGATAATGATCGCCGCGTCCTCGGACGCGTCGGCCGTGCCGCCACCGACCGGTGCGGCGACACTCTCCGGCGTCGCCCCGTCGGTCTTGGCAGGAGCGGTCCGGGCCTCGCCTGTCTCGGGGGACGCCGGCTCCCCTGACGAGGGCTCCACGCCGGTCCCCGGAGTCGCCAGATCGCGCTCTGCCGCGTCGCTGACCGACCTGATCGGCTTTATTTCCTTGTTCTCGCTGACCACGCGCCGGCTTCCACAGCGCTCACAGGTCTCGACCGTTCGGTAGGCGACGACCACTTCGTCGCCGTCCTCGCGGCGGTCGCGTTCCACCTCCCGCCCCCCGAAGTCGTGACCGAACAGACACCGAATTCCCATCTCGAAGAGAGATTTCTTCCGGAGCGCAAAAGCCTGTCTCCGTCGTCTGACGGTCGTCTGACGGATGTCCATCGCCGGCCGGCAACGGGCGGTAACGGTAAGCCGCAGGGGATCGTAGCTATAACCATGGCTGCGAAGCGTGAGTTCCGCGACAGAAACGACGCTGAAGTCGCGGTGCTCGACGCCCTCGTCGACCAAGGAAAGGAGGGCATGACGGTGCTCGAACTCCGCGCGGTGGTCGACACCGACATCGACCGCATCGAGGCCGCCCTGTCGGCGCTGAAGGATGACGGACTGATCGGCGCCGAACACGAGGGCGACAGGGTACTCATCTATCCCGACGACCGCGTGGTACCTGAACCCGGCGCCGACGCCGACAAGCGCTCGATGATCGACGCCCTCCGCGACCGGATCGGCCTGTGAACGACTCCTGCCCACTCGCCCGCGAGCACGACCCGTTTGAAACAGGGGCTTGCTGACTCTGTCGATAAAACAAGGCAGGTGCCTCGCGGTCAAGCCCCGAGACAGTTGGCGACCGAAGCTGAAGATGGTCGTCAAGATGGCCGCCGGTGACCTGTTCTGCCGTCGTCGGCCGCTACACCGGCTCCCACGCCCGGGAGTCCGCTGGCACGACGACCTATCGATACACGCTCTCGGTCGAGACAATATTTCGGTTCGGCGTACTGACCACCTCGCGCCGGAGTGACAGGACCCTGTCGCCTTTCGGGTCGTCCCGATCGCCGTTCGGTTTCTCGGCCGGGGCATCCGGTTGGTCGGGCTAGTCTCTGCGTGGACTCTCCTTGGCTCGCGGCTGCACGTTGACTGGTGCCCTTTTGCACCGTCGGATGCTACACAGGCCAATCACATGACTGCAGACCAGCCAGCGGCCGACGGCGAGACCGACGGCGACCCGCTCCGGCGCCTCCAGACCGACCACGGCGCCGTCCATGATGCGGCGGGCCGGGTTTCCCACTACGGCCGCCCGGAGCGGACCCACCTCGCTGTCCGCAACGGCGTCGGCGTCCACGACAGCGGTGAGGGCGTCGTCGTCGTCACCGGTGAGGACCGCCACGAGTTCGTCGACGACACCGTCACAACGCCGGTACCCTACGAGGATGGGACCGGGCGGTACGCTCTCCTTCTCGACCCGCAGGGGAGGGTAGAGACCGAAATGTACGTCTTCGACGCCTCGGCGAGCGACCGCCTGTTGCTCCTCGTCTCCCGCGACCAGGCCGCCGCTCTGGCCGATGACTGGGCGAGCAAGGTGTTCATCCGCGACGTCGAGGTGCGTGACGCAACCGATGACCTCTGTACGTTCGGTGTCCACGGCCCGAATGCGACGGAGAAGGTCGCTTCCGTTTTCGACGCCGTACCGCCCGAAGAGCCCCTGACCTTCGTCCGGACAGCAACCCGCGACGCGGGCGCCACGCTCATTGTAGGCGAGGCGCTGGCGGGTGAGGAGAGCTACCACGTCGTCTGCGCGCGGGAGGACGCCGCCGCCGTCTTCGAGACGCTGCTCACCAGCGGGCTGAACGCCGTCCCGTTCGGAGAGGTAACGTGGGAGACGCTGACCCTCGAAGCGGGGACACCCCTGTTCGAGACGGAACTCGCAGAGACGCTCCCGAACGTCGCCGGCCTTCAGAGCGGGTTCGACCTCGACAAGGGCTGTTACGTCGGGCAGGAGGTCGTCTCGCGCGTGGCGAACCGCGGCCGGCCCTCGCGCCGGCTAGTCGGTCTCCGACCTGAGACGGTCCCCGAGGCCGGCGCCGACGTCATGGCCGACGGCGAGGTTATCGGCGAGGTGACCCGCGCAGCGAGGACCCCCACGCTCGACATGCCGGCGGCGTTCGCACACGTTCCCTACGAACTCAACCGAAGCGACCTCACGGTCAAGACAGCGGAGGGATCGGTCCCTGCAGAGCGCACCACGCTTCCGTTCGTCGCTGGGAGCGCGCAGTCGGCACGGGTGCCGACCTACGACGACTAACGCTCAGCGCAGGAGCCGGCGCAGGTGCGCCCGCGAGAAGAATGTCGTCGGGCGGTCCATGTGGACGCCCACCTCGCCCGAGAGGGCGCGCAGGCCAGCGCGCTGGACGGGATTGGGCAGTGAGTACGCTCGCCGAAGCCAGTGGCCGAGCCGTATCTCCTGGCCGAGTTCCGCCCGCCACGCTGACTCGTACTCCGCGAGCGTCGACGGGTCCCGCGGCGCCACTGTCTCCGCGGCGACGTCAGCAGCGGTCATCCCGTAGAGGATGCCGCCGCCGGTGAACGGCTTCGTCATCGCTGCAGCGTCGCCGACCAGAAAGCCCCGGTCGCCCGTCGTTCGGGCGGGCGGCCCGATAGGGATGGTGCCCGAACACCGCCGAGTCACGTCGGCGTCGTGGGCGTCGACCAGCGCCTCGAACCGCGCGCTCACGTCCGCGCCTGGCGGGGCCGCGAGGCCGTACTCCGCGCCCGCCTCACCTCGGGGGATGCGCCACGCAAAAAACCGTGGCGGCGTGAGGTGAACGTCCACGTAATCCCCGGTGTCGGGCGTGTCGTCGAATCCGAGGACACCGTGGAGCAGTTCGTCCGGTTCGGGGAGCGAGAGCGCCCGCCGTACCCGCGAGGTCGGGCCGTCACACCCGGCGATGAGACGGGTCGACACCGCTCGCTCGCCCGACGGCGTCGAGACGGTGAGGTCGACGCAGTCTGTGTGTTCCTCCACTTTGGTCACCGTATGCGCCTCACGTACGTCGGCGCCCGCATCGCGTGCGAGGTTGGCGAGCCGTCGGTCAAGCGCAACCCGGTCGATAACGTTCGAAATGGGCTCGTTGCGATAGAACCGTTCGCCCTCGTCCGCCGACTCAGGGCCGTCGGCGTGGAAGCGCGCGCCCCGGACCTCGTTCTGGAGCAGGGCGTCTCGTGCGCCGTCATCGAGGAACGCCCACAGGTCTGTCGAGACGTGACCGGAACAGGCGAGCGGGCGGCCCACTTCGCCGCGTTCGAGCGCGAGAACGTCGTGACCGGCCTCGGCGAACCGGCGGGCCGTCCGCGCCCCCGCAGGCCCGACACCGACGACGACGAGGTCGTACATTCAACAGGATATTGCGGACCGGTCGGCAAGTAGCTGTCCGTTCAGCCACGAGCGTCGCGGAGAACGCTCCACAGCTATCGTCTGCGGTACGCCAAAGGAGCCGTCCCGCGGTCTGCGCTCGTCGCCAACGCCATCAGTCAGGACGGTGACACGGTGTTCGTGGCGTTCGCCGTCGATTGCGTAGCTGCGGTCGTCGCGACCGTCTATACAGTGTTCCTGGGAGTAGTTGTTGGACTGGTGATCGCCGCGCTCTGAGCGGCTCCAGCGGTCAGTTTGGTTTCTCGGGGCACGGACGAGCCGGCGATGACGATCCGTCGCACCGGCTGGAAATCGAGCGAACGGCCAACTCCCGGGCGGCGGCGGTGAGCTTCACCGGAGGCTGGCATATCGCTGAGCTGTTTCCGCTCGAACTCGTTGGCGACCCGGTGGTCACCACGGGCGGCCTTGCCGAGTCGCCGTCGCCGCCTGTTCAACTCAGTCGTCGCCCATCGCCGTGTTGCGGGCTTCGCGGTCACGGCGCACCGCCTCGTACAGCGTGTAGCCGCCGGCAAGGTTCACCGCGTCGACGCCGTGCTGTCCCAGCACCCGGGTGGCCATGTACGAACTCTGGCCCATCTTACAGTAGGCGGCGACCTCGTCGGGGAGCTCCTCAACCTGCTCGCGAAGCTCCGGGAGCGGGACGTTCGACGACCCGGGGATGTGCCCGTCTGCGTCGCGCATCTCCGGTGGCCGGCAGTCGATCAGTTCGCGGGTCACTTCGCCGTCGAGAACCTCGTCCCAGTGGACCTGCTCGACGAGGCCGTCACAGACGTTTTCTGCGGCCATACCAGCGACGTTGACTGGATCCTTGGCCGATCCGTACGGCGGGGCGTACGCCAGGTCGAGTCCGGCGAGGTCCAAGACCGTGTCTCCGTGCTGGATTGCAGTCGCGACGACATCGGTCCGTTTGTCGACCCCGTCTCGGCCAACAACCTGCGCGCCGCGGACGGTCCCGTCTATAGGGTCGAACAGGAGCTTGAGCCACAGACGGTCGCCGCCGGGGTAGTACTCTGCGTGCGAGGGCGGGTAGACGTACACCTTCTCTAGTGGTTCGTCAGCGCTCCCAGGGGCTCGCTCCGTGGCCCCGACGGTCCCGACGGTGAGGTCGCCCACCTTCGCGATGGCTGTGTCTTGGACCGGGTCGAGTCGAGAGTCCTGTCCGGCGAGAACGCTCCCGAGGACGCGGCCCGCCCGGTTGGCTGGGCCGCCAAGGGGTACCCACGCGTGGCCGCCAGCGGCTGAGGGGACGGCGGCCGCGTCACCGAGGGCGTAGACGTCCGGCACCGAGGTACGGAGTCGCTCATCGACCCGGATCGCGCCGGACTCGTGTTGGTCTAGCCCCGCCGCCTCGGCCAGTTCGGTGCGGGGACTCACCCCAGTCGCGAGTACGACGAGGTCAGTCCGCAACTCGGCGTCATCAAGCACCGCAGTCGTCCGGTCGCCGTCGCGAAGCGTGTTGACCCCCGTCTCCAGCCGGAGGTCAATCCCTCGGTCGCGAAGGTGGTTGTGGACGATGGCGGCCGGCGCAGGGTCGAGCGTCCGGGGCATCACCCGGTCGAACAGTTCGACGAGGCTCACGGACGGACCCGCCTCGTCGAGGGTATCCGCAATCTCGAGACCGACATAGCCGCCGCCGACGACGAGTGCGTGGTCGACGTCGTCGGCTGACGCCCGCTCTCGCAAGGCCCGCGCGTCCTCGATAGTACGCATGGTGTGGGTCTCAACCGAGTCTAGCCCGTCAATCGGCGGCTTGATCGGTGCCGCGCCGGGCGAGAGGACGAGCGCGTCGTAGTCGACCGTCTCCGTTCGGTCCGGTCGCTCGACAACGACCTGCCGGGTGTCGGGGTCAACGTCGACGACTTCGTGACCGGTCCGCACCTCGACATCGAACAGCTCCTCGACGCGCTCGGGAGTCAGGACCGCGAGATCGCCTTCGGTGACGGTGTCATTCACGTGATACGGAAGTCCACAGCTTGCGTACGAGATGTACTCGCTACGTTCGAACACCACCGCCTCCACCGCCTCGTCGAGCCGCCGGAGGCGCGTGACTGTACTCATCCCGCCGGCGTTTCCACCGACGACGACGACCCGCCGGCTCACTGTCTGTCCCCCTTCTGTATGGTCGGGCTCACAACACGTTTCGCTGTCGGTAGTCGAACGCGCATCGTCCGATGCCAGTCGACACTACGCCCTAAGATGACTCCCCCACAGTCGGGGGACGCACCGGTCAGATCACGTAGGCGACGGGGCTGAGGATCATAAAGAGAACGAACAGAATCACCAGCGCCTGCTGTAGCCGGTCGTTCATTGCTCAAATTTGACGGGCGAGCGGCCTGAATCTTGCGGCGACGAGCCAACAGCCGCCACTCTTGCGACGGTTGAGTCTGCATCTCCGCGACGTGCGTCTACGTCTCGCCCCAGTCCGCAGTCAGGCAGACTCCGTCGTTGTCGGCCGCCCAGCATCGGCCCGGCCTGTCCGCGGCAAGCACCGCCCGAGCCACGCCGGAAACGGTCGGGAGAGCAGTCCGCGTCCACGGCGCCGTGCCCGTCGAGGAAGAGACTATGACGTCGGCCAGCCGGCTGACAAGGGGCCCACGCGCGTCCCGACGAGCAGTTCGGAGCCGGCGGAAAAGGCGAGTATTGGGGCGAGGAGCCCCAAAACCGAGGTCTCCGTCGACGTTCACCGCGTGGCCCTATCACGACTCAGGCCCTGAGCCCGGTCGCACGCGGGGCGATCCGGCCGAGCGCAGCCAGCGCACCGAGCGCGACCAGCGCACCGAGCGCGAGCGTCGGGAACGCAACGGCGTAGCCCGCGCGGTCCAGCGCCAGACCGAAGATAACAGGCGAGACGACAGTCGTCGAGAAGCCGACGACGGACTGGATTGACAGGGCGGTACCCATCTGCTTGTCAGCGACCAGTTCCGTAACTGCCGTCGAGGTGGGCGCGCTGTCGGCGGTGAGCGCGATTCCGTAGATGGCGACAACAAGGAGGAGCGCCGGGAGCGGGAGCCAGCCGAGCGACCCGAGCGCAGCGCTGACGAGACCGCTCGTTGCGAGGGCGGCCCCGACGACCTGGCGGCGGCCATACCGGTCCGAGAGCGTGCCGCCGAGGAGATTGCCCGCGCCTCCGAGGACGATAACGAGTCCGGCAACGGTGCCTGCGACACCCCCGTCCACCGCCGTCTCTGCGACGAGAAAGGCGACCACCCAGTTGCGCATCCCGAACAGCTCCCAATTGTGGAAGGCGTACACGCCGACGATGGCGAGATACGCCCGATTTCGTAGGATTGAGAGGTCAAACCCCGTGTCCGCACTCGCACTCGCGCCCGCGCTCGGCGGGTCGCGTCCGACCCCGAGGATGACGAGTGGAACGAGAAGCGCGCCAACGCTCGTCGCCGCAACCGCCGTCCGCCACCCGACGGCCGTCGCGGCCGAGGACGCGAGAAGAAAGGAGAGACCGGCAGAGGTCGAGTAGGTGCCGACGTACACCCCCATTGCTCGCCCGCGCGCAGACTCAGGGAACCACCCTGCGACGAAGCGCATCCCCGGGACGTACACCCCCGCCATCCCGGCACCCGCGAGGGCCCGCAGGACGGTGCCGGTGACGAAGCCGTCGGCGACGAGGGCAAACCCAAGGCTCGCTGCACCGGCGACAAAGGCCCCGCCGGCCATCACGACACGGGCAGAGCGCCGGTCGGTGAGCGCGCCCGCCGGGACGACAGAGAGGAGGTAGCCGGCCTGGAAGGCGCCAAAGATAACGCCAGCGCGCGTCCCCGACAACCCCCAGTCCTCGACGACGAGGGGTAGGACAGCGGAGTAGTTGAACCAGACCAGCACGGAGAGAAGGAGCGAGACGCTCGCAACAGCGAGCATTCGTGTTCGCGGCTCCTCCTCGTCCGCTGTCACGCCCCCGATGATTCCGGGTCGGCACCTAACCGTTCGGGTTCCGGCGGCTCAGTCGTCGCCCGCGCCTGTCTCCGGTTCGAGCGCCGGTGCCGTGCGCGCGCCCTCACGGTCGACAGCGGGGAGAAGCTCCCGGAGGTACCGGCCCGTGTGGCTCTCTTCGACGGCGGCGACCTGCTCGGGCGTTCCCTCGGCGACGACGTCACCGCCATTCTCGCCGCCCTCAGGGCCGAGGTCTATCACGTGGTCGGCGTTTTTGACGAGGTCAAGCTCGTGTTCGATCACGACAACAGTGTTGCCTGCGTCGACGAGGCGGTGGAGCACCTCGATCAGTTTCCGCTCGTCCTCCGAGTGGAGGCCCGTCGTCGGCTCGTCAAGGAGATAGAGCGTCTCGCCCGTGTCGCGCTTGCCAAGTTCCTCGGCGAGTTTGATCCGCTGGGCCTCGCCGCCCGATAGCGTGGTCGAAGGCTGGCCCAGACGCATGTAGCCGAGGCCCACGTCCTCAAGCAGCTTCAGCCGCCGGCCGAGCCGCGAGTCGGCCTCGAAAAAGTCGTGGGCCTCCGTGACGCTCATATCCAGCACGTCGGCGATCGTCGCGCTGTTGAACGTCACGTCGAGCGTCTCAGTGTTGTACCGCGCGCCCTCGCACTCTTCGCAGGGGACGTGAACGTCGGAGAGGAAGTTCATCTCTATCGTCACCGTCCCCTGCCCGCCACAGGCCTCGCAACGCCCGCCCTTGACATTGAACGAGAACCGCCCTTTGTCGTAGCCGCGACGCTTCGCCAGCTTCGTCTGGGCGAACTTCTCGCGCACGTAGTCGAAGACCCCGGTGTAGGTTGCTGGGTTCGACCGAGGTGTCCGGCCGATGGGCGACTGGTCGATGAGCCGGACCGTCTCTATCTGCTCCAGCCCCTCTATCGCGTCGTGCTCGCCCGGGTCAACCGACGTGTTGTCATTCATCGTCCGCGCGAGACCCTTGTACAGCACGTCGTGCATCAGGGTGGACTTGCCCGACCCGGAGACGCCGGTGATGGCGACGAACTGGCCGAGGGGGATCGATACGTCGAGTTCTCGGAGGTTGTGCTGGCGGGCGCCACGTACGACGAGGGTGCCGCCCGCTCCACGGCGCTCCTCGGGGACGGGGATCTGCGTTCGACCCGCGAGATAGTCTCCCGTTATCGAGCCCTCCGTTGTCATCACGTCCTCGACCGTTCCCTTCGCGACGACCTCGCCGCCTTCCTTGCCCGGACCAGGGCCGATGTCGATGATGGTGTCCGCCCGGCGCATCGTCGCTTCGTCGTGTTCGACGACGAGGAGAGTGTTGCCCAGATCCCGAAGCCCCTCCAACGTGTTGAGCAGTCGGTCGTTGTCTCGCCGGTGGAGGCCAATCGAGGGCTCGTCCAAGACGTACAACACCCCGACGAGGCCCGACCCAACCTGTGTCGCGAGGCGGATACGCTGGGACTCGCCGCCCGAGAGAGTGGAGGCCTCGCGGTCGAGCGTCAGATACTCCAGGCCCACTTCCTCCATGAATCCCAGGCGCGCGCGGATCTCCTTCAGAATCTCCTCGGCGATCGTCCGGTCGCGGTCGCTCAGTCGCGCTTCCATCCCCTCGAAATGTTCGCGGGCGTCGCCGATCGACGTCCGCGACACCGCTGTGATCGGCGTCCCGTCGACGAGAACAGACCGAGACTGGGGCTTGAGACGCGTCCCCTCACAGGCGGGACAGGTCGTCACCGCCATGTACTTCTCGATATGGTCGCGGGTCGATTCAGAGTCCGTCTCGACGTGGCGGCGCTCGAGGTTCGGCACTACCCCCTCGAACCGCTTCTCCTTACGCCGCACGCCGGTTTTCGTCCGGCGCTCGAAGACGACCTGTTCGTCGGTGCCCCAGAGAAAGGCATCCCGAACCGCCGGGTCGACCGCCGCGAGCGGTGTGTCGAGCGAGACGCCGAAATGTGCGGCCACGGCGTCGAGCCGGGTCCGGTAGTACGACCGCGAGTACGACCACGGCTCGAAGACGTCCCGCAGGGGCTTCGAGGGGTCCTGAACGACGAGGTCGGGGTCGACCTCCTTTGTGGACCCAAGTCCCTCACACTCTGGGCAGGCGCCGTGCGGGGAGTTAAACGAGAACGACCGGGTCTCGAGCTCGGAGAAGTCGATGCCACAGTGGGTACAGGCAAGGCTCTCCGACAGCTCTGCGACGAGACGGTCCTCACCGGCGCCGGCGAGGTCGCCGGTCGAGCGCGCGCGGTTGCCGAGGTCCAGATCGGTGTCCGCGGGCGGGTCGGGGAGGATCACCTTCACGACACCGTCAGCCTCAGTGAGCGCCGTCTCGACCGAGTCTGCGACCCGCGAGCGAGCCTCGGGGTCAACGGCGATACGGTCAACGACAACGTCTACGGTGTGGTCGTAGTTTTCGTCGAGGTCGGGCGTCTCGGCACCCAGGTCGACAGATTCACCGTCGACTTCAACCCGGGAGTAGCCCCGCGAGAGCAGATCGTCGAAGAGGTCAGCGAACGCGCCCTTCTGGTCGCGCACAACTGGCGCACAGATCTTCGCACGAGTGCCATCGGGGAGCGCAAGAACACGCTCGACCATCTGCGAGGCGCTCTGCTCGCCAACCTCTCGCCCGCACTCGGGACAGTGAGGTGTGCCGACGCGAGCGTAGAGCAGACGGAGGTAGTCGTGGAGCTCCGTCACCGTCCCTACGGTCGAGCGGGGGTTGTTCGCCGCGTTCTTCTGGTCGATCGAGATAGCGGGCGAAAGCCCCTCGACCGCCTCGACCTGGGGCTTGTCCATCTGTCCTAGAAAGTTGCGCGCGTACGCCGACAGCGACTCGATATACCGGCGCTGGCCCTCGGCGTAGACGGTCTGGAAGGCAAACGACGACTTCCCGGAGCCGGAGAGCCCGGTGACGACCGTCAGTTCCTCGCGCGGGATTGAGACGTCGAGGTCGTCAAGGTTGTTCTCGGTCGCCCCTCGAACCTCGATCGTGTCTCGTGCCATTGAACACAAGTAGGCGTGCCCGAGGGAGAACCTGTCGATCCGGTCAGTATTCGCGCTTGTCCACAGCTCTCCGGCCGACCGCACGCGGAGCGCCCGGCGCGAACCGAAGCGTCCCGACCGGGCCGACAAGCGCCCCTCCACACCGGTCATCAAGCGACCCACAAGACGGCGCTCGCGGGGGACGACTGACCGCCGCGAGAGGCGGGTATCACGCCGTCGGATGTCACGATCGAGCGCCACCGGACACGGCTGGGTCTCGCCGGGCATCGTGGGTGGTAGCGGCGCTGCTGCGCTCGGCTGGCTAGTAGGCGGGGTGACACGCCACAAAACAGTCGCTCGCCGTCGGGGCGAGGCCTGGCGGGGCGTGTGGTACTTCTTGAGACTGGCCGTCCGAGCGAACAGATATCAGAAGACACAGAGGCCGATGTGATCGTGGCTGCAAAGCGATTATCAGCCACCGTGCGCCCGATATCGCGGTCAGGGGTTAGTCTACGGTCTGCCAGCGGTCGCGCCGTCAGTGCCGCGCGGAGAGCTTCTCGCGGCCGACGGTGAAGCCCGTCGGAACGACGATGATCTGGTCATCCCCTTTCTGAACGATGTCGCCGTCCACCTCGCGGGCGACCTGCCGGAGGTCATCAAGGAGATGTTCGACAGTCGAATCGTTCGGATTCAGGCGTGTGATGTCAGCGACGACGAGGTCGCCGTCGTACACCGCGTCCTTGATCGGGATTACGTCCTGCTGGTCTGAGATTTCGGCGACATGAACCTGCGTTCCCGCGTGTCCCCGGGCGGTCTCGAAGTCATCAAGATCGAGTTCGACGTAGTCGTCGACGCTCCGCTGCCCCCCCGAGCCGAGGATTTTGCGCATGATTCCCATAAATTCATGCGTGCGAGGCGAACGCTTAGTTCTTGCGTCGGCGTCTGACGCGGTAGGGCTAGTTACACACCGAACTCGTAGAGGTCGTCGCCAACGTGGTGGACCGACCCGACAACGCGGCCCGAGTCCCCGGCCATCTCCGACCCGTCGATGAGCGCCCGTCCCACCGCGAGGACCTTGCTGTGGGTCTCCTCGGCGACGAGGACGAGGTCGCCCTCTGTGATCGCCTCGTCGGCCGCGACGATACCCGGGCGCATCACGTCCGCGCCGTCGCTCACGAACGAGACGGCGCCAGCGTCGACAGTCACGATGCGGCGCTCGGGGTCAAGGCGGTTCGCGCCCCGGACAGTCGGGAACGGGTCGCCGTCGACATAACAGATCTCCGGGTCGCCGTCGACGAGGACGAGGTCGAACTCGGTCCCTTCGAGGTCGACCCGCTCGTACGTCTCGCCCGCAAGGTCGACACCGAGTCGCTCTGCAAGTCGCTCCTCGATCGCCCGCACCTCGTCGCTCCGGAGGTGGTGACGGGACTTGGCGCGCATGTACAGGGATTTGGGGCCGACGGCTAAAGCCCCGCGGTCGGCGCGGCGACACCTCCTCGCTCGTCTGTCCGCGGGCAAGTCTTGTCAGCGTCGGACGCGCGAAGCAAACGATAAGTCCCCACCGATGCAGAATGACTGCATGTGGCGTTCCCGGGACCAGAACCAGCGCACGATCAACTGTATCGCCTGTGGCGCGTCTGTCGCGCGCGCCGACGCGCGGGAGTACGATAAGGAGGGCGACCGTTGGGAGCGACACGGCAAGGAGTTTGAGTACCTCTGTAAGGACTGTTACCGCGGGCTCTGTCACCAGCCCCGGCCCGGGCTGGAGACGCTCCTGGCCGACGTGGAGCGGACGGGCCAGAGTCGTGCGGAGTTTCTCGCCGCCTACGTCGACGCCGTCGAGTCCGGTGGGGACCACCCCGAGACCGAATCCGGGCGAGACTGAGACGGTCGCGGCCCGACACGACTAACCCGCTCGCCCGCTACGACGGGATATGTCGAACGACGCCGACGCGCAGGCGCAGGCTGGCACCGCAGAAGGACAGGGGCCGGTCGAGATTACCTCGGACCAAGCCCGCACGCTCGCCGAGAAGCGTGAGGACCTGTTTGCCGAGTTCGAACTGCGTGATGAGTTCCCGAGCGCGGTGCTCCGGGAGGCTAGAGAGCGCACCGAAGACGTCGAGTCGGAGATAGCGGCCGAGGCCGACGACCGGGTCGACCACCGCGACCTCACTGCGTGGACGACCGACCCCGCCGACGCACAGGACTTCGACGACGCCATTTCCGTCGAGCGCACCGACGAGGGCTACCGGCTCTGGGTGCATATCGCCGACGTCTCTCACTACGTCCATCCCGGCTCCACGATGTGGGAGGAGGCGATCGAGCGCGGGACGACGACCTATCTCCCGGCCTACACCGTCCACATGCTCCCACCGGTTCTCGCAGAGACGGTCTGCTCGCTCGTCCCCGAGAAGGACCGACTCGCACACACCGTCGAGATGCACCTGAGCGAAGAGACGCTCTCCTTCGAGAACGTCGAGATCTACAAGTCGGTCGTCCGCTCGGACGAACGCCTGACCTACAGCCAGTGTGAAGCGCGGATCGACGACCCCGACGCACCGCTCGGACCGGAGTGTCAGCTCGCCTTTGAACTTGCAGACCGTCTTCACGAGCAGCGAAAGGAGGACGGCTCGCTCGTCCTCAACCCCCGGCGGGATCGTGCGCACACGATCGTCGAGGAGTGTATGCTGAAAGCGAACAAAGCGGTCACGCACGAGTTGATGTGGGGCCGTGGCGTTGAGGCGATGTACCGCGTCCACCCCCAACCAACCCCCGACGAATGGGACGAGGCCCTGCGCGAGATTCAGGAACTCGACGGCGTCTCTATCCCCGGAAGCGGCTGGGACGACCCACGGAAGGCCGTCAACGCGGTGCTGGAGGAGGCCCCGGACCGACAGCTCTCGCGCATCCAGCGCGCCGTTTTGAAAGTGATGCCCCGCGCGAAGTATATGAGCGACCCCTTCGGCGGTCACCACGCCCTCAACTTCGACATCTACGGGCATTTCACCTCGCCCATTCGCCGGCTCTCGGACTTGCTGAACCACTGGATAGTCCACGAGAACGACGTACCCGAGGAGCTCGCGAACCTCTGTGACCACGCCTCCGAGCGTGGGAAAGACGCCGAGACGGTCGAACGGCTCTACAAGCAGGCTATCGAGGAGATACGCCTCGACCCTCACGCCATCAACAGCCGCGGGGTCGTGACGGTGGATGAGGATGGCGAGGTGATAGACGAGCACGGCCTCCCGCCCGAGGAGGAGCGCGAGGTTCGCTAGCCCGCTACTGGCCGACGACCGGCCCGTCCGCGCCGAGCCCCGTCCTGATCTCCCGGAGGGTGTACGACTCAGCGAGTACCGACTCGTCAAGTTCGACCCCTAGACCTGGCCCTTCGGGCACCAACAGGCACCCACCCTCACGAGCGAGCCCCTCACCGAGGAGTTCCTCTCGCGGTGCCGCGCCCGGTCGTCCTCGGTCCGTTCCGGTTGAACTGACCGACGATTGCCGATAGACCCTATCAAGGCACCGTCGCTGTAGAGAACGACGGTATATCTGGCCCTTCGCCGTCTATTGATTACGGACAAAGCGGCCTCGGGATGGACTCGCCGGGATTTGAACCCGGGGCCTCTTCCTTGCGAAGGAAGCGATCTGCCACTGATCTACGAGCCCGCATCGTGTGGGAGCGAGGGCCGACACTTTACCGTTCCGTTCTCCCTGTGACCGCCAGCAGGCGGTCCCGTCCGGCGACGAGACCGACGGCCGCACCGACGAAATGTGCGAGCAGGGCGCTCCCGACACCACCGAACAGGACAACGACGAGAAGCGCGATGGCCGCGACGACGGCGATCCCGACACGGGGAGACACGTCGATTCGGGTGGCGACAACGCCGGCCACGGGGTTGGCGGCGACGACGTAGCCGACGAGCGCGAACGCGGCGCCGCTGGCGCCGATCACGCCCGCCGCGCCCGTGAGGACCTCGGCGGCACCGGCAACTATCCCCGTCGCGAGAAAGAATGCGTGAAACCGCGCCCGCGTGGTCGACAACGCGACGGGAACACCCGCGAGGGTGACGACGATTGCATTCGAGCAGAGGTGAACGAGGTCGCCATGGGCGTAGACGCTCGTGACGAACGTCCACGGGCGCGCGAGGACGGCGCCCGTAAGCGCCACCGTCGCAGGGCCGACGAGCCACCCGGCGAGTGTCACGGCCAGCATAAGCGCGAGGGTCTCGGCGAGCGGTTGGAGGCGGGCCGGGACTGACACGCCAGAGAGTGGGCCGAGTATGACAAAACGCCGTCGCTAGCGGTCAAAAGAGAGAGAAGTCGTGGTGGCTGTGCTAGTCTTCGAGGACGATCTCGATACTGACGTCGTTCGGGACCTGAATCCGCATCAACTGGCGCAGCGCCCGCTCGTCGGCGTCGATATCGATCAGTCGCTTGTGGACGCGCATCTCCCAGTGCTCCCACGTTGCCGTCCCTTCGCCGTCCGGTGACTTCCGGCACGGCACCTCCAGCGTTTTCGTCGGGAGCGGGATAGGGCCGCTCAGACTGACGCCGGTCTTCGAGGCGATCTCTCGAACGTCGTCGCAGATGTCGTCGAGATCCTCGGGGCTCGTGCCGGCGAGACGGACGCGTGCCTGCTGCATCTTATCGCTCGTCCACAGAGAGGACCTTGCCGGCCGCGATGGTCTGACCCATATCGCGGATGGCGAACGAACCCAGCTCCGGAATCTCGGAGGACGGCTCGATTGAGAGCGGCTTCTGGGGCCGAATCGTGACGACCGCGGCGTCGCCGGACTTGATGAAGTCCGGGTTCTCCTCGGCGACCTCGCCCGATGCGGGGTCAAGCTTCTGGTCGAGACTCTCGACCGTACAGGCGACCTGCGCGGTGTGGGCATGGAACACTGGGGTGTAGCCCTCAGTGATGACCGACGGGTGCTGCATCACGACAACCTGAGCCTGGAACGTCTCGGCGACCTTCGGCGCGTCGTCGGCCGAGCCACAGACGTCGCCACGGCGGATGTCGTCTTTGCCGACGCCACGGACGTTGAATCCGACGTTGTCGCCGGGGCCGGCGCGGTCGACCTCCTCGTGGTGCATCTCGATTGTCTTGACTTCGCCGCCCACGTCGGACGGCTGGAAGCTGACCATATCACCCGGGTGCATCGTACCGGTCTCGATACGACCGACCGGGACCGTCCCGATGCCGGAGATGGTGTAGACATCCTGAATCGGCAGGCGCAGCGGCGCGTCCGTCGGCGGCTCGACCTCGGGCAGGTCGTTGAGCGCCTCGAGCAGGGTCGGGCCGCTGTACCACGACATCTCGTCCGACGTTTCGGCGATGTTGTCGCCCTCGAACGCTGAAATGGGGACGAAGCTTGCATCCTCCGTGTCGAAGCGGACCTGCTTCAGCAGCTGTTTGACCTCGTCGACAACATCCGTGTATTCATTTTCGGAGTAGTCGACGACGTCCATCTTGTTGATCCCGATGATCAGCTCGTTGATGCCGAGCGTGCGGGCCAGGAAGACGTGCTCTCGGGTCTGGGGTGCGACGCCGTCGTCGGCGGCGACCACGAGAACGGCGTTGTCGGCCTGTGAGGCCCCTGTGATCATGTTCTTCACGAAGTCCCGGTGACCCGGGCAGTCGACGATCGTGAAGTAGTATTTGTCCGTGTCGAACTCCTGGTGGGCGATGTCGATGGTGACCCCGCGCTCACGCTCCTCGGCGAGGTTGTCCATCACATAGGCGAACTCAAAACCGCCTTTGCCCTTCTCTTCGGCCTCCTCGCGATACTGCTCGATCACGTGTTCGGGTACCGATCCGGTCTCGAACAGCAGTCGACCGACGAGCGTACTCTTGCCGTGGTCGACGTGGCCGATGATGGCCAGGTTCTGGTGGGGTTTGTCGCTCATTATAGTGTCACGCGCAGGGCGCTGTGTGGGTAGATCTGACCCGAGCGGGGTAAAACGGTTACGAAACCACGCACGGCATTCTCGCGGCCCGACGCGCCGGTTTCGTGTGTGAAAGCCCCGCACCCGGCAACGTCACTCCAGTGGTGGGAGCCGTCCGACGTCCGCCAGCACCGCCGTTGCTGTCTCGGGGCCGCCCGCACCACGGCCGGACAGGTCGATACCGTCCGCGTGTGTCGTCTCGATCTGGACGACGTTCCGGGTACCAGAGACGGCGAGCGGACTCGTCTCCGGCAGGAGTCGCGGGCCGACGCGCACACTCTCCGGAGTCGCCTCGCCGACCAGACGAACCGTGCGGCCGGCCTCCGCCGCGAGGTCAAGCGCCGAGCCCGGAATCTGGGTGATCCCCTCCACCTCAGCGTCGGCGAGCGTAAACTCCCGTTCGCCGCAGGCGAGGACGTTTGCGAGGATTACACATTTCAGCGCCGCGTCTGTCCCCTCGACGTCGAACGAAGGGTCGGCCTCCGCGACGCCCATATCTTGGGCCTCCGCGAGGACGTGTTCGTAGTCAAGCCCCTCGGCGGCCATCCGTGTCAACACGAAGTTCGCGGTGCCGTTGAGCACCCCACGCGCCGCCGAGATGCGCTCGGGCCCGTAGTCGGCGACCGTTCCGAGTATCGGGATGGCGCCACCAACGGTCGCCTCAAACAGCACGATCCCGGCCGAGTCAGCCTCTCGGGCACGTACGTCGCCGTAACGCTCCGCGACCGGCCCCTTGTTCGCGAGGACAACGTGTCGGTCCCGGTCCAGCGCCCGCGCGATGTGCGAGAAGCCCGGCTCCGCGTCTCCGAGCGTCGTCGGGGTGACCTCCACCAAGACGTCGTACTCGGCCGCGAGCACGTCGTCCGGGTCGTCGTCGCCGACAACGCCTTTGTGCTCCTTCCGGTCAAGGACGGCCGCTCCGTCGAGACCGGCCGGGTCGACCGCCGCACTCCGCGAGTCCGCGACCGCGACAACCTCGTGGCCATATTCCGCGGCGAGGTCAACGACCGACCGCCCCACTGCGCCACAACCGACGACTGCGAGACGCATCTTACCGCCCCTCCGTCAGCGGTTCGACGACGTGGAGTTGCTTCTCCTCGGCGAGCGTTCGTACGAGCTTGAGCGCCGCCTCGGCCTCGCCCGCCTGCGTTGCGATACGCAAGCGCGCACTCGCCACGTCGTCAGGGCCGCCGGGCGCCGACAGTGAGAGGTCCTCGACCGTCGCTGTCGGTGACGACTCGATGCTCATCACCGTATCGGAGAGGTCCGTCCCGACGAGGTCGCCGACCAGCATGACCATCAGATGCTCACCGTACTGTTCGGCGTCCGCCTCAACGATGCTCACGCCCTCCGCTCGCAGGGCGTCAAGAACGCTCTCGAACCGCGAGGGCGGACACTTGAGGTCGACCTCGACGGGGATACGCCCGCGCGGCGTGAGGTGGCCCCGCTCGTGGAAGATCGAGAGCAGGTTGGCACCCTCGTCCGCGATGGGCCGGAGCGCCGCTAGGAGCTGTCCTGGTTCGTCTGCGAGTTCTAACCGGACGGTGTGGGCCTGTGGCCGGTCGCGGCCGCCGTCGGCCTCGACCGCCTCCGCGTCGGCAGTGCCCTCGGTCATCCGGTCACCCCCACGGTCGCCGGCCGAATTATGGACGTCTCGCGGCGGAGAGGCAACTCCGTGCCGAGACGTCGGATGTGTGGCGTGCCCGTGGGCATACACAGAAAGACGAGAGCCACCGGGTAAAACCGTGTCGGACACACCGCGGCCCGTCTAGCACCGCAGAGTGAGCCGACCGCGTCGCTAAATGTGGTCGATCGAGCTGGGCAGCTCCTGCTTCATTCCCTTGCGCTCGCGAATCTGGGCGATGATCTCCCGCTGGAGGCTGTTGGCCATCACGCGAAAGCCAGCATTCTCGGTGTTCCACGAGGCACGGCCCTCCGTTGCAGAGCGGATATCACTGGAGAACCCGATCATCTCCTCGACGGGCGCGACGCCCTCGACGACCATGAGGTCGCCCTCTTGGAACATGTCGTCGACGCGGCCACGCCGCCCCTGAATCTCGCCGCTCGCCGCGCCCATGTGTTCGGAGGGCACGTCGATACGGACGTTCTGCGTCGGCTCCAGAAGTTTGGTATCCGCGTCAATAAGCGCGCGGTGGAGCGCGTCACGGACCGCAGGGATGACCTGTGCCGGGCCGCGGTGGATGGTATCTTCGTGGAGCCGGGCGTCGTGGAGACGCACTAGCGCGCCCTGAACCGGCTCTGCTGCGAGTGGGCCGTCTTCGGTCGAGTCCTCGAACCCTTCGACGACGAGTTCCATCGTCTCGTTCAGGTGCTGGATACCTTTTGTGGCGTCGGCGAGGATATTCGTCCCAAAGATATGTTCGACGTTCTGGGAGGTGTCCTTGTCCAACTCGGCCTCCTGGAGCGCCTCGCGGCGCTCCAACTCCGGCATGCCCATCGACACCTCGCCGCGGCGAATGGCCTCAACGACGTCTTCTGGCAGTGGCTCGACGGTGACGTAGAACTTGTTGTGCCGGTTGGGTGAGACGCCCTCGACCTCGCGGGAGGCCATCTGAGGCGCCTCGCGGTAGACGACGATCGGCTCCCCGGTGTGGACCGGAATGCCGCGCTTGCGCTCGATGCGCTGGGTGATGACCTCAAGATGAAGTTCGCCCTGCCCGGAGAGCAGATGCTCGCCCGTGTCCTCGTTGATCTCGATCCGGATCGTCGGGTCCTCCTTCGAGACCTGCTGGAGTACCTGAATGAGCTTTGGTAGGTCGTCCATATTCCGCGCCTCGATGGACTTCGTGATGACCGGCTCGGAGATGTGCTCGATCGATTCGAACGGCGTCATATCGACGCTCGTGACCGTGGAGCCGGCGATAGCGTCTTTCAGCCCCGTCACCGCGGCGATGTTCCCGGCGGGAACGCGCTCTACCTCCTCGCGCTCGCCGCCCATGAATATCCCGACCGACTGGACGCGGTTCTTGCCCGCCGTCCCAGAGACGTAGAGCTCCTGGCCCTTCTCGATCGTCCCCGAGAACAGCCGTCCCGTGGCGATCTCACCCGCGTGCGGGTCCATCGAGATGTCAGTCACCATCATGACGACCTCGCCGGTGTCGTCGACCAGCCGCATCTGCTCGGAGATGTCGAGCGTGTCGTCGCCGCGCCATATCATCGGAATCCGGCGGGGCTGGGCGTTGTTCGGGTTCGGAAAGTGCTCACAGACGAGGTCAAGTACGACGTCCGAAAGCGGCGTCTGTTCGTGGAGCCCCTCGCGGTTGTCGGCTCGCTCGAGTTCGATTATCTTGCCGAAGTCGACGCCTGTGCGGGCCATCGACGGGGCGGAGACGCCCCACTTGTACAGCGCGGACCCGAAGGCGACGGTGCCCTCCTGAACGCCGACTGTCCAGTCGCCTATCTGGTCCATCTCCTCGGTCATCCCGCGAATGAGCTTGTTCACGTCGTGGATGACCGACTGGAGGCGTTGTTGCATCTCCTGAGGGCCCTCCTGCAGCTCGGAGATGAGGCGGTCAACTTTGTTGATGAACAGCGCAGGCTTGACCCCCTCGCGCAGCGCCTGCCGCAGCACCGTC
>CAKZPG010000095.1 GCA_937138675.1 uncultured archaeon | reverse complement strand
CAGGAGCGGTGTATCTGGTGTCGGCAGTGTGAGAACGTCTGTCCGAACGACACTATTCAGATCGTGATGGACGACAAACGCAACGGAGAGCAGTACAATCTCCACATCGGGCAGTGTATCTACTGCCGGCTGTGCGAGGAGGTCTGCCCCGTCGATGCCATTCTCCTGACCCAGAACTTCGAGTTTACAGCGGACACGAAAGACGAGTTCGTCTACAACAAAGAGCAGCTGAAGAACGTACCGTGGTACAAGGGGATCGATCCGTTGAATTCGCGGAACCCCGATCGCGACGCGTGGATCGGCGAGGGCGAAGGCGAGATAGACTACCAGTAGCGCCTTGCCGTCGACTGTTCTTGAGCGGTAGCGCCAGCCAGCAGCGGGTCCCCGCCTCCGACCACACTCGAAACCTTGAAACGGATTCCGCGGAGAGGGTCGTTTAATGATGTACGAGACGGTCGCGTTCGCGCTGTTTGCCCTGGTGACGGTGGGGTGCAGCCTCGGCGTGATACTGGCCCGAGACATCTGGCACTCGGCGCTGTTGCTCGGAGGCGCCTTGCTGTCGGTCGCGGTTCACTACGTGATGTTACAGGCGGAGTTCATCGCCGCTATGCAGATCCTCGTTTACGTCGGTGGGGTACTCATCCTAATCACGTTCGCGGTGATGCTCACCCGAGGCGAGGACTTTGAGAAACTGGAGGGAGATGAGGTGTCGACGTGACCTCCCGTCCGCGCTCGAAGATTGGGTCACATCTTCTGCCCGGACTCGCGGCAGTCGCGCTGTTCGCTGTTATCACGGCCGCAGTACTCACCTCGTCGTTCGGGTCCACACAGGGGTTCCCGGCGGACGCGAACATCGTCGCGAGCGTGGGCCGCGCAATGTTTGGCATCCCGGGGGCAGACGTGACGGGCGAGAGTTTCCTCGTCGCGTTCATTCTCATTGCGCTTGCGCTGGACGCCGCTCTTGACGGCTCGCTCCTGCTGGCGAAACGTGAGGAGGACGGGTCGACGGTGACGCTTCTGGCCGACGGCGGTCGCCGACTGTTCGGTCGGGACGACGCGGATGAGGAGGGCGAGGACTGATGGCGGTCCCACCGAGCTACTACCTGCTTCTATCGGCGGCGCTTTTCTGTATCGGCGTCGCAGGCGTGCTGACGCGACGCAATGCGCTCCTGTTTCTGATGTCGATCGAGTTGATGCTGAACGCGGCAAACGTCAACTTCGTCTACTTCTCCCAGTTCTGGGGCAACGTGACGGGGCAGACGTTCAGCCTGTTCGTGATCGCGCTGGCCGCCGCCGAGGTCGCTATCGGTATCGGGATCATCCTGGTGCTGTACCGCAACTTCGACGGTGTGGACGTGACCGAAGCGACGACAATGAGGTGGTGAGATGGCGGCGTTCGACTTCGCACCCCTGATCGTGTTGCTCCCGTTTACAAGCTTTTTCGTCGCCGTCGCGGCAGCGATATGGCGCCCTAATATCCTGCCGAAGGGCGGCGCGTTGCCCGGCATCGCGGCGACGGCTGGGTCGCTTCTGGTGTCGCTGTGGGTCGCCGTCGAGGTCCTCGGCGGCGGACGGACCGCGGAGACGGTCTACGTCTGGTCGACGGGTGTCGGCGACGCACCTGAACTCGTCTTCTCGCTCCTGCTCGACCCGCTCTCGGCACTGATGCTGCTCATCGTCTCGCTCGTCGCAACGCTCGTTCACGTCTTCTCGCTCGGGTATATGAACGACGAGGACGAGACTGGCCTGCCCCGGTACTACGCCGGTCTCGGGCTGTTCACGGCGTCAATGCTCGGCTTCGTCGTCGCGGGCAACCTGCTGATGGCGTTCATTTTCTTCGAACTTGTCGGGCTCTGCTCGTACCTCCTTATAGGGTTCTGGTTCCGCGAGGCTGGTCCGCCGAGCGCCGCGAAGAAGGCGTTTCTCGTCACCCGGTTCGGTGACTACTTCTTCCTCGTCGGTGTCGCTGGCGTCTTTGCTACCTTCGGCTCTGCGGCGTTTGCGGGCCCGGAGTCGTTCCCGGCAGTTGCCGAGGCAGCCCTGACGGGCGAGGCGTCCGTCCGGACTTTCGGCTTCGGCACGCAGACGTGGTTCTCGGTGCTCGGCTTCCTGATTCTCGGCGGTGTCGTCGGAAAATCCGCGCAGTACCCGCTACACACGTGGCTCCCGGACGCGATGGAGGGGCCGACACCCGTCTCTGCGCTCATCCACGCCGCGACGATGGTCGCTGCCGGGGTGTACCTCATCGCGCGAATCTACGGCTTCTACGCTCTGCTCCCAACCGTTCTCGCGGCTATCGCGCTCGTCGGCGGGTTCACCGCACTGTTCGCGGCGACGATGGGACTTGTTAAACGAGAGATCAAGCAGGTGCTCGCGTACTCGACAATCAGCCAGTACGGCTACATGATGCTCGGGTTGGGCGCTGGCGGCTACGTCGCCGCGACGTTCCATCTGATGACCCACGCCTTTTTCAAGGCACTACTGTTCCTCGGCGCAGGGTCGGTCATCATCGCGATGCATCACAACGAAGATATGTGGGACATGGGCGGCCTCCGTAAGCGGATGCCTGTCACCTACGTTACGTTCCTCGCCGGGTCGCTGGCCCTTGCGGGTATCGTCCCGTTCGCCGGGTTCTGGTCGAAAGACGAGGTGCTGTATGAGGCGCTCGTCCACGGCCTTGGCGGATCACCCATCCTTCTGGCTGCGTACGGGATGGGGCTCGTCGCGGTACTTTTCACTGGCTTCTACACCTTCCGAATGGTCTTACTCACTTTCCACGGGGACCCGCGAACCGAACTCGCGCGTAACCCACACGGCGTCGGCTGGAACGTCAAGGCCCCGCTGGTCGTCCTCGGCGTTCTGGCGACAACCGCGGGCTTCCTGAATATGGTGCCCGTCCACGAACTGCTCGGCTTCCCGCCTGAGTACCTCCACGACTGGTTGGCCCACGACGGCGGTCGGTCTGCCTTCGCGGGGCTGACAAGCGAACACTACGGTGAACTGCTTCACGATTGGGCGGGTTACTCAACGGTCGAACTCTCGGCGATCCTCCCAGGTCTCGTCTCGCTCGGCCTCGCCCTACTCGGCGCAGGCGGCGCATACGCGCTCTACGCTGGCGACGACCCCGAAGAACACACCGAGAAGTTAGGGGCTGCGAAGACGGTGCTGTACAACAACTACTACCAAGATGAGTACCAAGTTTGGCTAACCGATTCGGTCGTCAAGCCACTTTCGCGGACGATGGACACCTTTGACCAAGGTGTCGTTGACGGGACGGTCAACACCGTCTCCTCCGTCTCCCTGTTCTCGGGCCGGCGGCTCCGCCGGATCCAGACGGGTGTTGTGTCGAACTACGCCGTCCTCCTGACGTTGGGGCTGACAGCGCTTGTTCTCGTTGTCGGGGTACTTGGAGGGTGGTTCGCATGATAATAGAAACCCTGCTTGCGGTCACCGGCCTTGCCGCGCTGGTTACCTTCCTCGTTCCTGACGAGTACGCTGGGCGGGCAGCGGCAGTGTTCTCGGTCCTCCCGTTGCTCGGCAGTCTCCTGTTGTGGGCGCGGTTCAACGGCGCGGGTAACGCCCTTGTCGACGGTGATGTCGCCTTTGAGTCGGCAGCGCCGTGGATGACGCTCGGCGGCTACAAGGTCCAGTGGTTCGTCGGCTTAGATGGCGTTTCCCTGCCGCTGGTGGTACTGACCACTGTACTGACCACGCTCGCTATCATCTCGGCGTGGTCGGCAATCGACGAGCGCCAGTCGCAGTTCTACGCGCTTATTCTCTTCATGGAGACAACGCTCCTCGGTGTGTTCACCGCACTTGACTTTCTTCTCTGGTTCGTTTTCTGGGAAGCCGTTCTCGTGCCGATGTACTTCCTCATCGGCGTCTGGGGCGGCCCACGTCGAAAGTACGCCGCAATCAAGTTCTTCGTCTACACAAACATCGCGTCTCTGGCGATGTTCATCGCCTTTGTCGCACTTGTGCTAGCTGCGCCGGTCGAGACGTTCTCCCTGCCGGCTGTCGCGGCGGCACTCCGGGGCGAACAGATCGCCGGCTTCCTCGGTCTGACCCCCGACCTCCTGCGGACCGTCGCGTTCGTCGCGATGTTCGTCGGGTTCGGGGTGAAGGTGCCCATCGTCCCCTTCCATACCTGGCTGCCAGACGCACACGTGGAGGCGCCATCGCCCGTCTCCGTGCTGTTGGCAGGGGTCTTGCTGAAGATGGGGACCTACGCACTCTTGCGGTACAACTTCACGATGCTTCCCGAGACGGCCGCGGCGCTTGCGGTGCCCATCGCAGCTGTCGCCGTTGTCTCGGTTCTGTACGGCGCGATGCTCGCGCTGGCACAGGAGGATCTGAAACGTATCGTTGCGTACTCCTCTGTCTCCTCCATGGGCTACGTTATCTTAGGGCTCATCGCCTACACACTGTACGGCGTCGGGGGCGCGACGTTCCAGATGGTCGCTCACGGTCTCATCTCCGGGCTGATGTTCATGTCAGTCGGCGTCATTTATCACGCGACCCATACACGGATGGTAGGTGATATGAGCGGGATGGCCGACAGGATGCCCGTGACGACTGGCATCCTCGTCGCCGGCGCGTTCGGCTACATGGGGCTCCCGCTGATGGCCGGGTTCGCGGGCGAGTTCTTCGTCTTCGTCGGCTCGTTTGGCTCAACGACGCTTCCGTTTGCCCCCATCTTTACCGCCGTGGCGATGTTCGGCATTGTCGTTGTGGCGGGCTACCTGTTGCTCGCGATGCAGAAGACGCTGTTCGGGCCCTTCCGTCTCGACACCGATTACGAGGTCCACGGGGCGCCGCTCCGCGACACGGCGCCGCTCGCGGTTCTTTTGCTCTGTATCGTCGCCCTCGGCGTTGCGCCCGACCTGTTCTTCGGGATGATCAAAGATGCCGTCGGTCCGATCCTTCAGGGAGGTGGCCTGTAGATGATAGATCTCGCGCTCCAGACGGTACCGGGCGTCGCCGACGGCCTGCTGCCGGCCGCCGTCCTCGCCCTCACCGCGCTCTTGCTCTTTGGTATTGACACCATCAACCCCAAGGAGGACAGTCTCGCCCTACTGTGCGGCATCAGCGTCGGCGGGTCGCTGCTCGCCCTCGCCCTCGCCGGCTCGCTACTCGCCGCGGGCTACGAAGCGACGCCGGTCTACGGCGATGCGTTGATGATCGACGGTACCAGTCTGTTCTTCACGCTGGTGTTCGCAAGCGTCACCGCGCTCGTGTCGGTGGCGTCGTACGACTACCTGCGCGATCAGGACTACTGCGCCGAGTTCTACGCCCTCGTCCTGTTCGCCGCGACGGGAATGAGCCTCATGGCGGCCGCAAACTCCCTCGCGACGGCGTTCGTGGCACTTGAACTCACCTCGCTCCCCTCGTACGCGCTCGTCGCGTTTCTCAAGACCGACGAAGGGAGCGTTGAGGCGGGACTGAAGTACTTCCTTGTCGGCGCGCTCGCCTCTGCAGTTCTCGTGTTCGGCATAAGCCTCGTCTACGCAGCGACGGGTGCGATGACGTTTAGCGCGATAGCAGAGGCGATGGTCGGAGCTGGCGATGTTGCTGGTGTCCTCGGTCTCGGTGTCGTGATGATCGCTGGTGGAGTTGCGTTCAAAATGGCTGCCGTCCCCTTTCACTTCTGGGCGCCAGAGGCCTACGAGGGCGCGCCCGCGCCAGTCTCTGGATTTCTCTCGTCGGCCTCGAAGGCCGCCGGCTTCGCGCTGGCCTTCAGGATCTTCGTCGGCGCGTTCCCCGTCGAGATGGCAGTGCCGATGGGTGTCGACTGGGTGCTGGTCTTCCAGATTCTCGCCGTCGGGACGATGACTCTCGGAAACTTCGCTGCGGCGACTCAGGAGAACATCAAACGGATGCTTGCGTACTCTTCAGTCGGACACGCGGGCTACGCGCTCATCGGCTTAGCGGCGCTGTCGGCGGGCGGTCCGAACGGCAACGTTCTCGGGGCGTCGATGGCGCATCTGTTCGTCTACGGATTCATGAACACCGGCGCCTTCCTGTTCGTCGCGATGGCCGAACACTGGGGCGTCGGCCGGACGTTGGAGGACTACAATGGCCTCGCCGCGACAGCGCCGGTTGCCTCCGTTGCGATGACCGTCTTCATGTTCTCGCTGGCCGGTCTGCCGCCCTTTGGCGGGTTCTTCTCAAAGTATGTGCTGTTCTACGCCGCGGTCGAGAGCGGGTTCTGGTGGCTCGCCGCCGTGGGTGCGGTTAACTCTGCGCTCTCGCTGTTTTACTACTCTCGCGTCGTCAAGGCGCTCTGGTTCGAGGAAGCGACGGTGCCGTTAGAGATCGGTCGTCGACCGGTCGGCCTCTACGTCAGTGTTCTGGCGGCTGCGCTCGGCACCCTGATCCTCCTACCACTGTTCGGGCCGGTCGTCGAGACGGCACAGACGGTCGCGGCGGCGTTGTTTTAGCCGCCGTTGAGGACACGCGAGACGGCCTCGGCCGCCTCCTCTGCCGACCGGAGCGAGATATCGTCGACCGTAAAAAAGAGCCCGTGGTCGTCCTCGGTCACCCGAATAAGAAACCCGTTCCGGAACGCCCGGATCGTATAGCGGTACTCTCCGAGTTCTGAGCCCCGGTATGCCGTTCGGGCCCTGAACCCGATCGACTCGTGCTCGACAAACTCGGCGAGGTCGGCGTCGTTGTCGAGTCCCGTGCGGAGGTAGATCTGCTCGTAGGCGTTAGGCGTGAAGTAGGTGGCACTTCGAAGCGAGTCGCCGACCGCCGTCCGCGCAGCTGACACAAGCTGTGTCTCCAGCGTCTCGCCTGCGAGCTTCGTATGTTCGTCCATGGTG
>CAKZPG010000094.1 GCA_937138675.1 uncultured archaeon | reverse complement strand
CCCGACTCGGATAGTGGGCTTCATCTACCACCGCGCTGGTGTGCATATCCTTACCCGAGACTCGGTAGCACAGCAGCTGATACGAACCGTGTAGTTGTTTCGGCTGTCATCGGATTCATCCCACGGCTGAAGCCGTGGGCTTTCTCCTTGCACTTCCGTAATCGCCATTCACGTTCAATATCCCGTGTTCAAGCACACGTTTACGGGTGCGCCTTCACCCAACGACTTGGTCGGAGGCTCCACCTCGCATGACGTTGAATCGAAACGCCAAGTTGCAGCGTCAACACGAGGCGCCTTGATGTGGTTCGGCTGAGACCCGACATTCTCGCTGCGCATACTCTCCGTCCAGAGCCCCAATCGCACGTCGTATCGTATCCCGCCGTCACAATGGTCAGCGTGTTCGTGTCCGCCCCTTCGTCACAGTAGCCGCCATCGAAAGGGGGACGCCCGGTGCAGACGTGAACCAACCCACCAGGTCGGCGACGAAGCTAACCCCCCGGCGACATAGCCCGTCGTATGGACCAGATCTTCGCGCCGTGGCGCATCGAGTGGGTCGAACGCGACGGTGACGAGATTGAGGGCTGTCCGTTCTGTGTCCTGCCCACCCGGGGCGACGACCGGGAGTGTCGGATCGTCGCCCGGGGCGACCACGCGTTCGTCCTCCTCAACAACTCGCCGTACAACCCCGGTCATCTCATGGTGATCCCCGACCGTCACGTCGGGGGCTACGCGGACCTGACGGAGGCAGAAATCGTTGGTCACGCCCGCCTGCGCGTCCGGACGCTTCGAGCGCTTCGCATGGCGTTCGACCCGGACGGCCTGAACACGGGGACGAACCTCGGCGGCGCGTCGGCCGGCGGGTCGATCGACGATCACGTCCACGAACACATCGTCCCGCGCTGGAGCGGCGACACTTCGTTCATGCCAGTCGTGGCCGACACGAAGGTCGTGGTGGAGGCGTTAGACGAGTCCTACGACCGCCTCCACGACGCCTTTGCGACGCAGGAGGACGCCGAGGCGGTCGAAAGCGGCGCGGTCTCGCTGCCGGTCTGAGCGAGCGAGTTGAGTGCACCGTCATGCCTCCCGAAGCCCCTTTGCCCATACCGGGTCTACTGTCGTTGTGGAGCGCCGTGACGCGATCCGACGGGCCGGGCTGGTGGTCCTCGCCGTCAATCTCGCTCTCGTCGCCGGCAAGGGCGCCGTCTGGGCGTGGACAGGGAGTCTCGCGGTCGGCTCCGAAGCCGTCAACAGCCTCGCCGACCTCTCGTACAGCCTTGTTCTCGTCGCCGGCCTCTACCTCACGACGCAGCCACCCGACGCAGAACACCCACACGGCCACGAGCGCATCGAGCCGTTCGTCTCGCTCGTCATCGCGCTCGGAGTATTCGCGGCCGGCATCCTCGTCTTCCGTTCGGCGGCTGTGAGCGTCCTGAACGGCGCCTACGGGAGCTTTCCCGGGGTGCTCCCCGCCGCGGTACTGGCTGCCGGCGGCCTCGCGAAGGTCGGGCTCTACCGCTACTGCCGCCAGGTCGGCGAGCACCACGACTCGCCCGCGATGGTCGCGACAGCGCTCGACAACCGCGCTGACGTGTGGACCGCTGGCGCGGCACTGGGCGGCGTCCTCGGCGCGAGCGCCGGCTTTCCGATTCTTGACCCTCTTGCGGCCGGCATCGTTGCCGTCGGTATCTGCTACACCGGTGTCGACATCGTGCGGGACAACGTCGACTACCTCGTCGGTGGCGCGCCCCCCAAGGAACTTCGGGAGGCCATCCTCTCTCGCGCACTTGCACACCCGCAGGTCCACGGCGCGCACGACGTCATCGCCCACTACGTCGGGCCCGAGGTCGACGTGAGCCTCCACATCGAGGTGAAAGGTGACCTGACGCTTCACGAGGCTCACGAGATAGAGAGCGCCGTTGCAGAGTCTATCCGCGTGGTCGACACGGTAGACGACGTGTTCGTCCACGTCGACCCCCGGGAGCTCGGCGAGTGGAAGGACGGCGAGCGCTCGACGCTCGCGGAACCACCGGGTAGGGGCATCGGGCGCGACCAGCGCAACCGGCGTTAACGCTCCTCGTTGTCGAACTCCTCGGGGATATCTGCGGGGTCCTCCTGTGCTGCTTGCCGCGGCACCCCTGACCCGCGCACGACGAGGAGATAGAACCCACCGGCCGCGGCGAGACCGGCGAGAACCTGTCCCGCGAGACTCGCCTGTCCGGTCACGCCCACGAGGCTGACACCGCCGCTCAGGCAGAGCGCGGCGGCGAGCATGATGTTCCCCCACCGTTCGGGCGATTCAAAATCGTCCCACCGAGTTGCGACCCATCCGCTGGCGCCGACCCCGGCTGCGAGAAGTACGATGTCGACTAACACGGTCGGCCAAGGGCGTAGACTGTGCGGGCCTCGGTCACCTCGACGGTCAGGTGGTCACCAGGGGCGACACCCCACTCGTCGGCGTTCTGGACGACGATCTGCCGGTAGGCACCGTCGCGACATTTCACCGAGTCACCGGTGCCAAGCTGGACCGCCTGAACCGTCCGGTCGGTCCCGACCATCGCGTCGTACGCCTCGTCGCAAACCTCGCGCTTGAGTTCCGACAGGGCCTTTGAGCGCTCCTTCTTGATCGTCCCGCCGAGGCCCTTCATCTCAGCGGCGTCAGTGCCGGGGCGCTTCGAGAATCGTGTGATGTTGATACGCTCGGGGCGCACCTTGCGGACGAGATCGACGGTTTGCCGGAAGTCATCGTCGTCCTCGGTCGGGAAGCCGACGATGAGGTCGGTAGCGAGCGTCCACTCGGAGAGCTTGTCGTCGAACGCCGCCACGACCTCGTAGAATTCGTCGGCAGTATGCTGGCGGCGCATGTCCGCCAGCACGTCGGTGCTGCCTGACTGGACCGGCGCGTGAATGAAGTTGTACACCTCGTCGTTCTTGGCGAAGGTGCGGGCGAGGTCGTGGCGCACACCGTGGAGGCCCTTCGGGTTCGCCATCCCGACCCGCACCCGGAAGTCGTGGCCCGGGTCAAGCTCGCAGACCCGGTCGATCAGTTCGGGGAGCAGGCTCTCGCCCTGATTGATATCCCAGCCGTACACCCCGGTGTCCTGCCCGGTCAGGCGGAGTTCGGTCGCGCCCGCGTGAAGCAACGCCCGGGCGCGGTCAACGTTCTCCTCGACGGGCGGCGACTCGATGCGGCCCGTCGCACGCTTCGTGATACAGTACGAGCAGTCGCTCATACACCCGCGTGCGAGCGGGAGAATGCCGATCTCGCCGTCCAGCCCCGGCTGCGAGTCCGGCGTCGGCGTCGGGCACTCGCCGTTGCGAACCGCGATCGGCACCTCCTCCCAGTGACAGACCCGGGCGTTGAGGTCTTCGAACTGCTCGCCCTGCGCGAGCGCCATACAGCCCGTGACGACGAGGTCCGCCGTCTCGTCGGCGAGTTCCTCGGCGCGTCGGCGCATGTTGCGCTCGGTTTTCTCCACGACCGTACAGGTGTTGAGGATAGCAACGTCCGCCGCCGTTGGCCCGTCGACGGGGTGGTGGCCGGCGTCGCGAAGCCGCCGCTCTATCTCTTTGCTCTCACCCCGGTTGGCTGTACAGCCGTACGTCTCGATATGGTAGCTAGCCATCCAGTTGTCAGTGGTTAGTGCCGGCGAGCAAAAGGCCCGCGGTCCGTCGGCGTCGTCTCAGTCGTCGGCGGGCGCGCCCGCAAGTATCTCAACGCCACTCGACGCGCCGATGCGCTCTGCCCCTGCCTCTATCATCGCCACGGCGTCGTTGTAGCTCTCGATCCCGCCGCTGGCCTTTACCGGCAGGTGCTCCGCCATCTGCTCGACGTCTGCAACGGTTGCGCCGCCGTCGGCGAATCCAGTCGCGGTCTTGACCATCGCGGCGTCGGCGGCGACGGCACACTCACACGCGCTGTCGAGTTCGTCGTCAGTGAGCAGCGGCGCCTCGATGATGACCTTCACCGGTGTCGGCACTGCGGCGACCACCTCGGAGAGTTCGACCCGGACAGCGTCCTCCTCGCCGGCCTTTAGCCGCCCGACGTTCAACACTACGTCGAGTTCGTCGGCGCCGTGCTGCCACGCGAGCGTCGCCTCCTCTCGCTTTATTTTGGGGGCGTGCTGACCGTGTGGAAAGCCGACGACGGAGGCCACCGGCGTATCGGGAAACGACTCCGCGAGCGGGAGATAGCCCGGCGGAATACAGGCGTTCATCCCGTTGTCGGCCGCCTCGGACAGGCACCGCTGGGCGTCGGCGGGCGTCGTCGCCGACCCGAGGACCGTATGATCTATCAGCGGCGCGAGGTCCGAACGCGGTATCATAGTCTATCTGTCGCGGGCGGAGAGCAAAAGCTTCGGGTCGACGCCGGAGCGCAAGGCTTTCGCCCCGACCGCCACCCGGATATCTATGGTCATACCGACAGGGTTCGCGCTCCCGCCGTTCCCCTACCTACTGGGGTTGACGCTCGGCCTCGCGGCCGTCGCCGCGACCCTCGTCGCACGCCGGCCCACAATCAGCGAACGGCACGTCCTCGCGCTTGTTCCATGGGTGCTGGTCGGCGCAACAGGGCACGTCCTCTACGTTGTCGGAGGACTCCCCGCGGCCCTGCGACCGCTTGCGGGCGCGCCAGCCGTCTACGCTTCCGTTGCCGTCGTCGCTGGTGGGGCGTGGGCCGGTCTCGACACGGCCGGCCGCGACACTCCCCGTCCGCTTGCCGCTATTGGCACCGCCGTTCTCGCCCCGCTTCTCGGCGTCGCTATCGCGTCTGCGGCCAGTCTCGAGCCGGTCTGGCCTGGCCTCGCTGTCGTTGTGGCGGGCCTCCTCGCTGCCGGAACGTGGCGCGCACTCCTCGCCGTCCGCCCTGACGTCGCCGCCACGGGCCGGATCGGAGCGCTCGTCGTGTTCGCACATGCCCTGGACGGCGTCTCGACGGCCGTCGGCGTCGACGTCCTCGGGTTCGGCGAACGGTCGCCGCTCTCGCAGGAAATACTCGACTTCGGTGCCGCCCTCCCGACTGCCGACCTCATCGGGAGCGGGTGGCCGTTCGTCGCAGTGAAGCTGGCGCTGGCCGCCGTTATCGCTGTCGCCCTCGCTGACCTCGTCCGCGACGAACCGGCGGAAGGGTACGCACTCCTGACGCTGGTGGCCGTCGTCGGCCTCGGCCCGGCCTTCCATAACCTCGTTCTGTTCACCATCTCGGCTGCCTGACCCGACCGTCCGACTTTTGACCGTACGCGCCGCAAACGGACGGTGCGTCTCGTCTGTGCCGGTCATCAGCTTTGTTGTCGGGTGATATCCTCCACGATGTGAACGCCGGAGAGTCCCGTCACGTAGCTGGGAGAACAAAGCGGGTCGCGGCCCAGAGCGCGCGTTCCCGACAGCCGGGCGCCCGGGCAGACGTGGAGTCTGTCGGCCACACGGGTCCCTGTAGCGGTCCCAGAAACACCGAGTGACCGACCGGCAGGTCCGCGCGACCGCCGGTGTTTTCTCGCAGCCGGCCGACTGCCGGGCATGGCCCAGCCACACCTCCTCGTCGAAGAGGGCGACGTCCGCGACGTGGTGCTGATGCCCGGCGACCCCGGCCGTGTCGAGCGGATCGCAGAACAGTGTAGCGCGCCGACAGAGGTGGCGCGGAACCGCGAATACCTGGTCGTGAACGCTCAGTACCGTGAAATGCCACTCACAATCTGCTCGACGGGTATCGGCTCGCCGTCGGCAGCCATCGCAGCCGAGGAGCTGGCGAACGTCGGCGCAAAGACCCTGCTCCGGGCGGGGACGACCGGCGCGCTCCAGCGCGGGATGGAGATTGGGGATATGGTGATCGCCACTGCCGCCGCAAAAGAGGAGGGGACGACGAAACGCTACGAGTCGGTCGCCTACCCCGCCGCGCCGGACTTCGGGACCACCCGAGCGCTCGTCGACGCGGCCGAGGACCGCAACGAGGAGGTTCATCTCGGCCCAGTCGTAACCGACGACGGCTACTACGCCGAGACCGACGAATACGTCGCCGACTGGGAGGCGGCCGGCTTGCTCGCCGTCGAGATGGAGGCCGCCGCGCTGTTCACTGTTGCGCGCCGGCACGGTATTCGGGCGGGGGCGCTCTGTACCGTCGACGGCAACCTCGTTGCCGGCACGCAGAAGACAGAGGCCGAGGCGGGCGAGGAATTGCCGAAAAAGGCCCGGAACAACGTCGAGCGGATGATCACGGTGGCGCTGGAGGCGGCAACGTCGCTCTGACCAGCCCCTCCCATCAGGAGCGTCTGCGTTCCCACGTCTCCGCGGGGGCACGGCGGCTCCGGCCGGGCGGGTGCCGGAGAGTCACCAGCCTCAGTCAGTGTGTCGAGAACACGGACACCCCGCCCTACATCGTCACCCCTGTTGACGGCGTCAGCTGCGTTTCCGAGGCGTTTGAGGCCGGCCACGTCGTGCTCTGTCCGCCGCTCGCCGCCTGCACCACTCTGACCCGAGGGGAGAGTTCAGCCGATGTTCGAGCGACGTGACGAATTCCTGCCGGGCGTAGACGTTGTCATCAGCCATTCGTGACGGTACCAGGTTGAGGCTGGCCGTCAGTCGCCGCCCGCCCCGGATCCGACGTCGGCACCATCGGCATTGATGCTCCCCGTCTCGGGTGGGGCCCGGTCGCCTCGAGCGGACTGTATCTTGCCCAGCGCGACGGCACAAACGTATATTGCCACGGCGACGAGGACGATGATCCCACCGGCGGTGACACCACCGTAGTAGGCGATGCCGATACCCAGCAACACCGCGAGCTCCGCAAGGACGACCGAGACGACGAGCGACTCGGAGAAGCTCCGGGACACCTGCGTCGCGCCCGCGACCGGAACGACGAGCATCGCCGCGACGAGGATGACGCCCATGATCTGCATCGCGCCGACGACGACCATCGCCGTCAGCATCACCATCACCCGGTTGTACCAGTTGACCGAGATGCCCGAGACGGCCGCCGCTGTCTCGTCGAAGGTGATGTAAAGAAGCTGGTTGCGGGTTACGGCAACCGTCCCGACAATGACGACAAAGAGTGCGAGGAGGATGGCCGCGCTCTGGGGCGATACCGTGGAGAGATTGCCAAAGAGGAACTGGTTGACGCCGACAGCGAGCCCTCCCGCGTTGAGGCTGATGAGCGTCGTTCCCAGCGCGAACCCCGTCGAGAGGACGATAGCCATCGAGACATCGTTGTAGGCGTCGGTCACCTCGGAGATGAGTTCGATGAACAGGGCGGCGATCATCGCCACGACGACAGCCGTGAGATACGGCGACACGCCAAGGTCGATGACAGCGTTCAGAAAGAGACCGACGGCGACGCCCGCGAACCCGGTGTGGGCGAGCGCGTCACCGATAAGTGCGAGCTGTCTGTGGACGAGGAAGGTCCCGATGAGCGGCGCCATCACCCCGACACAGAGCCCCACGAGAAGCGCCCGGTGCATGAACCGGTAGCGCGGGTTGATCACTTCGAGCCCTGTGAAATAGTAGATCCAGTCCATCAGCCAGTACCACTGCTCTAAAAACCATAGGAGGACGCCAAAGAGGAGGTCGCCGAGGGCGCCTTGAATCGGGAACAGCGGCGTCGGGGGGAGTCCACCGGCGACGGTGGTGACTGCCACCACACCCGGCACCGCGGCGAGACTCACCCGTCCTCACCCCCGATGGAGGCGGTGCCGAAGGCGCGGGCCAGCGCGTCGCTCTCGACAAACTCCCCGGACGACCCGTCGAAGTAGACCTCACGGTTGAGACAGACCACGCGGTCAGCATGCTCGGCAACCGCTGCGATGTCGTGTTCGATGAGGAGAACGGTGATACGCTCGGCGTTGAGCGCCCCGAGCAGGGTGTAGAACGCATCGACCGACTCGGCATCGACACCGACAGTCGGCTCGTCTAAAACGAGCAGGTCGGCCTCGCCCGCAAGCGCCCGGGCGATAAACGCACGCTGGCGCTGGCCGCCAGAGAGCCGTGTGATCCGGCGGTCGGCGAACGCGCTCATCCCGACAGTCGACAGGGCGTCGTCAACGATGGCCCAGTCCTCACTCGATAGCCGACCGAAGCCGACGTGGGGGAACCGCCCCATCTTCACTACCTCGCGGACGGTGATGGGCATCTCCCTGGCCGCGCTGGCCTGCTGGGCGACGTAGCCGACCCGCTCGCCGTTGTCGAACCGGTCGGCGTGGGAGCCGAACAGGCGGACGGTCCCGGCGTCTGGCTCGAGCAGTCCGAGCGTCAGCTGTAACAGCGTCGACTTGCCGGATCCGTTTGGTCCCACGACTGCAACGTACTCGCCCGGGTCGACGGCCAGTGAGACGTCCTTCACGACTGGAGTCGCCGCATAGCCGAAGCTGACCCCCGACAGCTCAATGACCGGGGCGTCCGGGTCCGCATCGAACTCCTGGGTGCTCATATCGGCTCGAAGTTCCGCCACTGGCCCAGCCACTCTGCCGACGGGGCCGCGTCCGCGGGGCTCTCGTTACCGAGAATAATCTCGAACGTCGGCATATTGATATTGTCGGCAATCTCCTCGTAGCCCCAGTTCTCCGCGACCCACTCCTCGCGGACGCCAGCGAACGGCGTCACTGGGAAGTACGCCTCCACGCCCGTCTCGCGAAGAAGCTGTTGGGCCGGGCGCTCGGACTCGAAGACGCCGTTCGCGATATAACGGATGTCGTTCTCGCGGATAACCCGCGCCGCGTCGCGGATATCCGCGGGCTTGACGTCGCCGCTCGCCGCAAGGTTCGTTACCAGCGGCCGTATGCGGACGCCGTAGCGGACCCCGATATACTCAAAGGCGTTGTGGGCGGCCAACTGGACGACCTCGCGGTCTGCCCGGTCGAAGATGGCCGCGTAGTCTTGGTCGATACGGTCGAGGATCTCCCGCGTGTACGTCTTGGCGTTCTCGCGGAACGTCCCGGCGTGGCCCGGGAGGACCTCGGCGAACCCCTCGGCGATGTTGTCGACGGACTGCTTCGCACGCCGGGGGTCGAGCCAGAAGTGCGGGTCCTTCCCTTGCTGTGCGCCGACACCCTCCTCCTCGCTGTCGAGAGAGGCAGCGAGATCTACGAGATCGATTCCTGCCCGGGCGTCGACAAGCGCCGTGTCGACGCCGTCGGCCCTGATAGTCTGGACTGCGCGGTCGGCCCATGGCTGGAAGCCCTCCCCGACATGGACGAAGACGTCTGCCTCAACGATCTGCTGGATGATGCTGGCGTTTGGCTCCCAGCCGTGCCCGTGGAGCCCAGTCGGCACGAGGTTCTGTACCGTCAGCGGCGTACCGTCCGCGACCTGGCGGCCAAAGTCGAAGAAGCTGAAGAAGGAGGCCACGGCGACCGGTCCGTCGTCTGCGCTCCCCGCCTGCCCGGGGGCGCTCGGCAGCGCCGTACAGCCGGCCAGCGCCGCCAACGCCGCCGCGCCGCCGGCACGGAGTGCGGCGCGTCGCGTCATCGTCTGATCGTTAGTGGCTGTAGTATGTGCTGTCGAAATCATAAATTAGTATAGTCTAATCCTACATCGCCAGCTACGACATTAGCAGTTGTGGTGCCTTCGAGCGCGTCGGGCGCACGACGAGCCCGGCGCACGAATGCGCTAGTAAATCGGCTGTATTGCATTAGCAAGAATTACCAGAGAATACCAATTAGATAGTGGCGAAGTTAATATAGCCGGAACGGTAACCGAGGCCAATGGACGAGGACGCGGACGTGGCATCGGACAGTGACGACAGTATCGTCACCGCCCGTCTCTCGGTGCCAGAGATGGACTGTGCCTCCTGTGCGGAGAAGGTTACGACGGGTCTCGACCGCGTCGAGGGCGTCGAGTCCCACGAGGTGATGCCGACTACCGGACGCGTCGTCGTGAGCTACACCCCCGACACGACGACGGAGGCGGCGGTCGTCGACGGAATCGAGGCCACAGGCTACGAGGTGATCGATAGCCCCGAGCGTGGGTCAGACGACACTTCTGCCGACACCGATACGGGCGTCTTTCGGAGCCCGCGGGGGCTTAAGACGGGCGCAAGCGCCGTCGTCCTCGCGGTTGGTCTGGTTCTCGAGTTCGCATTCACTGGGGCGAACGTGCCGATGGCGTCGGCCCTCGGGAGTCCGCTTTACGTCGCCGACGTCCTCTTTCTCGTTGCAGTAGCCGTCGGAGGACAGGCCATTCTGCGGAACGGCGCCTACTCCGTGCGAGCGCTCTCGCTCGACATCGACTTCCTGATGAGCGTCGCCATCCTTGGCGCCCTCGCAGCCAGTCTGGTCTTCGGCGAAGC
>CAKZPG010000093.1 GCA_937138675.1 uncultured archaeon | reverse complement strand
ACCTCGCTGGCGCTGCCGTCGGCGTCGCCGGCGCGGACGACCTGCTGGACGGCACGCCCGACCCGGGTGACCGTCTCGTCGGCATCCGTTCGTCGGGCATTCACTCAAACGGGTTAACACTCGCGCGCGAGGCTGTCACGCGTGATGGGGACTACGACGATCCGTTCCCGCCCGACCCGGACCGGACTGTCGGCGAGGCACTACTGGAGCCAACGGCGATCTACACCGACCTCCTCGGGCCGGCGCGCAAACACGCCACGACCGCCGCCCACGTCACCGGCGGCGGCTGGACAAACCTGGAACGGATGGGCGACCGGCGCTACGTTATCGACGACCCCTTCGAGCCACAGCCGGTGTTCGAGTATGTTCAAGACCGTGGCTCGGTCGCGATCAAGGAGATGTACGAGACGTTCAACATGGGGACCGGGTTCGTTCTTACAGCCCCAGATGGCCGGGCCGAGACCCTTGCCAACGCTGTCGACGGGCGCGTGATCGGCCGCGTCGAAGAGGGAGCGGGTGTCTCTGTGGCTGGCGTCGAACTCTGACCAGCTACGACCGTGCGGTCGCGATATCCGCCTCGGTGACGATACCCATTGCCTCGCCCGCTTCTGTTACCATCACGGCCTTGTAGTAGTCAAGCAGGCTGTCCACCTTCTCGACCGTCGCGTCCCGCGAGACCGTGGGGAACTGCTCGCTCATCACCTCTCGGACGGCCATATCGCCCACGTCGGTGTCGTCGGTCTGAGCGTGCCGGATGTCGGAGAAGCTTATCGACCCGACGGGCAGGCCGGCCGTGAGGACCGGCAGCTGAGAGTAGCCACGCTCCTCCATCTTCTGGTCGGCCTCACGCACCGAGTCGTCGGGTGCGACACTCGCTACCTTCTCATTCATTAGGGAATCGACGCGAATTACTTTCCCCTCAGTTTAGTTCAGAGCCTCTACGATGCGCCGAAGCGTCGAGAGTCGCGGGTCGACGTCGCCACCCTCAATCCGGGCGATGAGCGGTTGGGAGACGTCCGCCCGCTCAGCGAGTTCGCTCTGGGTCAGGTCAAGCGCCGTCCGGCGTTCCCTGAGATCCCGAGGCGTCGGCAGTTCCATAGCGTGGTATAACTGCAGATTATACGAAAATCTTTCGCCGACTACTCCGCCGAAGCGTCGGCCTCGGCGTCATCCTCGTCTGTGCGGAGCACCTCAGCGACCGTGAGTGGGACGTCTCGGAGGGCGCCCCCGATCTCACTTTTCGCCACCCGCGTCGCGTGTTGCTCATTGTCAACGCCGAAGACGTCGATACGGAGGACGAGTCCGATCATCGCCGTGTTCGCGACGTGGAGCGCCGCGTCGAACGGTTCGCCACAGGTCGGACAGGGCTTGCGTCCCACGTCGACCTCAACTCGGTCCTTGTTGGCCTCGTTCAGTCGTCGCCCGGCCTCGCTGACGGCGACGGCGATAGCCTGGTCGACATCCTCTACGTCCCGGACCGGCCACGCGGCCTGTAGCCCGACGGTGTAGTCTGCCACAGCATAGCTCTCGGCCCGCGCCGATTCGTAGCTTGTGGTTCGGCGCGGCCGAACGCGGGAGAGTGAAGAGTCTCGCGTGGTCAATACTAGCTATGGACCGGTACCACCGCCTTCACAGGCTGTACACCGAGTTCGACACCGACGGCCTGCGGGCGTACCGCGACCTCGTCGACCTGTACCCCGCCGTCGACTCGCCGGTCGCACTCGACTACTGGGAGGACGCAAACGCCGCCCTCGCCGAGCAACGTGTCGCCGTCCGGTCTG
>CAKZPG010000092.1 GCA_937138675.1 uncultured archaeon | reverse complement strand
CTCGCTTCGCTCGCTCGTTGAGGAAGGGGCCTTAGCGCCTCAATTCAGGTAAACCGTGGCGTCGATGCACGCGTCGTGATGGTGACGGCCGTCGACCCCGACTTCGACAACGTGGTGAGGGGGTTCAACGACTACCTCGTCAAGCCCGTCTCGTGTGGCCGCTGGAGAAGACCGTGTCGTAACTGCTCCTCAGGGACGAGTACTCAGCAGGCATTCAGAGACTGTTCTTGCTTGCGTCGAAAAAGGCCCTGCTTGAGACTGAGAAATCCTCGACGGAACTGGTCGCGAGTGAGGAGTACACAGAACTCTCGGAGCAAACCGAGAACCACCGCGACGACCCCGACTCGACGCTTGACCGCCTGAGTGATTCCGACGACTTCTCAGAACTCTACCGCGACCTCGACACCGATGAACTAGCCTCGGACGACCCCGAGGCCCGAGCCTTGACGAACCGTTCGATCCGCGAGAGCGCTTCTTTCAACCCGTCCATCCCCGTTGCGTACGACACTCGGAGGTGCCCCTCGCCGCCCTCGCCAAAGACACTTCCTGGCACCAGCGCCACCGACTCCTCGCGCAGGAGTTCCTCCGCGAATGCCTCGTCGTCGCCGTCGAACAACGCTGGCACCTCCGGGAAGGCGTAGAACGCACCTGTCGCCTCAAAGCAGTTCATTCCGAGCTCGTTGAACCGTGAGACGACGAACCGTCGACGGCGGTCGAACGACGACCGCATCTCGGCCAAGTCGTCTTCACACGAGCGAACCGCCTCAACGGCAGCGTACTGCGCGGTAGTCGGGGCCGACAGCATTGCGTACTGGTGGATACGGTTTATCGCCCGCATTGCGTCTGGGGGGCCGAGGGCATAGCCGAGTCGCAAACCCGTCATCGCGTACGCCTTCGAGAAGCCGTTGACGACTACGGTACGCTCGCGCATCCCCGGGAGTGACGCGATGGAGATATGATCGCTCTCGTAGGTGAGCGAGGCGTATATTTCGTCGGCGACGACCAGCAGGTCGTGTTCCCGGCAGAACGCCGCGATATCTGCCAGTTCGTCGCGGCTCGCCGTCGCGCCCGTCGGGTTGTTCGGGTAACAGAGGACGAGCACCTCTGCCTCGTCGGCGCCAGCCGCGCGGAGCGCCTCGGGCGTCAACACGAACTCTGTCTCCGCCGTCGTCGGAACCGCAAGCGGTTCACCGCCCGCGAACACAATCGTCGGCCGGTAGGAGACGTAGGTCGGCTCGTGGACCGCCACTCGGTCACCGGAGTCGACAAACGCGCGCATTGAAGCGTCGACGGCTTCGCTTGCGCCCGCCGTGACGACTATCTCCTCTTCGGGGTCGTACTCCAGCCCCCATGCCGCGACGTCTTCCGCGATGGCCTCGCGGAGTTCGAGCATGCCGCGGTTGGCGGTGTAAGAGGTGCGCCCGCGCTCTAACGACTCGATTGCGGCCTCGCGGGCCGCCCACGGCGCCGAGAAGTCGGGCTCACCGACCCCAAGCGAGATGACATCGTCGGCCTCCTCGGCGAGTTCGAAGTACTTGCGGATGCCCGAGGGCGGGACGCTCGCGACGCGGTCGGAGGAGTCGAACCGGCTCACGGTGAGACAGACAGGCGGTCGTCGTCCTCTCGACTCTCGAACTCGACGCCCCGGTCTTTGTATGTCTCCATCACAAAGTGAGTCACTGTCTGGGTCACCTCCGGGATCGTCGCGATACGCTCCGCGACAAAATGCGAGACGTCGTTCATCGACTCACCCGTGACGGTCGCGGCGAAATCGAAGTCGCCGGAGACGAGGCGAAGCGACTCCACTTCGGAGAACTTCACCACGCGCCGTGCGACGTCCTCGTAGGTCGTCTCGCGGTCGAGTTCGACGTTTAGCTCTAGTTCCGCCGTGACATGTTGCACGTCTGCCTGCCCCCAGTCGACAACCGCCTGGTACCCACGGAGGACTCCCTCCGTCTTGAGCGCCTCAACGAGCGTCGCGGCACGCTCCTCCGACAATCCGAGCTGTATAGCCACGTCGGCCGTCTCCTGTCTGGCGTTTTCTGTCAGGACCGCGAGCAGCTCGCGGCGCGCTTCCGCGTCGTCCATACACACTGATGCTGCCCGGCGTACATATGTCCGGGGGTGACGGTCGCCCCGGCAGCGTTGGAAAAGAGGCATGTACCCCCCGGTCCCAGAGACTTCGTGTCTGTGGTCCCCGTCCCGCTTCAAGCGGGGCTTCTCGCCCCCGTCGGTCTGCTCGCCCTCCTTGTGGTCCTACCGCTGGTGGTGCTCTACTTGATTCGGCCCGACCCCCAGCGTGTCGACCTCCCGACCCTCCAGTTTCTCCGCAAGGACCGCGGGACTGACGCGACGAACCCGCTTCTGGAGCGCCTTCGTCGGAACCTCCTCTTGCTCCTCCAGATCATCGTCATCGTCCTCCTCGCCCTCTCGCTCGCAACCCCGTACGTGACGGTGCCGCGCGAGGAGACTGTCGAGGAGACGGTGATCGTCCTCGATGCGAGCGCCAGCATGACGACCGACTCGGGCGACGGCACTCGGTTCGACCGTGCGCTCGCCGACGCGCGCTCCGCTGCTACCGCCACCACCTCTGTCGTCGTCGCGGCCGACAGCCCGCGGGTGCTGGTCCGTGGCGGCGCGCGCTCCGAGGCCGAGCGTACACTCGACCGGGTGGAGCCGACGGAGACGCCGGGCGACCTCCGCGCGGCGATCGCACAGGCAAGTGTTGTCGCCGGCTCCGACGCCCGTATCGTCGTCCTCTCGGACTTCGCCGACGACTCCGCGTGGCAGAGCGAGGTCGCCGCTGCCCGGGCGTCCGGCCTCATCGTCGACCTGCGACGGTTTGCCGGCGGGGCGAACGCTGCCGGCATCGTCGGCCGGTCGTTCTCTGGGACGAACGTCACGCTCCAGGTCCAGAGCTACGCGGACGAACCGGTCACCCGGACTGTCGCGTTGGGCGACGACAGCACGGAGGTGCGACTTGACCCCGGCGACATTGCCGACGTGACACTCGCCGTGCCGGACGGGGGTGGGCGGGCACAGATCGCGCCCGGTGACAGCTTCGCCACCGACGACGCCGTCCCGGTCGTCGCCCCAGAAGACCAGACAGTCGATGTTCTGCTCCTGACGAACGACCGGAACCGCTACCTTGCGACCGCGCTGGGGGTGATAGATGTCGTGAATCTGGAGGTGGTGACGCTGCCTTCGGCGGTGAGCGGCGACTACGACGTGGTGGTCTACTCGAACGTACGGCGTGACCGTCTGCTCACGAGCAACATCAACATCGGGCGCAAGACAGTGGAGTCCGGTGGTGGTGTCGTGATACAGGCCCAGCAGAATATGCCGGACTACGGCGACCTCCTCCTTGTTGACCCGCAGCGAGTCGGCACTTCCGGCGCTGTGACCGGCGTAGGGAACGACCCACTCGTCGCCGGAGTCGGGTTCCCGCCGCCGAGCGAGTACGTCGTCAGCGACCTGCGCTCCGGCCGCGCGCTCGTGACGTTGACGAACGAGACGCCTCTCATCGCGACCGAGGAGCGCGGGTCCGGGCGGATACTCTACTACGGCTATCTGGAGGAGGCCTCGCCATTCCGGTTCGACGTCCAGTACCCGGTGTTCTGGAAGCGCGCGGCGCTGTACCTCGCGGGCCGGCAACCGCTCACTGAGGTGAACCGTCAGGCCGGCGCGCGCCTGACCTTCGCGAACGAAACGACGGTCCGGACGCCAGCAGGCGAGCGCTCGGCGCGTCGGCTCGCTCTCAACCGTGTCGGGGTGTACGACACCCCGCAGGGCCGGTACGGCGTCGGCCTGTACAGTTCGACGGAGTCGAACGTCACCGCGCCCCCGCTCTCGGACGGCGCCGACGGACCACTCGGCGACCGTGCTGGGAGCGAAGAGCGCCCGGTGCCACGACCGCTTGACGGGCCAGTGGCGCTCGTGGGACTTCTCTTTGTCCTTGTCGAGTTGCTCTGGCTCCGCCGGCGGGGTGACCTGTGACCTGCGAGTCGGCAGCGGTCGCCGTGTCCGAGGCTCCCGGAGGTAGCCCATGAGCGCAGAGGTCACCATCGGCGATGTCGTCGTTGGCCTGGAGATACCGGTCGCACTCGCACTTGTTCCGGTCGTCGTCGCGGCTGTTCTCGGGCTGACCTACTGGCGCGCGGCGGGTGGCGCCTCGGATCGCTCCCGGCGGCTCCTGACACTCTCTCGCGTCGCCGTCGCCGTTCTCGTGGTACTCGCCGTCGCTGGCCCCTACACCATCTCAACGCGTGAAACGCCGGGCGACCCGCGGGTGACGCTGCTCACCGATGACTCGGCTAGTATGGAGGTCGTTGGTGGCGCCACGGGTCTCGCGGACGATATCGAGGCCGAAGGGGTGCCGACCCGCGTCGCGACCGTCGGCAATGGTTCGCGCTCGCGAGTGGGCGACGGGATTGTGGCGAACCTCCGCGAGAACGGAAGCGTGGTCGTCGTCTCCGACGGGCAGGTGACTGACGGAGCAAGCCTCGCGGAGGCGGGCGAGACGGCCCGTGGGCTGAACGCCACCGTCTCCGCCGTCCGCCTCCGGACCCGCGCGACCGAGCGTCACGTCCGGATCGACGGCCCATCGAAGACCAGTGCTGGCGTGCCAGCCGCCTTCCTCGTCAGTGTCGGTGGGACGCAGACGAACGGGAGCGTCGACCTCACTGTCTCCGTCGACGGCGAGGAGGTAGCGACTCACACCTTCGAACGGGGCAGCGGCGCCTATGAGGTCCGCCACACGTTCAACGACACCGGCCCCCACCGAGTTGTGGCGGAGATAGAGAGTCAGGACCGCTATCGACGAAACGACGCCTTCCGGTCGACGGTTCGGGTCGTCGAGCGCCCCCGCATTTTGTACGTCGCCTCTGGACAAGGGGCGGCGCCGACCGTCGACTATCCGCTCCGGGGCTACCTCGGCGACTTGTACAACGTCACCGTTGCGAGGAGCGTCCCCGACGACCTCTCGGGCTACTACACTGTCGTTGTCCAGAACGCGCCAGCCGACGAGGTCGGCAATGTCTCCGCTCTTCAGGAGTTCGTCATCGACGGCGGTGGCCTCGTTACCGTCGGTGGCCCGGGGGCGTTCGAGCGCGGCGGCTACGAAGGGACGTCGTTCGGGTCGATGCAGCCCGTCGGGTCGGGTGAGAGCGGCCCCGGCACGAGCCGGCTGGTACTTGCAATCGACGTCTCCGGGTCGACACAGGAGGGGATGCGGGTACAGAAGTCAATCGCGCTGAACGTCCTCGAGCAGCTGGGTGACGAGAACAGCGTCGGGATGGTGGCGTTCAACTACCAGCCCTACCGCGTGGCGAGCCCGCAACCTCTCTCGCAGAACCGCGAGGTGGTGGCCGACCGTATCCGGCGGCTCCAGTCCGGCGGTGCCACCGAGATCGCCTCTGGCCTCCGTGGCGCTGCCGACATGCTCGATGACGAACGGGGCACCGTCATTCTCATCTCGGACGGCGTCGACAGCAGCCAGACTGTCCCGGCGGCCGCCAATCGCCTCGGGAGCCAGGGAGTGAGGGTGATCGCCGTCGGCGTCGGCCAGCGGACGAACGTCCCACGACTTCAAGAGATAGCCCGGCTCTCCGGTGGGAGCTACATCCGGGCTGACGAGACCAACCGCCTGCGAATCCTCTTCGGCGGCGCCTCGCGGCAGTTTGAGGGGAGTGGTCTGACGATAGTAAACCCGAACACCTTCGTCACGTCCGGGGTCGAACTACAGTCGAACCCCGGAAACGCGAACGACGTGTCGACAAAGGCTGGTGCCGACCTCCTCGTCGCCGGCCCGGAGGGCGACCCGATCGTCGCGCGCTGGCGCTATGGGCTAGGTCGCGTTGTCTCTGTTACCGCGTTCGACGATCAAGGAAGCCTCGACGGCCTGCTCTCGCGGCCGGACTCATTGCTCGTGACAAAAACGGTGAACTACGCTATTGGCGACCCCGAACGCCTCCGGACTGGCGTGGCAGATGCCGGCGATACTCGGGTGGGCAAGCCGACGATGGTGACCTACCGTGGCGACCGCCGACCGACCGGTGAGGGCGCGCAGTTCCGCCGTGTCGCGCCCAACCGCTACGAGGCGACTGTTGTCCCCGGGAACGAGGGGTTCGAGTTCGTCGCCGGCGCGGAGTTCGCGACAAACTACCCGGGTGAGTACGGCGGGTTCGGACAGTCGCCGGCGCTAACGAGGGCCGTGCAATCGACGAACGGCCGGATGTTTGGTCCGGACGAGGGCGCGGCGATCGCACAGTTCGCGCGCGAGAGCTCGGTCGGCGTCCGGGAGCTGCGTGACTCGTGGACGTGGCTTGCACTCTTGCTCGCTCTCGTCCTCTTCGCCACAGAGGCCGTCGTCCGGCGAGTTCAAGTGTACCGTGGGCGAACGAACCGGGAGAGCGGACTCGTATAATGATCGGACGCTCAATCAACCTCACTCTGGCAACAGTCGTTTGCCTCGCCGCCATTAGCACCGGCGGTGCGACTCTGTTCTATCAAGAGTCAGTCGACCGGCTCGCGACGCAGAACGAACAGCTCCGTCAGGAGAACAGCGCCCTCCGTACGGAACTGAACTCGACGAGAGCGAACCTGAGCCAGACAAAGACGGAGCTTCGAGAGCTGAACCAGTCGTTGAACACTACCCGTGGCGACGTTCAGCAGGTGTCTGGAGAGCTCTCGGAGACGGAAGAGAACCTCCAGAGCACGCGACAGAATTTAGAGGAGAGCCGTGCACAGCTCTCTCAGTCCCAGGAACGGGTCGACAGTCTCCAGAACCGGGTCGTCGAGCTTCGACAGCGCCGGGCCAATCTGGAGGAGAGCATCAACCTCGTCCGCGAGGAGAACCGGGCGCTCGAGCAGGAGAACACCGATCTGACCGACGAGATATTCCAGCTGGAACGACAGAACCAACAGTTGAGGGACCAGATAGACGGGCTGGAAAACACCGTGAACTCTCTTGAGTCGCGGATTGATCGGATCTGTGCTGAGTTGGACAGCCCACCCGCTGAGTGCTCCCGATGAGCAAGGGTGAAACGCCTCGCGAGCGGATGGAACGGGGTATCCGCACCGTCACGCGTGAGGGCCAGAAGGCGACACTCATCGAATCGACGGTCGAAGCCGTCGCGGTCCTCCTCCTCGTCAACCTCTTTATGTCCGTAGTACCGATAGCGCAGCTTCCAGAGACCGTGCCAGTGCCCGGGGCCCCAACACCGGCGCTTGCGACACTCAACACCGCCGGGGTCGTGGCCGCCGTCGCCGGCGTCTGCGTGTTCGCGATGGCCCTCCGGCTGCGCTTGCGCCGTCCGGCCGTCGAGCGGTTTGGTGAGGTTAACCCGGAACTGGCCGAGGCGCTCCGGACCGCGCGTGACGCTGTCAGAGCAGACGCCGATGGGCGGATGACCGCGCGGCTATACAATGACACTGTCAAGCGTCTCGGCGAGGCATCAAGTCTCGGTCTGCTCGATCTCCGACGACTCGGGGTCGTGCTGCTCGTCGTCGCGGTGGCCGCTCCCGCTTCCATCGGGGCGACCGCGGCAGGGTTCGAGGTGACGCTCAGTGGCGGCGATGAGACGGTCGCGCCCGGTCAGACCGTCACCGACGAGTATGAGGGGCTCCAGAACCCTGACTCGGTACTTGGTGACTCTGACGACGTGGTAGCGGGCGATGAGGCAGTGAACGCGACAGTTGGGAGCGAGGGGGGCGGCGGCAACGACTCTCGATCCGCGGCGGAGTCTTACGATAGCGGCTTTGTGGGCGCTGGCGATACGGAGACCGAGAGTCAGCAGGCCGGTTTCGCCGAGGAGGAGCGACTGGAGGATACAAAGCTGATTCGCGAGTACAATCTGCGGATTCGACAGGAGGAGGACGACGACACCTAATGACCGATAACGACACTGACGTAGAGGCAGACGGGTCGGGCGAACGGGTGGCTGTTGAGGCCGCCGAGGACGATGTTGATTGGCTTCAGGCGAAACTCGGACGGGTCCGGGAGGAGGTGGGCAAACGGATTGTCGGTCAGCGTGAGGTGGTCGATCAACTACTCGTCTGTATCGTCGCGGACGGCAACGCCTTGCTAGAGTCGAACCCCGGACTCGGGAAGACGACGCTCGTCCGCACTGTCGCAGACGTGACCGACCTCTCGTTTTCTCGCATCCAGAACACTCCCGACCTGATGCCCTCGGATATCACCGGGACAGAGATCATTCAACAGGCCGATGAGCGTCGCGAGTTCGTCTTCGAAAAGGGTCCGATCTTCGCGAACGTCGTGCTGGCTGACGAAATAAACCGCGCGACACCGAAGACACAGGCCGCGATGTTGGAGGCAATGCAAGAGAAGCAGGTGACCGCGGCCGGTGAGACGTACCAGCTTCCGCGACCGTTCTTCGTTCTCGCGACGCAGAACCCCATCGACCAGGGCGGCACCTACCCGCTCCCCGAAGCCCAGACCGACCGCTTCCTGCTCAAGATTCTCGTCGATTACCCAGCACTCGACGAGGAACGAGATATCGTCCGGCTCTACGCTGAGGGAAGAGAGCCGGAGGACGTCGAGGGGATCCTCAGCGCCGAGGAGCTGCGTGCGGTCCAGTCGCTCGCGCGCGAGGTGCCAATCGCAGACGATATCCGCGACAAGGCGATCGAACTCGCGCGCTTAACCCGGGCGGACGACCGACTGGAGTTCGGCGCCAGTCCCCGTGCGTCGATGGCGCTGGTGCTGACTGGCAAGGCCCGAGCGTTCATCCAGGGGCGCTCGCACGTCTCGTGGGAGGACATTGAGACGATGGCGGCACCGGTCCTGCGTCACCGGGTGGTCCTCGACTTCCGCGCTGAGCGGGAGGGTCAGTCGCCGGACGACGTGGTCGCAGACCTTGTCGAGGAGGCGTGACACACACTTACAACGGAGGTAGGACGTGATAGACCCGGACTTCCTCGACGAACTCGGACGGTTCGACGCCTCGCTCGACCGGCGGGCGGACGACCTGCGACAGGGCGAACAGGAGTCACCGAACCTCGGCGAGGGTCTCACCTTTGCGGACTATCGGCGCTACTCGCCGGGCGACGACATCCGTCTCGTCGACTGGCGACTCTACGCCCGCACCGAGGAGTACTATATCAAGCAGTTCGAAGAGGAGCGGAACCTGACGGTTCATATTTTGATAGACACGAGCGGGTCGATGGGGTTCAGTGGCGCGGACGATCGGGGGAAGTTCGAGACGGCCGCAAAACTTGGACTTGGGGTCGCCTACCTCACTGCAGAGGAGAACAACGACTTCCGGATCGCCACCTTTGGCGGTAACCACGAGCGTCTCGACACTGGCCGGTCGAACCGCGGCGAGATACTCAGGGCAATCGACCTGCTGAACGAGACAGAGCCAACGGGAGAGGCGAGCTTCAGGCGCGCGCTCTCGGGCTACGAGTCGACAATCGAGTCGCGCTCGCTCGTCGTCGTCGCTTCCGACTTCCTTACGGACTCGGACGACGTGGAGGCGGGCTTGAGCGCCCTCGCGGAGAACGATCTCGTCTGCCCGCAGGTACTCGCGCCCGAAGAACGTGACCCGGAGACGGAGGGAGATACCGTGTTCGTCGACCCGGAGACGGGCGCGGAGACTCGAACCTACTTCGGAGGAGCGATCGAGCAGACCTACCGGCGCCGCCTCGAATCACACATCGAGACGGTCGGCGACCACTGCCGGCAGCTGGGAGCGACCCACTCGCTTGTCTCGACGGAGGAGGAGTTCTTCGACACCTTCTCACAGGTCTGGATCGGTTGATACAGGTTCCCTGCGCTCCCGGGTCCGGTCGTGAACTACATTCCATGGGCCCTCCTCTCCCTCCTCGCGTACTCGGCGGTCCCGCCGCTTGTTAGCGCTGCCTCGAACGGACAGGGCGCCATCCCGTCAAACGTTGTCGCTCTTGTCTCAAACGGCATCCTCGTCGTCGCCACCGGTGTCGTCATGCTCGCGGCTGGCGAGTCGGTGGCGCCCCACGTCGACAATCCGAAGTTTCCGCTTGTGTTAGCCACGGGTCTCTTTCTCTCGGTCGGTATCATCGCGTACTACCGCGCGCTCTCGCTTGGTCCGGTGAGCGTCGTGACGCCCATCTTTGCGCTCTTTCTTGTCGGCTCCTCCGTTGTCGGCGTTGTCGCCCTCGGCGAACCGGTGACCGCGCGGAAGGCCGCTGGCGTCGTCCTCGCCCTCGTCGCTGTCTATCTCGTATCCGGCTGAGCCCGCCCCGAGTCTCTCGGCCATCATCCGACGGCCGCAACTGGCACGCACGAGCGCCGTAATGCCACCACGCGGTGCGGGCGGCCGCTCTCGGTCGGACACCCCGAACTACTGACCGTCGCCCGGGCCGACACGGACGTACCACGCTGCCCCTTGCCCCTGGCCGTGGGCGGATAGTCGTCGTGTGTGGGTGTTGCGCTCGTAGCCGCACTGCTCAATGCTCTTTACCCTTGACGGGCTGCGGGTAGTGTTCGTCCAATCCAACCGGGTCGTGGACGCCGTGTTCCGTCTGGTCGGCCCGGTGCCGGGACTTGATGACCTCGAACTCCTCGCAGTAGGCGTCGCCGCACTCGGGTCGCAGCGGCTTTCGTCCGGGTTCCGGTCCTCAACCGTGGCGCTCCGTGCGGCGGTCTGGACCTACGCAGCGGCCTACCATGGCTAGCTACTGCTCAAGCTGACTTCTTGAGCGAGAGGACTGTCCGCTCGAACGAGCAGACGAGGGTGTCCTGACCCTCCAGTTCGACCCGGTAGGCCCGCACCGCCATGCGCACGACCCCACGCTCGCCGTCGCTCGTCTCGCGCTTAGCTAACACCTCCGATTCGGCTCGAATCGTATCGCCGTGGAAGACAGGTTCCGGGTGTTCAACGTCATCATACGAGAGGTTCGCGACAATTGTGCCGTCTGTGGTGTCGGGGATGGTGAGACCGACGGCGAGACTCATTGTGTAGAGGCCGTTGACGACCCGTTCGCCGAATACCGTCTCCGCAGCGAAGGCTGCATCTACGTGGAGCGGCTGCTGATTCATCGTCATATCACAGAAGCGCTGGTTGTCCGCCTCTGTCACCGTCCGGCGGCGTTCGTGGTCGATAATCTGCCCAACCTCGAAATTCTCGTAGTAAAGTCCGGACACAATTGTGGGTCCGGGGCGCGAGAGAAAATGGTGCCGGCGGTCGTCCGGCTGGGGGGTTCAATAGCCCGCGGTACGGTCAGGCGGGCATGTCGACGACCCGTCGAAGCCTGCTGTTCACTCCCGGTGACCGCGCCGACCGGATGCGAAAGGCGCCAACTTTTGGGTCCGACATCGTCTGTTTCGATCTTGAAGACGGTGTCGCGCCCGCACGGAAGGACGAGGCGCGTGCGAAGGTCAACGAAGTGCTGGTCGATCCGGTGTTCGACCCCGACCCGGAGGTCTGTATCCGACTCACGCCCGATGCCGCCGCGGACCTCAACGTCGTCCTCGATGGCGACGTGCGGATAGACGCCGTCCAGGTGCCGAAGGCCGAGTCAGCCGGCGATGTGAAGCGGGTCGCCGGTCTCCTCGCAGACGCGGGGCACGCGGTGCCGGTGTTCGCCCTCATTGAGACGGCTCGGGGTGTCCTCGCGGCCGAGGAGATAGCGAGTGCAGCGCCGACCGAGATGCTCTGTTTTGGCGCCGAAGACCTCACTGCCGACCTCGGTGCGGAGGCGGGACCGGACCGCGCGGAGGTTGCATATGCCCGCCAGCGGACGCTACTTGCGGCGCGGGCGGCTGGCACGATGGCCCTCGACTCTCCGTACGTCGACTACGATGACGAGGCGGGCCTGCGTGAGGATGCCGCCGCCGCCGTCGCCCTCGGCTACGACGGAAAGGCAGCTATCCACCCCGTTCAGATCGACCCCATTCACGAGACGTTCGCGCCGGGCACCGAGCGTGTCGAGTGGGCAAAACGGGTACTTTCGGCGCGCGAGGACGCTGAGGGCGGGGTGGCGACTGTCGACGGCGAGATGGTGGACGCGCCGGTGTTCGCTCGTGCCGAACGGGTGCTGGCGCGGGCCGGAGTTGCCGAATGAGTGCGGCGGTGTTCGGTCGGTAGCGTTAACGGCGCGGCCCTGTGTATCCGATCATGGGACAGGAGGCGAACCCGTTCGAGAGTCTTCAAGTTCAGATCGAAGACGCAGCCGCCTATCTTGACATCGATGCGGGCGTCCTGGAGCGGCTTAAACACCCAGAGCGAGTTCTAGAACTCAACCTCTCTGTCGAGATGGACGATGGCTCGCTCGAGCGCTTCCGGGCCTTTCGCTCGCAGTTCAACGGCGACCGCGGGCCGTACAAAGGTGGCATCCGCTACCACCCGGGGGTCACGCGAGACGAGGTCAAGGCACTCTCGGGGTGGATGGTATACAAATGCGCTGTCGTCGACGTTCCCTACGGTGGCGGGAAGGGTGGCATCGCCGTCGACCCGGGTGGGTACAGTGTGTCGGAGCTTGAGCGCCTGACACGCTCGTTCGCGACCGAACTCCGGCCACTTATCGGCGAGGACGTCGACATTCCCGCCCCAGACGTCAATACCGGCCAGCGGGAGATGAACTGGATCAAAGATACCTACGAGACGCTCGAGAACACGACTACGCCGGGCGTCGTCACAGGAAAGGCGCCCTCTTCGGGCGGGAGCCTCGGGCGTGTCAGGGCAACCGGGCGGAGCGTGATGCTCACCGCCCGCGAGGCGTTCGCTCACCTCCACGACGGGATCGAGGATGCGACCGTCGCGATTCAGGGCTTCGGGAACGCGGGCTACGTCGCCGCGGATCTTCTTGCTGACGAGGGCGCCACAGTTGTCGCTGTCTCGGACTCTCGGGGCGCCGCCCACGATCCGCACGGGCTCGACGTTGAGGCGGTGAAAACCCACAAGCGCGAGACGGGGTCCGTCCTCAACGCGCCTGACACCGAGTCGTGGACGAACAAGGACGTCCTCACCGCAGATGTCGACCTTCTCGTGCCGGCGGCACTGGAGAACGCTATCGACAAGCAGACGGCACGCGAGACGTCAGCCGGGATGGTTGTTGAGGCTGCGAACGGTCCGCTTACGCCTGCGGCCGACGATATCCTGACTGAGCGGGGGATTCCGGTGTTCCCGGATATTCTCGCGAACGCCGGCGGCGTTACCGTCTCCTATTTTGAATGGGTTCAGAACCGCCAGCGGTTCTACTGGACGGAGTCGCGGGTGAACGACGAACTCGAACGGGCCATCACCGAGGCGTTCGACGGTCTGGTCGAGACCCGCGAACAGTACGACCTGCCGAACTACCGCACCGCGGCCTACGTCGTTGCCATCCGACGCGTTCTCGACGCGTACCGCGAAGGCGGCGAGTGGCCGTGAAGTACCTCGGGGGCAAGCTCCGAGGCACTCGCCTTTCTTCCCTGTATATGGATCCGAGACGGGCGACTGGACCGTCCAACAGGTGGCCATCACCAAGTCCGTCGTCGTGGACGACGTCCAGACCGTGACCGCTCGCATACGAAGATGGACGACACCTGGGTGTATGCGTTCGAGACTGACCACAGGCGAGTCAAGATCGTCGTCAAGACTGTGGCTCCTCCCCGGGACTAGCCGAGGATCATCTTTCTACAAGCGGGAACCCCAGCCGTTCACGGCGGGGAGGAACGCGACACGGTGAGAACCAACCGCCGTTCGGTGG
>CAKZPG010000091.1 GCA_937138675.1 uncultured archaeon | reverse complement strand
CGGCGTCTGCCGCGTGGCGGACGTTCCTCCGGATGCTCGAATACAAGTGCGAACGCGAAGGAACACACTTCGTCGCCGTCAACCCCCGAGGCACAACCAAAGAGTGCGCGTCGTGCGGAACGGAGACTGACAAACCGCTGTGGGTGCGCGAGCATTCGTGTCCGTCGTGCGGGTTCGAGACGGATAGAGACGCGAATGCGTCATGGAACATCCTTTCTCGCGGTCTCGAAGATGTAGGAGTGGGACACTCCGAATCAACGCCTGTGGAGACTGCGCTCCCTGTGGATACACCTGTATCTGCAAAGCGCGTCGTGGAAGCAGGAAGCCCTCCCCTCAACGAGCGAACGGCGTCAGCCGTGAGCGAGTAGGGTAGGGTAGTTCACCGGTGTCCGATACAAATAATAATCGTTGCCGACAGCCATGTTCAATATCTTTCCGATCGGACAGGGGGTCCCTAGCGGTCGTACTCCGGCGCTCGCTTCTCATTGAACGCTGCCACGGCCTCGTGGTGTTCGGGGTCAGTCACGCAGTCCCACTGATACCGGGTCGCCTTCTCGCAGTAGTCTTCGAACCCCTGTTCCGGGTCAACGAGCCGGTTCGTGTGCTGGACGGCCATGGCGGGCTTGTCGCGTATCTCGGCGGCGAGCGCTCGTGCTGCCGCGAGCGGGTCGTCGGCCTCCTCAACCGCGAGACCGATGTCAACGGCGTCCACGGGCGTGATATCACGCCCCGTCAGCAGATACTCTCTAGCCTTCGACTCGCCGACGAGGCGCGGCAGGAGCCACGCGCCGCCGTCGCCTGGCACCAGCCCCACGTTCACGAACCCCTCGCGCAGGAGGCCGTCGGGACCCATCACCCGCAGGTCGCAGGCGAGCGCGAAGTCACAGCCCGCGCCGATAGCGGGGCCGTTCACGGCCGCGACGGACGGGGTCGCCGCACGCCGGAGCGTCGCGACGACGCGCTGGACCGTCCAGAGAAAGGCGCCGTACTCCGCGGGCGACTGGTCGTCCCAGTCCGGCATCGCGGTTGTGTCTGCACCAGAGCAGAAACCCTTGCCCGCGCCCGTAAGCACCATTACGTAGACGTCAGGATCCTCCTCGGCTGTCCGGACGGCGTCGGTCACCTCAAGCACCGTATCGCCCGTGAACGCGTTGTACACCTCAGGGCGGTCCATCGTGATCGTCGCGATACCGTCTGTGACCTCGTAGCCAACGTCGTCGTAATTTGTCGCCATGGCGCGGCTCTCGCGCGGGGGGGACTTAACGCCCGGTAGAGTGCGCTCCTGTCGGGTGGACGAACGCGGACCTGACGCTGGTGCCGGCTTCAAGACGGGGGACACGCTTATGATGACCAGCAAGTCGCTCATCGCTGGGTCGACGTGTGGTGCGTGAACGGCCCTTCGCGCTCGCGTGTAGCCGCGGCCACCGCAAGGGCGCTAATGTCGCCGTCGACGAGACAGAGCGTCACGCGACCGATCACGCTCGATCACGGAGTGTATGCCAAGCAGACCCTACAACAGACGCCCGACAGAGCTTAATCCTCAATTGGTGGAGACGCGCGTCCGCCACGGCACCAACGTCGTCGAGGCCGGCGCCAGCGCCATCGTGTTCACCCCGTGCGAGGGAGCGATGCTCGCCTGACTGCTGTCCGGTGACCTCAGCGGCCAGCTCGTCCACCAGAGCGACGTGCTGGTGATCGCACTCCCGAAGAGCGAGCCAGTGGAGACGGCGTCCGACTAGTCAGGCCATCGTCCGCTCGTCCGGGTGGCCGGGGCGGAGATACTGCCCGTGAAAGCCGAGCGGAAGCGCCCGGGGAAGCTCGACCCGCGCTAACCGGTCGAGCGTCCGCGCGTCGAGAACGACCAGCGCCGTCTGGTCGGCCTTGGGATCGAACAGTTCGACCAGTAGGACCCCCTCGTCGGTCTCCACGTGTTCGCGCTCGCCCGCCGGGACGCGCGGCACGAACAGTGGTTCGCTCGGATATGTGTCTGGGTGCCCCCACGAGCGGCGGTCGCCAGTCAACAGGTCAAGACGGTCGATCCGGGTTGGCAGACCAATGGGCGGGTCCGGGTCGGCCGCAGCGAGAGCGACCCAGCCGTGCCGGCCGTCCGTCGTCGCCGCGCCGTAGTCGAGCGTCGGGAACTCGACGGTGCCCTCGTGGAGTGTACGGGATTCGACCGTCTCGTCGGCGAGATGCAGCTGGTAGCGCCGGAGCCGGCCGGCCGGCAGGTCCGCCCGCCCGGCGCGCAGCGCCGCAAGCGAGAGGCCGGTCACCGCGCGGTGGTCGGGGTAGGCGACAAGGTCGATCGTCACAGTATCGCCCTCGGCAAACGCCGCGGCGTGGTGAAAGACGAGGAACGGGTCGGTCCGGAGCCGGGTCGTCGCGCCCGTCTCGCGGTCGATAACCAGGAAGCTCGTGCCCCGCTCTGGGCGCCACGAGAACGCGTCGAGGAACGTGTCGGCGAGGAGGAGGTCCAGCGGCCGCGTTACGAACGGCGACAGCGTGACGACGGCGTAGCGCGGCGTGAGCGCGAACGAGTGGACGTACGAGGGCCGTGAGACCTCAACCCGCGCGATTACCTCGCGGGCGCGGTCGCCCGTCGGCCGTCGGGTGAGGACGTACTCGCTCTCGCGGCCGTAGCGAACGCCGAGGTTCACGTACTCGTCGCGGGCCGGGTCGTGGTGGACGTGACCGAGTGACCCAGTCAGGTCGAGGTCATCATCGTACTCGAACGTCGGGCCGGCGTCGAGCGTCTCGGGGTCGAGCGCCACCATCTGTGGCGTTTCGGTGACTGCCGCGACCCGGTCGCCGACGCGGGCGAACGACACCAATGCGTTGTCCGTGAGCGTCGGCCCCCGAAGCCGGGCCAACTGACCCCGCAGACCCGTCGCGAACCGCGCCGGCGTCGCGAACTGGTCGGAGACCAGGCGGCCCTCGCGCGCGCCGCGATACGTCTCGCTCCGGAGGTAGCGCACGGCGTACTCCACCCGCCCTGCTTCGGGGTCGAAGCCGTACCGCCGCGGGAGGGCGAGGCCGTCGAACCAGTGACGCAGGACCCGGCCGCCAACCGCGAACTGCCCGGGGCCGTTGCGGATGAGGGTGCCGTCCAGCCAGTCCGGAAGCGACCCTTCGACATCGAGAGTCGCCGTCGTCTCGCCGTCGTCGGGAAAGGTGCGAAGGCCCGCGCGATAGTCGCTCACGGCCACCCCCCGCCTTCAGCAACCGTCTCGCGGTCGAGCGCCGGGAACCACCGGCCGTGAAAGTCGAAGGGGACGGCGTGCGGGAGGGGTGCCCGCGCCAGTTCCGTCAGGTCAGCGTCGAGAACAAAGAGCGTCGAGTGGCCAGCCGCGCGGTCGAGCGCCACAGTCAGGACAATGCCGTCGTCCTCCTGGTCGCCGTCCGGTCGGGGGACGAACACGGGTTCGGAGAGAAAGGCGTCGGCGGCAAACGTCGTCGTCACCCCCGTCTCGACGTCGATTTTCACTACCTCGCGGGGCCACTCGGTCAGGGGCTGGTCGCCGTGCTGTGCGTAGACGTAGCGATGCTCGCGCCCCTCAACGGCGGGCGAAACGGTCGGGAGCGCCGTCGCGCCGTCGTACAGTCGGTCGACGGTGACGGTTCCGGCCTGGAGGTCGACCCGGTAGCGGTCGAGACGGCCCCCGAGAGCGTCGAGATCGCCCGCCCGGAGCGCCGCGAGGTCAAGGTCGCGGATTGGCGTTGCGTCCGGCACCGTCTCGATGTCGACCACCACCTCGTCGTCGGCCTCGTAGGCGTTCGCGTGGTGAAAGCCAAAGGCGGGCGGGGCCGTCGCGTCAACGACGACGTCGCCGGTCGCTCGCTCTACGACCCGAATACGGGTGCCCCGGTCCGGTTCCCACCGGAAGCGGTCGACGAACCCTGCCCGGCCGGGCCGGAAGAGGTCAACCGGGTTGAGGACGAACGGGAACTCGGCCAGCACGACATACGACGGCGTCGCCGCAAAGTCGTGGAGGTAGGCCGGATCCGAGACAGGCACGGCGGCGACCGGTCGGCGCTCGTCGGGCGCAGGCGCCTCGAAGACGTGGTAGTGGCTCGTCCGCCCGAACGCCGTCTCGATGTTCACCACCGTTCCGTCCGGGTCGCAGGAGACGTGTGCACAGGCGAGTTGCCCCCGTGGCTCGGGACCCTCATACCGAGCGTGGCCGAGGGTGTCGAGCGTCGTCAGGTCGAGACGCACCCGGCGGGGCGTCTCGGTCATCGCAAGGTAGTCGTCGCCGACCCGTTCGACGATCACATTCGCGTTGTCGTAGGGGTCGGCGACGACGAGACTCCAGAGCCGGGCGAGCAGTCCCGCGCCGCCGGTTGCGAACCCGCCGGTGAACTCGCCCGCCTGAGCGCGGTCGTAGGCGTCGCTCCGGAGGAACCGGTTGCGGTAGGCGACTGCGTCTGCGGGCCCGTCGAGCGTGTACCGGTGGAGCATCGCCAGCCCGTCGAACCAGTGGTCGACCGACGCCCCCTCAAGATCGAACGCGCCCGGGCCGTTCCGGACGAGTGACCCCGTGAGCCAGTTCGGGAGCGAGCCCGTGACCGGCAGGTGGGCCGCGCGCTCGTCGGTTAGCGAGTGAAAGCCAAGCGGTCGTGTCGGCGCTGCCATTGACTGTATCATGGTCTCGGCAGGGCTAACGGTTCGGGTGCGCCATCTACTCCTCTTCGTCCGAGACGACCTCGCCCTCGCTCTTGCTTGCGTCGCCCCCATTGTTCTCGGGGTGGTACTGCACCGCCATCACCGGCGCGTCGGCACCCCGGACCACCCGTTCGGTGACACTCCCAAGGAGAACCCGCCCGACACCCGACCGACCGTGGGTTCCCATCACGATGAGGTTAGCCCCGACCTCGTCGGCTTCGTCGAGGATAGCGCGGTGCACGCTCCCGTCCCGGACTGTCGACGCGTGGGCAACGCCGGCAGCGTCGAGTCGCTTCACGGCGCGGTCGGCGGCGGTGTCGGCGCTCTCGCGCAGTCGCTCGTGGACCACCGCGGCGTCCATCTCGACGGCAGGAACGTGTTCAACCACCGAGAGTACGTGGACGGTCGCCTCGAAGCTCCGCGCGAGCCTGACCGCGTGGTCGACCGCCGCCTCGGCCGCTGCACTCCCGTCCGTCGGAAGCAGGATGTGATCGTACATCGATAGATAGCTACGACTCCCATAGACTTCAGTTCACCCGCCGGGCCATCGGCGACACTCACCTGGAAGCGGCCCCCGCCGCCGCAACCGACGGATGTTAATGCCCGCCAGTCCCGGACGAGCCATGCGCACGCAGACACGGCGAGTGGTGGGGCTGGTGACAGGGGGGCACCTCCTCTCGCACTTCTACCTCCTTGTGTTCCCGCCGCTCTTCCCCGTCCTGCGTGCCGACCTCGGCCTCACCAACGTTGAGATAGGATTGGTCATGTCCGCGCTGTCCGTGGGCACCATCCTCCAGTTGCCGGTCGGCGAGCTCGTCGACCGGACGGGCGCGAAGCGGGTGTTCGTCGCCGGCGTCGCCGTCACCGCGGGTGGAGTGGCGCTGGCGGGCTTTGGTGTCGCCGCCTACTGGTCGTTGCTCGTTGGCGCCCTGATATCGGGGGTTGGGCAGGCCGCCTTCCACCCTGCCGACTATGCCCTTCTCGGCGCGGCGACAGAGGGCGACCGCGAGGGGCGGAGCTTCGGGATCCACACCTTTGGCGCCTACGTCGGCTTCGCCGCCGCACCCGTCGTCGTCGCCGGCATCGCGGGCGTCGCCGGCGCGCGGGCCGCCCTCGTGGTCGTTGGTCTCGCCGGTATCGTCTACGCCGGCCTTGCGGCCGTCGCTCTCCCGCCGATCTACCGCAACCGGGAGCTGGCGACCGTCGACCCCGACCCAGAGGCTGCGACCGACGGAGCAGGACGCCGGAGCCTGCGCGAGGATCTCCTGCGTCGGGATGTGCTGGCGATGTTCGCCTTCTTCATCGTCTTCGTCGCGGCGGCGAAAGGCGTCCAGACGTTCACGAACGTCCTGACCGTCGACGCGTACGGCTTTAGCGCCGGCGCTGGCAACACCGCTCTGACTGCCTTCTTTGCTGCCGCAGCGATCGGTATCCTCGCCGGAGGCTACCTCGCCGACCGCCTGCCGCCCAAGCGTGTCGCCCTCGCAACCCTCCTTGGCGGAGCGGTCCTCATCACCCTTGTCGTCACCATCGTCGCGCCGCTCGGCCCACCCTTCGCGGTCGCCGGCTTCGGCGCCGTCGGCTTCACCGTCGGCCTTGTCTACCCCTCGCGAGACCGCCTCGTCTCCCGCGCCACCGCAGCGGGCGGGACGGGTCGCGGCTTTGGCTTTGTCTTCAGCGGCGTCGCGATTGGCGGTATCGTCGGGCCGGCGGCCCTCGGCTGGACCGTCGACACCGCAGGCGCCATCGTCGCGTTCCTCGTCGTCGCCGCCCTCTATGCCGTCTCCGCGGGTGTGACGATGCTGGTCCGGCGGGCGTGATCACTGTTCGTACACCGCGGGGTTGACGACGTACTCCGGACGGTCGCCCGCGAGACAGGTCGCCACCTTCGCCGCGCCTACATCCGCTGCCCGCCGGAGATAGCCCTCCGTAGGCCCGGCGACGTGGGGCGTGACGAGCGTGTTCGGGTGGGCGGCGATCGGGTCGTCTCCGTCCGGCGGCTCCTCGGCGCGGACGTCGAGCGCCGCGCCGTGGACCGAGCCATCTTCGAGGGCGCGACGTAGGGCGTCTTCGTCTACGACCGGCCCGCGCGCAGTGTTGAGCAGGTGGCCGTCGAGTGCCGTCAGCTCTGCCTCGCCGACCAGCCCGCGTGTCGCGTCAGACAGGGGAACGTGGACGGTCACGAGGTCTGCACGCTCGAAGAGCGCGTCGTGGCCGACCAGTTCGACGCCCGCGGCCTCAAGCTCGGCGCGGTCGTGACGCGGGTAGATGTCGTGGTCGGTCGCGCCCGTGACCGCCGGGTCACACCCCAGCACCTCGGCGCCAAAGCCGTTGGCTAAGAGCCGAGCGACGCGAAAGCCAATCTCGCCGAGACCGAGAACACCGACCGTTCGCTCGCCCACCTCGCCGAGCGTCGCGCCACCCTTGTCCCACTCGCCGGCAGCAGTGCGGACGGGAACACCTGGCCAGTCCCGCAGGACTCCCACCGCGGCACCCGCGACGTACTCGACGACGCCGGGCGCGACCGCCTCTGGATTGTGCGTAACGACCACACCGCGGGCCGTCGCGGCCGCGAGGTCGACGTGGTCGGTGCCCGAGCCGTGGACCGCGACGATCTGGAGATCGCCAGCGTCGAGCAGGTCGGCAGTGACCAGTCCCGGGCGACAGAAGAGCGCCTCGGCGTTCGCGGCGGCAGCTATAAGCGACCCGTCGGGCGGGATCGTCATCTGTCCGGGCGGGAGTTCGACCGGGACGACGTCGAAGTCGTCCGGGAGGGCCGCACGGACGCGGTCGACTAATACGGGGTGAGAGTTACTGCGTGTGACGACGACACGTGCCATCCCACGACCGTGTTTCGGCAACCGACAAAGCCCTACCGGCAGAACGGCTTTGCGGACCCGCCGAATGAGATCGGTATGGTCGATTTTGACTACCCGATAGAGACCTGGGGGCTCGCCGTCTTCGGGACGCTCGCCGCTCTCGTCCTGACGGCGTCTCCCATCATTGCCTTCGTCCGCATCGTCCCGGGGCTTAAGGAGGCTCTGTTCGGTGCCGCCGCCGTCTACTTCCTGCTCGACACGGCCGACGCGGGCAACGGCGCGGCGTTCGCCGTTGTCGCCGGGATGGCCGCGACGCTCCTGTTCAATGCCCTCGCCGTCGTCTTCGGGGCCGCATTCGGCGTCAGCCTCGTCGGCGGTGGCGCCGCGGCGGTGTCGGATGTTGGGACCGGCGGGGGAATCGACCTGCCCGTCCTCCTTCGGTTCGCGCGGCTGTTCTCCGTACTGGTCGTCTCGCCTATCGGCTACGGCGCAGGAGGTGGCCTCGGGGCGTATCTGGCCGGACGCAACGCCGAGACCGGAGACGACCCGGAGGAGTCGCCGTTCTCCTAGTATCGCGAAGGCATGAACGCCATCCCGATGAGCATCACGACGGAGACACCACTGAGGATGCTGATCCCCCAGAGGCCGTTCTCGACGCGGGTGTAATCGGCCATCTCGGCGGTCTGGCTGGCGTAAACTGAGTAGTCAGACTCCAGTACGACCTCGCTGTCGCTCGTGTAGTAGACAAAGAAGGTCTGTCCGGCGAGGGTGACGTTCGCCTTGTTCGAGAGCTCGACGGTGTTCGTCCGCGGCGCGGTCCACGACACCGGCACCTCACTCTGTGTCACGTTCCCGACGGTGGTCTGGTTGCCCGCGTAGCCGACAGTATCGTCCTCGGAGAACGTCCGGGTCTCGGGGTCGGGGAAGTACTCTCCCGCGGGGACAAGACGTGTCTTGTCGCCCTCGGTGACGACGACGAACTCCTCGCCGGTCCGGGTGACTGTCTGGTTGTCAGCCGCCGAGTCGTTCGCGAGAATGGCCGATCGGTCAACCGGTTCGACGAGTGTGACCCGGTCGGGGTCGGTAGTGTTCTCGACAGTCACGGTACCCTCAAACCCGTCGGCGGTCACGACGTCGCCTGGCCCCCACGTCTCGGTGTAGGTCGCCGAGTCGGTCGTCCACTCGACGGCGCCCGAGTAGGTGACGGTCGTACTCCCGCCGTGGTCACCGCCCTCCTCTTGAGCGCTGAGCGAGGCGACCGTGTACTGGCGACCGTCGACCGTGAATTGGTCGCCGGCTGACAGCCGATGCTCGGGATCATCGAAGCTCACCTGTGGCTGCTGGGCGGTCGCGATCAGGCCGTACGACCCCACTCCCAGCAACAGAAAGAGCAGGACGAACGCCGTCGCGGCGCGTCGTTGCATAGTCGGCGGTAGCGACCCGCCGCTGTTAACCGTTTCTCTCCGCTTTTTCTGCCGGGCGTGAGGCTACGACCAGACCGCCCCCGTTCGACGCCCTCCGATTATTGGCTCCCATCGCATCTCGAGGGCCGACCGGTCGACGTCGGCAGGGACGACGTAGGGCAGTTCAAGCTGTGTCCGGTCGCCGTCGACCGTCACCGGATCGTCGGCATTGGTGACTGCAACGGGGTAGCGCCCGCCACCGACGACGAGGACAAAGGCGCCGTACGGCGGGAACCGTACCGACTCACCCGTCGGGTTCTCGATCTGAACTCGCACCACAGCCCACTGGTCGTCGGGTGGGGGCGTGCGTGCCGGCCCGTTCCCACCACCGGTGTACGTCGAGACGAACTCCCCACCCTGGACGGTCACGGACAGTCCACGAGGGGTTCGAAATGCCTCGCCGAACGGCAGGTTACGTGGGCGGACCTCTGTCCGCCACGTCTGCCCCGTCGCGTCCAGCCGAAGCTCGTAGGTGCCGAGAAAGGCAAACGCCGGGAGCTGGCCCGCGAGGCGGGCCGTCCCGCCCGCAGGCACCGGCCCCGCTACCGTCGCGCCGAGCGACTGCCACCCATCGCGAGCACGGGCGCTTACGCCAGACTCGAATCGCGCCAAGCGGTCGGTCGGGTTCCGCACCCGCACTCCGACCTCGTAGGGGGTCGTCACCTCGACTGTCTCGGGAGTGTTGAGCCCGATAACTGAGAGATCACCGCCGGTCGACGTCGGCGAGGTGGTCGCTTCGGGCGACGCTGGCTCCTCCGACGACGACGACGACGACGACGACCCCGTCGACCCACAGCCGGCGAGACCAGCGGTGGCGAGGGCGAGGACTGTCCGACGCTCCATACCCATACTCTTGAGCTCCCGAACCCTGAACAGTGCGATCCTCTCTGGACCGGTGGCGTTACCATGGCGGCGCGAGGACCACCCACATGGACGACGAGACACCGACGCTCCCGATCGTCTGCGAGACCTGCGGGACGACCACTCGCGTCCCCCTCGATGAGGCCGCCGAGACCGTCGAGCGACACAACGAGCGGCTACACGACGGCCAGGAGGAGGCCACGATCGACCCTGAACTCCTCGACCGGATCCACGACCTCGCCGCCGCCGACATGATCGAGGAGAACTAAGCGGGTGATGACGGCGCCGTATCCCCACCCGACTGCGGTACTCGCTGAGAGGGGGGCTTAGCGCCAGCACCACAGCTAAACGCAAAGTACCGGAGAACAACTCAAAGTAGGATTAAGCAATCGGGTTTGTTCAGGAGTCTTTCACAGAACAGGGCGATCCCGTGGACAACTGTACTTCACAATCGATATACACGCAGACGGGCAACTTCCACCAATTCGATGGCCTCTGCTGACGAACTCTCGTGGGGAGAAAAGATCGCTGCCCTTCGTCGCGTAGCGGCCTATCGCCCCACATTCACCCTCGGTCTGGTTCTCTTCGGCGGCCTCACAGCGGTGCTTGAAGGCGTCGGCCTGGGGTTCATTTATCCGATTCTCGAAGTTGCCCAGACAGAAGGGCCGGTCAAGGGCGGGGGTCCAGTACTCGATACTTTCCTGGCGGTTTACGAACTCGTCGGCCTCCCGTTCACGCTTGCCTATCTGATTATTGGGGTCGGGCTTGTGATGATCATCCGGTATACGTTCTCCTTCCTAGTGGCTTGGCTGCGGGCTATCCTCGCGAAACACTACGAAAAGTCGCTTCGCACCCGAGCCTTCGAGAGCGCACTCGACGCACGGATCGGATACTTCGACGAGGAAGGATCGGACGACGTGCTCAATGCCATCATTACTGAAACGCGGTATTCCGG
>CAKZPG010000090.1 GCA_937138675.1 uncultured archaeon | reverse complement strand
CGGCGGGCTCGTGGTGGCCGTTCGTCTCATACGCTTCGACCGGCGGGCTTTCGCGGGTGTCGAGGTCACTGAACCGCGTACAGGACGGCTCCCACTCCAGCCAGAACGACGACGTCGGGCCGCGCCGTTGCTTGGCGACGATGATCTCTGCAAGGCCGTCCACAGAGCCACCCGTTGCGTCCGGGCCTCCATCTAGGTGTGTGTGCCCGTACTCAGACGGCACCCACTGGAACAGCATCACGTCGGCCGCTTGCTCAATATTGCCGCTGTCGCGGGCATCACTTCGCCTCGGCCGCTCCGGCGTGCGGTTCTCTACCTTGCGGTTCAACTGCAGCAAGAGGTTCACCGGGATGTCGAGCTCGCGCGCCGTGTCGCGGAGGATGTTGCATTGGGTCCCGATCTCTTGGTCGGCTCGCCGGTCGGACGTCAATGGAATGAGATTGAGGTAGTCGATCCACACCGCTGTGATGCCGTGCTCGTAGTACAGGCGCCGGATGATTCCGCGGATCTCTGTGATGGTGGCGCCGGCGGCGTCTTCGATGTGCAGGCCCGCGCTGGCGAGGCTGCCGATAGCGTCCCGTGCCCGACTAAGTTTCTGCTTGCTCATCTTACGGTCGCTGATGCGCGCGTGCTGAGTCAGGGCGCGTTGAGCGAGGTTCACGTCGGACATCTCCAGCGAGATGAACGCCGCCGGTCCGTGGTGCTGCGCGCAATAGACTGCCTCTTGAATCGCCCGGGCCGTCTTCCCGTGCGAGGGCCGCGCCCCGTGCGTGATGAGGTCGCCATCCTGGTAGCCGCGCGTCACCTCGTTCAGATAGGAGAAGGGCGTCGGAACGCCGGTCACTTCGCTATCCATCAGGTCCTCCAGCTGCTCATACGCGGCGTCCAGCAAGTCGGGAAAGGAAGGTGAAGACGGCCGGTCCAGTTCGCGGCCGATCTCCAGCATTCTCGACTCTACACGGTCGCGCAAGGCATCTTCTCCCTCTTGTGCGGCCTCGCTGATCTGCTCCCCAAGCGCATCCATCCGGCGCCGCAGATGGTAGGTGCGCACCGTCTCGGCGTGCTGCTCCAGGTTGCGGGGGGGCACGCGCTCGCTTGCGATATCGCTGATCTGCGTCTCCACTCGGCTGTTCGCTTCGGCCTTCACCGATGCCGGGTCGGGTCGGCTCCCAGCGTCAAGGCACGCCCACACGGCGCTTGCGACCGCACGGTGCTCGAAAAACATGGCTGGTGATAGAAGCGTGTCGGCGGTGGCCCTCACTTCTTGTCCGCCGCGCATGATGCACGACAAAGCCAGGCGCTCCGCTTCGGCGTTGATGATCGGTTCGGGCATGACTTACTGTTGGATTTCCATGTACGAGGGACTGACGGACTGAGGCGGTTCGGATGTGGCCGTACCGTCTCCCAGACTACGTTCGTATTCTGGCATCACGCTGTCGGCAAAGACCTGTGCGTTCCACTTCCCGCCGGCGCCGGATAGGTCCTCTCGCAGGCAGTTCGCGGCGGTGACGGGATCGTACTCACCGGCCAAGGTTTGCGCGGCTCGCATGAGCTTCGATTCCATGCGCTGGGTGAGGCCGTCCCGCACGTCGCGGGCGGCATCCACCAGGGCATCAAACATCTCCCCAACCTCGTCACGCGCGGGCGCGCGGCTCTGACGGTTCTTTGACGGTTCCTGACGGTTCCCGTCTAACGAGGTTGACTGTTTATCCTGATCAGCTTGACTGTTTACCGTATCAGCTTGACTGTTTACATCGTTTTTTCCGTCAACCTGACTTGACTGTTTAGGCGACGCCCCGAACCGCTGATCTTGCAGAGTGTAGTGCGTCGGATTGCCGCGACCGCCGCCACGCTCTCGGCTGATCCACCCGTCGTCTTCAAGGCGGTCAAGGGCATTGCACAAGCCTTGTCGAGACAAGCGCGTTTTGTCGGCAAGATGAGAGATGGACGGGTAACAGCGCCCATCATCGTTGGCGTGGTCAGCCAGCGCGAGGAGAACCATCGTTTCAGTCCGGTCCTCAGGGCCGGCATCCCACACTTTCGTCATGTAGCGGATGCTCATTGGTCTACGTACGTCGGTTCGGATTCGTAGTCGTCAAGGTGTCGTTGGTAGGCGGCGTGCAGGATCTTTTCGCGTTCGGCAGCGGCGTACTCTTGGGTTTCGTCACGCAGATGCGAGGTGGTGCAAAACACGCCGAAGCGGGCGCGCTCCTTCGGGGTCATGTAGGCTTTCAGGCGCTCGATCTCGACGAGGCGCCGCTGGATCTTCTCGATCTCTGCCTCGCGCTTTTCCGCCTCGGTGCGGCGCCGCTTGCGCTGGATGCGCTCGTACTCGCTGGCGTCATCGTTGGCGACGCCGAACCGCTCCAGCGCCTCCCGAATCGTGATGTTACGCACAGCAGCGAGGTAGGCAGCGCCCGTCCCGCGGTGCTCGTCAAAGTCCTTGCCGAAGCCGCACGAGTGGCACGTGACGCTGCCCGTGTCGCCGGCCTCGGGCGTGACGTGGAGGCCCGATCCGCCGCAGTGGGGAAGGAGGCAGCGGTAGCGTCCGCCGCTTGTCTCTTCCAGGTCTAAAAGGTCGTGGATCGTGGTACTCACAAGGGCGCGTCACAAAAGGAAAGCCTCGGCAGGACAC
>CAKZPG010000089.1 GCA_937138675.1 uncultured archaeon | reverse complement strand
AAGTGATGGTCGCCGGCGGCGACGGCGACGGCTACTCCATCGGCGCGGGCCACTTTGTCCACGCCGTCCGGCGAAACGTTGACATGACCTACGTCGTGATGGACAACCGCATCTACGGGCTGACAAAAGGGCAGGCTTCACCGACCAGTCGCGAGGACTTCGAGACTGCGACCACGCCAGACGGACCGAAACAACCGCCAGTCAACCCGCTGGCGCTTGCGCTCGCCGCCGGCGGGACGTTCATCGCGCAGTCGTTCTCGTCTGACGCCCAGCGACATGCCGAGATCGTTCAAGAGGCGATCGAACACGACGGATTCGGCTTTGTCAACGTGTTTTCACCCTGCGTGACGTTCAACGACGTCGACACCTACGACTACTTCCGGGACTCCCTTGTTGACGTGACCGAGACGCCCCACGACCCGACCGACCGCGAGAACGCAAAGTCGGTCATCCTTGACGACAAGAAGGAGTACCAGGGCGTACTCTATCGCGAGGAAAAGGCAGCCTCCTACACCGAACAGCACGGCCTCGGCTCGAACATGTCGGATATTCCCGGCGGCGCGCCTGCTGGCGCGACAGACCTCGTCCGCGAGTTCTACTGAGTCCGGACCGGAAGCAGTCGCATCCCGCGCATTTTTTACCCTCATCGTGACTATGTTTGATATGAACGCAGACATCACCGGTCACCCCACGGGGAGTCGCAAGCAGGAGGATAGTCGTGTCTGAGCGCCACGACGTCGTTGTCGCGGGCGCGGGTCCCGCGGGCGCCCAATGCGCGCGCGACCTCGCGCGTCGCGGTCGGGACGTTCTCGTTCTCGAGACCGAACCGGAAGACGAGTTCCCGCGCCAGTCGAACAAGTCGACTGCGGGCACCTTCGCGTCCACGATGGGCGAGTTCGGTGTCCCCGAGGAGGTCGTGATGAACTTTACCGACGACGTGGTGCTGGAGTCGCCGAACGCCCACTACGTGGACGACCAGCCGGGTGCGGTACTTGAGTTCGCCGACTTCAAACAGTGGCTCGTCCGTGACGGCCGTGCGAAAGGTGCGGAGTACCGCTTCGAGGCACGGGCGAACGCGCCCATCACAGAGAGCGATAGCGGCGGGGAGCGGGCAGTCGGGGTACGCTACGCCGGCGACGAGGAGGTGTACGCGGACGTCGTGATAGATGCAACCGGTCCGGCAGCGCCGCTGGCACGGGAACTCGGCGTCGTGAATCTCGAACGCGAGAACCAGGCGATCGGCGTCGAGTGGGAGATGGAGGGTGTCAACGTCGACCACCCCGACTACGCCGACCTGAGCGGTTCGATGATGCTCCGTCTTGACCACCGCCTCGCACCCGGCGGCTATTCGTGGATCTTCCATACCGGAGAGAACCGCGCGAAGGTCGGGCTCTGCTACATCCAGAACAAGGCCCATCACGAGTACGGCGACGAAGGGATGCGAATCGACGACTACATGCAGCGGTGGGAGCGCGAAGACCCGCGGCTGGCTGGGGCGACGCGACTCAAAGGCGAACAGCACCGCGGTTCGGCACACATCCAGATGCCCAGCAGCCTCTCGACAGGCGGGTTCATGGCTGTCGGCGACACTGCCCCAACGGTCGATCCGCTCTGGGGCGAAGGGATCTACAAGTGTATGATGTCGGGCCGTGTGGCGGCGATCACAGCCGACCGCTGCTTGATGAAAAACGACGTTTCGGCGGCGGAGACAAGTATCTACGACGACCTCTGGCACTCTCGCGTCGCACCGAACATACGGACGCGGCTGGCGATGACGCGGCTGCTCTATCTCGCGCGCAACGAGCGCTACGACCGCCTGATCCGCGACCTTCACCGCTCCAACGACAAGACGCTGAGCGCCGCCAACGGCGGTGGCCTGCGGGCGCTCTTACAGCTCTTCCATCTCAACGACCTACCTCTCCTCGCGCGGTTCGCGCGCGAGCGAGTCGCCGGGGCCTGACAAGGGCTGTGCGTCGGCCGCTCCGCCGGCGCCCGAGACCGCGAGAGCTTTTTATTCTGGCGGCCAATCGCCAGTGATGTCACAACGACAGCGACCACTCGCCGCTGACGTGCCGGGCGCGGGCAGGATGCCGATGCTCGGGATCGGAACGTGGGAAAACACAAACCCCGAGGACTGCGCGACCGCCATCGAGACCGCCCTGGAGATGGGCTACCGTCACATCGACACCGCTCAGATCTACGGGAACGAAGAGGACGTCGGGCGCGGGATCGAACGCGCCGACATCCCCCGCGAGGACGTTTTCCTCGCGACGAAGGTGTGGATCGACCATCTCGACCACGACGGCGTGGTCAAGTCGACAGAGGAGAGCCTCGCAAAGCTCGGTGTCGATGCCGTCGACCTGTTGTACGTCCACTGGCCCTGTCGTACGTACGACCCGGCGGAGACACTGGGCGCGTTCGACGAACTGTACGAGACCGGTCTAACCGACCGGATCGCGATTAGCAACTTCGGCCTCAACTTGGTTGATGAGGCTGTCGAGACTGCCGAGGCGCCGATATTCGCGAACCAGGTCGAGATCCACCCGTTCCTGCCACAGCGTGAACTGGTCACTCACTGCCGGGAGCGCGAGATCGAGGTAGTGGCATACTCGCCGCTCGCTCGCGGGCGCGTCTTCGAGAGTGACGTGCTGGCCGGGATCGCCGGCAACCACGACGCCAGCGCGGCCCAGGTGAGTCTCGCGTGGCTGCGCGAGCGTGGGATTACGACGATTCCGAAGGCCACCTCTGCGGACCATATCGAGGACAACTGGCTGTCGCTCAACCTAGAGCTGAGCGAGGAGGAGATCGCACGAATCGACGCGATCGGTGAGCGCGACCGCCGGGTCGACCCCGGCTGGGCGCCCTGGAACTAGTCGCGGGCCCCTACACCCCGTTCCGGCCGTCGCTGTCGACCATCACTTGGTCGCCGACGTGACAAAACTCTGCGGAGCGGTTAGGCTCCTCCTCACCGAGTAGCGACGACTCGAACACTGCGACGTCGACGGAGTCGCCGAGTGGTGGCCAGTCAGGCAACGTCGGATCGACGCCTGCGGCGTCTGCGACGGCAGAGACGACCGCGCTGGTCAGGTCGAAGTCGCCCTCCGGGTCGTAGTCTCGCCGCGCGACCTCCACCCACCCCCAGTTCGTGGCGGGGTAGGTCGCGTCGTCACCCGACGGCATCGCCCCGGCCCGGTGAACGGTGCGGCGGCACGGTACGAGACGACCGGAGGACGGTGCGCCGAACCGTGTGCCGTGTCGCGGGCGGCAAACCCACGGGCCGTTGCGTCAAGAACAATTTTCCAACACGTACTCGCAGGTCGACACGCACTTGAGCAGGCGAGTCCTATAGAGTCCATGAACTGGAATCTGCAGGTCACGGTCGGACTGCTCGTCGGCCTGGTTGTGCTGGGGGCGGTCGGACTGATTGCCGCCCCGATCCCGATGGCGACCACGACGATCTTGATGATGGTCGCTCCGTCAATGCTAGTCTTCGGAGCCGTTGCCCTCTTGATTGGGGTCAAACACGGCGAGTGGCGCGCCGGGTCGACACGCTAGTCGGCGACCTCCTCGAAGCCATCTTCACTCTCGTCGTCCGCGAGCGTCGACGCCACGCGGACGCCGACAATGCTAACGACGATACCCGCGACGACGAATCCCGCGAGCCGGGCGGTCGGCTCGAAGGTCACGCCCGCGAGCGACAGGTGCTGGAGGACGCCCTCGCGTTCGAGGAAATAGCCCGCGAACCCGCGGACAACGAGGCCGAGAGCGGCCACGCCAAACGGGAGGTTGAGATACGGTGTCGGGACACCCTCTGTGTCTATCGTCTCGTCGAGCAGACGGCCCGTGGTGGCCGTGAGCGCCGCTAGCGCGAGCCACGGCACTGCGCTGTAGAGAAACTGCGTCACTGGGACGATCGGTGCTGCGCCCGTGTAGGGGGTAGCCTCCAGCGCACCGAGTGACGCGCCCACGCTCGCCAGACCGACCGCGACGACATAGGTGACGACCGACACCTGCCCAGAGTAGAGCGCGGTTCGGGCGCGTTCACGAGCCGTGGTCAGCCGTTCGTCGACGGCAAGACCCTTGTAGAGTAGCGCCGCGCCCGCGAGCGCAGCGACCCCCGCGACCGCGACCCGCGCAGAGAACTGGAAGAGAAGCGCAGGTACAACCAGCAGGGCGACCCCCACCGGGACCAGCACGGTCGAGCGCAACTCTTCGTCTGCGAGAAACTGCTTCAACAGATAGTATGCCGACTCGATGTCGCGGGCCTGCCGCACAACCACGCGGTCCACAGAGTCGACGGGCACGCGCGACTCGACGACAGGCACCAGCCGTTCGTCCTGAGCGCTGTCGATGACGACCACGGCAGAGCCGGGGTCGTGTTCCGCGACGAGATCGTCGACCTGTGTAGCGACCGATCGGTCCGCCCCGACGACTGAGTCTCCGCCGCCGGCAACAACGGCGACAACGGCGTCTTCGGCTTCGTCACGGAGATCACGGGCGACACGCAATGTCTCCAGTATGGAGTTGACGCTCGAATCCTCTGGGTCAGTGAGGCCCACATCGGTGACGAGCGACCGGACGGCCTCCCAGCCGACTATCGGGGGGGCAACCCCGGCCGACCGGCCAACGATATTAGTCCTGTCGACACAGAGGACGAGGGTTGTCACGGTCAAGCCGAACGCGGCGGGGAATTAAAACCCTCGCGGCGCGAATACAGGATGATGACTTTTTCGAGATGATCTATCTGCATCAACGATGGAGCCGCAGGTCCACCTCCTCCTCCGGGGCCACCGCGCTCGCGGCGCCAGCGCCGGCGGCGTACGCAACGGCGCTCGCCCCGCCCCGGACACGTGCAGCCAGGCCCCGTCGTGGCTCGAACATCCGGACCGACACCTCCACGCCGAGTCGCTCCTCCACCCGATCAAGCACCGCATCGCGGTTACCCACCGCGTCGACAAGCCCGCGGTCGTGCGCCTCGCGCCCGAGGTAGACCCGCGCCTCCGTCTCACGCACCGTCGCCTCGTCCATGCCGCGACCCTCCGCGACGCGCTCGACAAAGTCGTCGTAGAAGTCGTCGATCAGCCCTTGAAGGTACGCCCGGTCGTCATCTGTGGGTTGCTTCAGCGGGTTGCCCGCGTCCTTGTACTTCCCCGCGGCAAAGCGTTCGTAGGAGACGCCGAGACGGTCGGCGAGGTCGACGACGTTCGGCCGGGAGCCGATGACTCCGATACTCCCCACGAGCGAGTTCTTGCGCGCCCACAGTTGGTCACAGCCACTTGCGATCCAGTAGCCCCCGCTCGCGCAGGTGTCAGTTGCGTAGGCAACGGTTGGACCGTCAAACGACTTTGCGGCTGCGCGAATGTCGTCACTCGGCACTATCTCGCCCCCGGGCGTATTGAGTTCGACGACCAGCGCATCGACCGCATCGTCGTCGTCCGCGGCCTCTATCTGCTCAACCACCTGGTCTGCAGGCGTCCCTTGGACCCCACCAAGCGGATTTGGGCTTCCGCCGTCGCGGGTGATCGGTCCCTCGACAGTAACCTCGGCGACGTTGTAGTCTGGAAACGCCCGGTCAGCGAGCCGGCCCGCGGCCCGAAGACCGAGAACCGCGACGACGACCGCGAGCAGGACGCCCACAAGATCTGTGAGTGTCCTAGGATAGGCGACGAACAGCAGCAATCCAAGCGCTGTGGCGACGACAGTGCCCGTGACGACAACCCCAAATCGCCCGAGTCGGTCGCCAGTGGAGGTCAGCTCTCGCGTCGCTCCGTCCGGTGCCCGTGCCGCGCGCGGTGTCCCCGACTCATCGCCGGCTGGCTCACCTGCTGTGGGCCTGTCGTCGGGCGACGCGGTCGGCTCCTCGTCGGTCTCGTCTGACGGCGGTCGGTCGCTCACGACCGGGGGTAAGTCTGCGGCGATAAAAACAGTCGGGCGTTTAGCCGATAGCAGGCGGTAAGCCCCCTTCCTCAAGGAGCGACCAGCGGGAGCGAGTAGG
>CAKZPG010000088.1 GCA_937138675.1 uncultured archaeon | reverse complement strand
CACAGATATCAGACCGTCACTACCGGCTTACGCCGGTTTTAAATACTCGAAACGCGACAGTTGCATGAAGTTAGTTATGAGAAGTATTTCTGGACAAACAACCATCATCACAGGCGCATCAAAAGGTATCGGAAATGCCATGGCGGAGCGGTTCGTCGACGAGGGCGCGAACGTCGTCGTGAACTCACGGTCACAGGAGCGAGCCGATGAGGCCGCCGCCGAGATTGCGTCGAACGGCAGCGCCGTCGGCATCGCCGCAGACATGTCCGAGTATGAAGATGTCAAGAAACTCGTCGATGGGGCAGCCGAGGAGTTCGGAAGCGTCGACATTATGATCAATAACGCGGGTATCACGAACATCGGACCGGCGGAGAAACTCAGCCCTGAAGAATGGCGCGAGGTTATCGATGTGAACCTGAATGGTGTCTTCTTTGGGTCGCAGGTTGCTGGCGAGCGGATGATCGAACAGGGCGACGGCGGTGCAATTCTCAACATCTCCTCAATGATGGGAGATATGGGATTCAAGATGCGGTCCCCCTACTGCGCGGCCAAAGGCGGCGTGAATAATCTTACACAGACGCTAGCCGTCGAATGGGCGGACTACGACATTTGCGTCAACGCGCTCGCCCCTGGGTTCATCTACACCAATATTACTGATCAGACGCAGGACTCGGCAGGCTACACTGACGAGGACGTTCGCAAGCGGACGCCGATGAATCGTTATGGTTCTTTGAAGGAGATGACCGAGTGTGCGCTGTTTCTCGTCTCGCGAGACAACTACGTCACAGGCGAGATCCTGAACGCTGACGGGGGGTTTTCTGCCGACGCGTGGCGGTACTGGGCCGACAGAGGTGAGTGAGTCGGCCGCTCACGAAAGCAATGAGTGATTCTTCAACGAACTCTAATAGTTTTGACGGGTACCGACGACCGGACGGTCGTGTGGGCGTGCGAAACCACGTCGCCGTTGTCCCAGTCTCGGTCACTGCGTCGGCGCTCGCGACGCAATTGGCCGCCGAAGCGGGCCCACAGGTGCGGGCAACGCCACACCAGATGCCGCTGGATCCAGCACCGTACGTTCGGGAACAGGTCAAACGAGTCCTCCGAGGCATTGGCTCCCACCCAAACGTTGGGGGAACAGTGGTGGTCGCACTCGGCACCGAGACGATACAGATAGACACATTAGCCGACGACATTGCCAGAAACGGCACCCCAGTTGAGACGATGTCGATACGCAACGCCGGCGGGACCGCCGCCGCGCTTCGCGACGGTGGCGAGGCCATCGAATCGCTGCAGGTAGAAGCCCAAACGGCGCGCCGCGAGTCGACCAGTATTGAGGAACTCGTCGTAGCGCTGGAATGTGGCGGTAGCGACGCGACGAGCGGAATCGCCGCCAACCCAATCGTCGGGAGCTTCTTTGATCGCCTTATTGAGGCTGGCGGTGCCGGCGTCTTGAGCGAGACGCCGGAGTTTATTGGTGCAGAGCATGTTCTAGCCGAGCGATGTATCGACGAGGGAGTAAGTGAGACGCTCCTCTCGTACGTCGAACGCCGCGAGCAGATGGCTAGTCTCATGAACGTCGACTTCAGGGGTGCCCAGCCCTCGCCCGGCAATCAAGAGGGCGGGCTGACGACGATAGAGGAGAAGAGTTTGGGTGCGATAGCCAAGGCCGGAACAAAGCCGCTGCGTGCGGTCCTCAAGTACGCTGAAAAACTTCCCGTCGGCGGCGGGTTTGTGGTGATGGACTCGCCAGGCTACGATGTCGAGAGCGTCTCGGGGAAGGTCGCGGGCGGCGCACAGGTCGTTGTCTTCACCACTGGCCGCGGAAGCACGACTGGCAACCCCATTGCCCCAGTCGTCAAGATAACCGGCAATCCAGAAACTTTCAATCACATGAGCGAGAATATGGACCTTGACGCGTCAGGCGTCCTGTCGGGTCAACCGATCAATGAAGTCAGTGACTCGCTCTACAGTCTCGTCCGGGCGGTCGCATCTGGCGAGCTAACCGCCGCGGAGCGCCGTGGGATGGAAGAGTTCGCAATCAACGACATCCCACCTAACGTCGCCACAGAATTCGGAGGCCAATCATGAAGGGACAGGCGGTCTCGGACGCGTTCATTATTATGCACGCTGACGACACTGTCGCAACCGCACTCACAGCTCTTAATCCGGGGCGAAGCATTGATTACGATGGACGAAACGTTGTCGTGTCCGAGGAGATTAATTTCGGTCATAAATTCGCACTCGAACCGATGGCTGTCGACGATATGGTATTTAAGTACGGCGAGGTCATCGGACGAGCCATCGAACCGGTTGCTGTCGGCGATTGGGTCCACGTCCATAACGTTGAGAGCATCCGCGCCCGCCCTGATTCGCAGTCGGGGGAGGCAGACGCTGTCCCGAACGAGGAGGGGTCCTCATGACGCCCGCAGAGCACACCCAGACCACCGAGACGTTTGACGGGTATATCCGGGACCGTCGGCAAGCGGGTGTCCGCAATCATGTGCTTGTGCTCCCCTCGGTCATCTGTTCCAGCATCGTCTCGGAGTCGATCACGTCGGCCGTCCCCGAAGCGGTCTGTGCCTCACATGACCATGGCTGTGGTCAGATCGGCAGCGACAAACGACAGACGCGCCAGACGCTAATAAACGTCGCCGAGAACCCGAATATCGCGGGCGTCGTGGTCGTCGGTTTGGGCTGTGAGACGCTTGACAGCCAGAATATCGCGGCCGACCTCTCTGTCCCGGTCAAACACACAGCGATCCAGACTGCCGGCGGGACGCAAGCAGCGATAGACGAAGGTACCCACGCGGCTCGCGAACTCGTCACTCAGGCGGGCGATGGGGATAGAGCGACAGTCGATCTTGAGGAGTTGACCCTTGGCATCGCGACAACCGATGTCTCGACATCCACGGTACAGACAGTGCATCCGCTCGTTGGTGGCCTCTGCCGGCGTGTCCTCGACGCTGGCGGCCGGGTCGCTGTCAGTGCAACCAACGCGTTTATGTCAACTGAATCCAGGAATGAATGCTTAACTGTGGACGATGGGACGGCAGCACGACTCGGGAGCTTCCTCAGAACGGTCCGAGCGGGCCCACAGGCGACTGGACCAGACGGCTCACTCTCGGGGACCAACCTCACGCAGTTGTTCGCGAATGAGCCGATACACGAAGTCGTGTCTTACGGCGACCAGATCACGCTCGATTCCGGTGTCGCCGTCGTCGAAACCACGTCCGCGTTCGAAGAGGCGGCGACGGGGCTTGTCGCTGCTGGGGCACAATTGATACTCCACGGCACCGCGGCAGGTATCCCGACCGGTCACCCGCTTGCACCCGTGCTAAAGATCACCGGCGATTCCGAAACCGCCGCGGCACTCGCAAACGACATTGATATCGACGCAACGGAACAGGGGCCAGGCCGACTATTTGAGAGCGTGTGCACCGCTGCGAGTGGGGAATTGACCGCCGCCGAGCAGCACGGGCTCACCACGTTCGCAATCACGCGCTCAGGACCGTCGCTCTGAACAGGCCCTTGTTCAGAACCCCCAGAGTTCTTTCGGTCTGTCGTAGGCCACCTGCCGGACGAGGTCTTCGGCGACATCATAAGGTACCTGCCCTTTCATCACCATTTTACCGACGGTATTCGCCAGCGATCGTCGGAACATCTCAAATCGCGACCCGAAGGAGATGAGTTTCCGGGAGTCGCTGACCATCCCGCCGTAGTTCGAGAGCAGGTCAACGGAGCCGACGTACTCTAGTTGATCCTCTATCCCATAGGGACTATCGTTGAACCACCACGCCGCGCCTATACTCACGTTCGGGAATGCCCGGGCGATTGTCGCAATCGATGGGAAGTGCGTCGGGTCGACTGTGTAGAGCACGATGTCGAAATCGCCGTCGAACCGGTTGATAAAGTGCTTTAGATTCTCCGTAACGTCGATGCTTTGGGTTGAAACGTCGCCTCCAGAGTCGGGGCCCATCGCTTCGTACAGAGACTCCCGGTAGTTCCGCACCGCACCGATATGTAACTGGGTGACCCAGCCTCTCTCGCTGTTCCACTCACCAACCCTATCAAGGAGAAACGCTTTGAACTTCCGGATGTCGTCCTCAGAGAGGCTCTTGCCGGCGTAGGCGCTGTCGTAGATCGCTTGGATCTCGCGGCGACTAACCGACTCAGTCGACATTTCCCGCAGCCCATGATCACTCGCGAGACAACCGTGTCGGTCGAAGTACTTGTGGCTAGTCGCCAGTGCGTCAAGCAAGCCATTGAGGTTCGAGATGTCCGATGCTGTCGCCTCGCCGAGAGTCTCGACGTACTCGATCCAGTCGCCGGCGCCAATCTTCATAGCCCTGTCAGGACGCCACGTCGGACGGACGGTGACGCTGTCGAGTTCGTCGGTCAGTGTCCGGTGGTGTTTGAGTTGTGAGGCTGGGTCGTCTGTGCTGGATATCGACTCAACGTTCATTTCGCTTAAGAGTGCTCGCGGCCGCATGGCAGGGTCCTGTAGCTTGGCCTTCGCCTCGGTCCAGATTGATTCGGCTGTATCCGCGGAGATGACCTCGCTGATATTAAATCGGCGCTTTAGGTCCAAGTGGAACCACTCGTAGGTTGGGTTGCCGGCGAAGGACGGGAACACCTTGGCGAGGGCCTGCCACTTCTCACGGTTCGTCGCATTACCCGTAATCTTCTCCTCAGGAATGCCGCGCTTTCGCATCAGAGACCAGACGTAGTGGTCCGCTGCGCCTTCAACTTCCCAGATGTCAGACCAAGCCTCATTTTCGACGACCTGTTTAAGATTGACGTGACTGTGCGGGTCCAGTACCGGGACTGACTCTATCTCCGCGTACAACCGCCGCGATACATCTGATTCGAGGAGGTAATCTTCGTCAATAAAGTTCATAGATTCTCACACATAATAGTTCAGAGCATAAATGGATGTAGGTTAGCCGCTGGGGTGGAGTTCGACTCCATCGTCGATTCGCCCGATTTCCACTCGCCGGCGAAAGGCTATCGCGTTCTGAGTATATAAAAACGGCGTGAGCCGTTAGTGACGGCCCGTAATGT
>CAKZPG010000087.1 GCA_937138675.1 uncultured archaeon | reverse complement strand
CAACTGCCGGCAGTTGCTTCGGATTACGATCGTTAATCCACGTCGCACCTGGACTTGTCAGGACGGTGACGTGCGTAATAGGCGTACGGTCTTCACCCTCGGGGTCAAGCCCCGAGGCACTCGGCCTGTTCCGCCTGTAGAATCGCAACATCGGCCCGCCGGCTGACTGGCCACCGTCTGCAAAGGCAGGTGTCGGGTTCGTCGGATCCCCACCATGGACGGTCATCTTGACGATACGCCATTTGCGACGGGCCTCAAACTCGCGATCCGCTTCTGGGACGGTGTAGCCCAATCCACGGAACAGTTCCATCGCCGCCGACAGCGGTGGACCGTTCGGTCCGGACACCGAGTTACGATACGCTGGCCCGTATGTTAGAAGTTGGCACAGTAGGCGGGGTGGCTCAGGAGGTACGGAACGACTCGCCGCAGCCACACTCGCTCACGACGTTTGGGTTCTCGACGTGAAAGCCCGCTGCTTGGAGGCCCGACTCGTAGTCGAGGCGGGCGCCGGTGACGTAGTCAAGGCTGGCCGGGTCAACGAACACTCGAAGGCCGTGTGCGTCGACCACCCGGTCGTCCGGTTCTGGTTCCTCGTCGAACCGCAGGCCGTACGACAGGCCGGCACAGCCGCCCTGCTGGACGAACAGGCGCAGGCCGGCTACGTCGGTGTTCATCCCCTCCCCGGTGATCAGGTCGAGAGCCTCCGAGGCCGCCGTCTCGGTGACGGCCACCGGCTCACTCTCAAGGGCGTCTGAACTCATACCACCCGTTACCGGTCGTGAAGTGTTAACCTTGACGCCGGTCAGCTACGCGTCGTCCTCGTCCGCAAATCGCCGTCTGACGCTCTCCGCGTGGGCCTCCAGCCCCTCAGTCTCCGCGAGGCGCTCTACCGTCGGTGCGAGTGCTGAGAGCGCGTCCTTGTCGAGCCGCTGGACCGTGCTGGAGCGCAGGAACGTGTCGACCGACAGCCCGCCGTGGACATGTGCGCCGCCGTTCGTCGGGAGGACGTGGTTCGTTCCCGAAGCGTAGTCGCCGGCCGCAACAGGCGTGTACGGGCCGAGAAAGAGGCTTCCGGCGTTGGTGATTCGGTCAGCTAGCGCCTCGTCCTCCTGGGCCTGAATAGAGAGGTGTTCGGCCGCGTACTCCTCTGCGAACAGGACGGCCTCGGCGGTCGACCGGGCGCACAACACACCGCTCGCGTCGTTGTCGAACGCCGCAGCGACCGTCTCCGCGCGGTCGCGAGCCGGGGCCTGCGCCACTACCGCCGTGGCCACCGCCCGTGCGGTCGCCTCGTCGTCCGTGACGGCAACGACCGAGGCGTTTGCGTCGTGTTCGGCCTGCGCGATGAGATCCGCCGCGACGAGGTCGGGGTCCGCAGAGTCGTCACAGAGTACTAGCATCTCGCTGGGGCCCGCTAAAAAGTCGATCTCGACGTTTCCACGGACCTCGGCCTTCGCCGCGGTGACGTAGGCGTTGCCCGGGCCCACAATCTTTCGGACGCTGTGAACCGTCTCGGTCCCGTAGGCGAGCGCCGCAACCGCCTGTGCGCCGCCAATTCGATATACTCTGTCTGCACCCGCTTCGTGTGCGGCCGCGAGTGTCGCTGCAGGCACGGGGTCGCCCGGCGGGGTCGCAACTGCGACGTGGTCGACGCCGGCCACCTTCGCGGGCACGACGCCCATGATCGCGCTGGAGGGGTACGCTGCCGCTCCGCCGGGGACGTAGATACCGACGCGGTCGATTGGGCGGAACCGTCGACCAAGCTCGCGGCCGTCGAACTCTGCGCGCCAGTCCTCCGGAGCCTGTCGCTCGTGGAACGCGCGAACGTTTGCGGCGGCCTTACGGATAGCCGCCATCGTCTCCTCGTCTACCTGCTCGGCCGCCCGTCCGGCCTCGTCGGTCACGTCGAGGTTCCCGACAGTCACACCGTCGAACTCCTCGGCGAACTCTCGAAGGGCAGCGTCGCCCTCCTCGCGAACCCGCTCAGTGATAGCCACGGTGTCCTCACGTACCACGTCGACCCCCGCCGACCGCTCGAAGAAGGAACGACGCTCAGCGGGCGACAGGTCCGCGACTGCACGGGCCTCAACCGTCATGTCGCCGTCGACTGTATTGCTCATGCGTGAAGGTCGGCCGGGAGCGTCAAGGCCGTTGCGGCATGTCACCTGTGGCGGGTCGGTCGGGATCGAAAGAGACAGTTGTGTCAGCGCAAGGCGAGCAGGAGCAACCAGACGATCGTTCCCGCGCCGTGGCAACCGGCGCGGGCGTAACCCGGCGGCATGTGTAGGAGACAGGATACCTCTTGACGAGTTCAACTGAGGCGGCAGCGCGGAGTCCCCTTCCTCAAGGAGCGACCGCTCGTCGGGAGGTGGGTGTCGCCCGGAACACTAACGACCGGTCTCATCTCCGGCGGCGTGCCGTGTCGACCGGGAAACCCTCGTGCCGGGCGGGTTGCGCTACGGGCAACTACACGGGTGGCATGTCGGGCCACCGGACGGGCGCTCTCGCGCCGGTGTCGCGCGCCCGGGTTCGCCGGTGCGTCATCGCACCCGAACGGGTAAGCTCGGCCGGGGACGAAGGCGCGCATCGGTAATAGATGCCGGCGGGTCTTGGCGGTTCCGACCTTCACACCGTGTACTCGGAGCGCTGAATCTGACAGTATCGGCCGCCGCGAAGGCCGAACTTCCGCCACTTGTACTGTCCGACGAGACGGAGGGCGTCGAGGCCGGCGCCCGCCGCGTTGAGGAGCCCGAACATCGACCCACCATCGGTCTGTGCGGTGAGTTCCCGGCCGGTCCGAAAGACGTGATCCCAATCACTCGGGGCGTAATTCTTGCACATGTCCGCAAGGGAGATATTGCGAACCAGCTCACCGTCAACCGCCGTCTTCCACGCGTCGTTGTAGTCGGCAAGGTTCCCCTCGGCGGCGAGACGGCCCGCAAGAGCGCCTGTTCGCACCGCGAGGTGGTCGCCACCTTCGTGGAAGGCGCTTGTCGTCCCCATCGCGCCTCCGGTGACGGCAACGCCGGCCTCAACGGGCGACTCGACGGGCCGGGTTGAGGAGATGGGGTACGTCTCCGTGCCGCTGGTCTTGCCTCGGTCCTCAACGATGGGAAAGTCGGACTCGACGTCGTACTCGTCGCCGTACTCTCGCTCAAGTAGGCGCCGTATGTAGACCCGGCCGGTCGGGACGGCCTCGTCGTCATGGAGAAGCGGGTATGCGTCGCGGTTCGCTATTGTCTTTAGATCCAGGTCGATCGGCATCGTCAGGCCGATACGTGCGACGTTGCCATCGTTCGGGAATACCCAGGGGTAGGCCGTGTGGCCCGGGATGTGGCCCCACCAAAACCGGATCGCGCCACGCACGTCCGCGGCCACCTTGGGCGGGAGCTTGCGGTGTTCCTGATAGGCGATGTGGTTTGCTCGTTTCGCGCCAAGGCGCTCTGTCACGTCGAACGGAAGAAGGGGGTCAAGAACACGGTTCGTCACCGTGCGCTGGGGCCCGTCAGCGAGAATGATATAGTTGGCGGCCACCACCGTGCCATCGGCAAGTTCGATGGCGTGTCGCTTGGGGGCATCCGGGTCGTCGAGGTGTACGTCCCGAACGCTCGTCCCGACGCGGTACTCTGCGCCCGCTCTTTCAGCGCGCGCTCGAAGGAAGTCGTCGAACCGTGCTCGCTGCATACAGAAGCCAAAGCCGTCGTACGACGAGTTGACCCCGGTAGAACGGAGAACACAGGTCTCGTCGGGGCCGACGAACTCCGCGCGGTCAAGTTCGTGGAGCACCACATCGTCGGGGAGTTCATCAGGATGGATCCCCATAATGTCGACCCAGTAGTCTAGGATGCCGGCAGCATCGGTCGAGTCCGGGCCGAGGTCGGTGCGGTCGGCGCGGGGGACACCCTTCTCGAGAACGAGTACGCCGGCCCCGGCCTCGGCCGCTGCGTGACCCGCTGCCGCGCCGGCCGGGCCGCCGCCGACGACGGCCACTTCAACGCGTTCCATAACAGAAGCGCGCGCGCGTTGGTGATGAATCGCACGGAACCGGTGGGCCGAGCGCTTAGGTGCCCTCGCTGTGCGGGCACCAAGTATGGAAGTTGCAGTACTCCGGCAGAAGGTCCACGGGCGTCCGGCGTCGGCTTACGCAGAGGTGATCCGGGAGCAGTGCCGGGAACACGGCGTTAACGCGGACGTGACGCTCGCACGAACCCCCGGTGAAGAGCGAGCAGCCCTCGCGCGCGCAGACGTGGCGACCGGCATCGAGTTCGACGAGACGTGGCTGGACGAAGCGGCGGTCAACCTGTTCGCCTGCGTCTACGCCGGTACCGACCATCTGCCGCTCGACGCTCTCGCAGAGCGAGGGATCGCAGTGACGAACGCCTCGGGCGTCCACGGGCCGAACGTCGCGGAGTTCGTCGTCGGCGCTGTTCTCGCGTTCGTCCGGGAGTTCTGGACCGCCCGGCGCCACCAGCGCGCGCGCCGCTGGGAGTCGTTCAACGCGACCGAACTCGCCGGCTCCACCGTCACTGTCGTCGGTCAGGGCGCGATCGGACGGACAGTTGTTGAGCGGTTCGACGCGTTCGACGTCGAGACACTCGCAGTACGTTGGAGCCCTGCGAAGAGCGGCCCGGCCGACGAAACAGTCGGATACGACCAGTTCCACAACGCGCTTGCACGGACTGACCACCTTGTCCTCGCCTGTCCGCTCACGGAGGACACCCAAGGACTCGTCGACGAGGATGCCCTTGCGACGCTTCCGACGCACGCTACCCTGACGAATATCGCGCGGGGGCCCGTCGTGGACACTGATGCCCTCGTCCTTGCTCTCCGTGACGACCACGTCCGGGGGGCGGCACTCGACGTAACTGACCCCGAACCGCTTCCTGAGAACCACCCGCTCTGGGGATTCGAGGAGGTGTTGATCACGCCACACAACGCCGGCGACACGCCGAACTACTACCAGCGGCGGGCTGGCATCCTCGCGCGCAACCTCGCACGGGTAGCCGAGACGGGGACGTTTGCCGACCTGGAGAACCAGGTGGGTTAAACGCAAGACGCGCCGCGCTAAGTGCAATACAACAAAGAGACGACCCGTCTCGGTGACGACGCTGACGCTCGCGCGACAGTCTTGCTCAGACGATAGTGTTGCGGAGCGTGCCGACGCCCTCGTAAGTGATGGCCACCTCGTCGCCCGGTTCGACCTGTCCCGGGTTATCGGGGCTCCCGAACGCGACCACGTCGCCGGGACGGAGGGTGAAGCGTTTTGAGAGATAGGAGACGACTTCGTGAGCGTCGAACAGCATCAGTTCGGTCGTCGCCTCCTGACGGCGCTCGTCGGCCACGTCCGTCGACATCTGAATCGGCTCCGCCACGGGGTCGACGTCCGTCTCAACCCACGGCCCGAGCGGTCCAGAGGCATCCCAGGCCTTTCGAGCCGTCCGGCCCTGCTGGTCGAGGGCGTCCATATCGTTCATTACTGTATACCCACGGACCACGTCGGGCACCTCCGCTGGAGTGACGTCCGTACACCGTCGGTCGACGACGGCCGCGAGCTCGCCGGCGTAGGTCACCTGCTCGGAGAAGGTGGGGTACGGGATGTCGTCGCCCGGGCCGATAATCGAAGCGGGTGGCTTGATAAAAAAGTCCGGTTCGTCAGGGACGTCGTAGCCCATGGAGTCGATAGTCGCAGCGTAGTTCCGGCCGACGCAGTAGAGCGCCGAGGGCTCACACGGCGGGTGGAGCTCCTCAACCGTCGCCTCGTGAACACCGTTGTCGGCGTAGACGGCGCCGTCTCTATACTCGCCGGTCACCAAGCCATCAGGGGTCTCGACACGTGCCAGACGCATGACTGCGACTCTCCGGCCCCGCCCCTATCGCTTGCGGTCAGCCGTCTCCTGTGGTTATATGTACAATCGATCGGTATCGTTGAGCGTCACCTATGAGTGAACTTCGACGGACCCAGCTCGCGGTGCCGGCGAGCGACGACCGGATGATGGCGAACGCGGCTAAGAGCGAGGCAGACGAGGTGTTTCTCGATCTTGAGGACTCCGTGGCACCGAACGCGAAGACCGACGCTCGCGAACCGCTCGTCAAAGCTGCGAGGGAGAACGACTGGTCAGATAAAGTGCTCTCCTATCGTATCAACGGCGTCGACACGCGCTGGTGGTACGACGACATTATCGAGGTTATCGGCAGCGCCGGCGAGTACATTGACGACATCATCGTCCCGAAGGTGCCGAACGCGTCCGAACTCCAGACGGTCGACGACCTCCTGACACAAGTTGAGGTCAACAACGACCTGGAGGTCGGCGGTATCGGGCTGGAGCCACAGATCGAGGACGGCGAAGGGATGCAGAACGTCCACCAAATCGCACACTCCACCGACCGGCTCTCCGTGCTTATTTTCGGCCCAGGAGACTACGCCGCCGCGATGGGAACGCCCGGTCTCGATATCGGTCAGTTCCCCGAGTACCCCGGTCACTACTGGCATCACGCTCTCTCCGAGTGTAACTCAGCCGCGAAGTCAGCGGGTGTTCCCTGTACCGACGGGCCGTACGCAGACATTGAGGATGAAGAGGGGTTCCGCACGTCGGCGGAGCGCGCGAACATGCTCGGCTGTGACGGCAAGTGGGCGATCCACCCCAGCCAGATCGAGATCGCGAACGAGGTCTTCGCGCCAGACCCAGATGTGGCAGAGCGCGCGAAGCGAATCGTCGACGCCTACAGTGAGGCGATGGAGGAGGGCAAGGGTGCTGTGAGTGTCGATGGGCAGATGGTCGATGAGGCGACGAACAAGATGGCCCAGGATATCGTCGAGAAGGCCGAGGCCGCGAATATCCTGTAGCGCAGGGTCAGAAGTCGACGGGACAGCCCCGTATCTCCCCGCCTCGCATCCCGTCGGCGAGCCAGTAGACCGAGAGGACCAGGGTGCCAAGCGCAATGATCGCGAACTCGAGGCCCTCCAGCGGCAGGATAGTGAGCAATCCACCTGCGCCGACTGCGGCGAGGATGCCGGCGAGGAGGACCGACCCGCAGGCCGCACAGCCGGCACCGAGGGTGCCGAGAACGACGGCGACGAGACTCCCCCCGCCCTCGCTCACGGAGACGCGGTACTCGCGGAGGTGGTAGGCAACGAGTGCGATGTCGACGCCCGTGAGCGCCGCGACGACGAGGAGAAGTAGGGTCGTCGCGGGCTCGAAGGAGAGAAACAGGCCGACAAAGACGGTGAGACGTGCCCCAAGGGGCAGCGACCCGCCGACGAGCACATCACTCACCAGCGGGAGGTTCTGCGAGAGAACGAAAACCGAGAGCGCGAGCGCCGACGCGACGACGGCGAGGACGGCGTAGCCGGGGCCCGAGAGGACAAGTCGGGTCGTTCGGCCCATCAGCCGCCAATCGCGGGCGCGCGTCGGCAGGCGGAGCCAACGACCGGGGGTCACAGTCCGAGTGCCCCCGCGATGACGTCGTAACGGGCCATCCCGCGGACTTGGGTCCGAAACTCGCCGTCACGGAAGAGAAAGACTGTGGGGGTTACCCGCACGTCGGCAGTCTCGCTTGCATCCAAGTCGACGCCGACGGCGGCGTCGGCATCGCCTGCCTGCGCTGTCTCAACGACGGCTGCGGCGTCAACACTCGTCTCGGCCTCCAGAGCATCCTCGGTCCAAGCGTACACCACATCGGTGCGCTCGCCCTGGAACCGCGACTGGTTCGCGAAGTAGTGTTCGGCAAGCGCCCAGAACGCGTCGGGGTCGGTCGCGAACGCCGCCTCCAGCGCGCGGGTTGCGGGGCCGCCCCACTCGTAGACGACGGGAATGCCCCGGGAGACGAAGGTAGCATCCCCCGGTTCAGTCAGGTTCTCGCGTATCTGTGGGACGGTCTCATTCTCGAATCGCGCGCAAGTCGGACAGGAGGGGTCTTCGAAGGCGACGATGGTGCCCGTTGCCTCGCCCGGCGGCGGGCCGAGAAACGGCTGGTCTGCCAGTTGCCGGCCGGCCGGGTGGCTCAAAAGCGTGGGCGCGTCGTCTCCGGCCCCGCTCTCCTCGGTACTTGGCCCCTCGCCACCGCTGGACCCGACACAGCCCGCAATCCCTGTGGCAGCGGCGCCCCCGAGCGCCGCCAGTAGTCGGCGTCGTCCGAGTGTCACGCTCTCAGAAATGCGCCCTACCCTCAAGACGGTTGTTCAAAGTTCGTTCGGCGTTCAGCTCTACTCCGCGAGCGGCTCGACAAGTTCAACGACGCGGCCGTCGGGGTCTTTCAGAAACGCGGTGTACGATCCCGCCTCGGGCTGGGGGCCCGGCTCCTTGACAAGGCCGTGGTGGTCGACCCGCTCGACTGTTGCGTCTACGTCGTCGACGCCCAGCGCGAGGTGGTCCCACCCCGACCCGATCTCGAACTCCTTCTCGCCGGGCGTCTCCGAGAGCTGGATTTCGATGCCGTTGTCGGCAGCAATGTAGCGGTGGGTGGTGCCGTCCGCGGAGAACGACCACTCCTCCTCGAAGCCGAACTGCTCGTAGAAAGCGATCGACTCCTCGGCGTCCGCGACGTTGACCGCGACGTGGATGAGGTCCATGGGCCAAGAGGACCGTGACGCCTGTTCAACGTTGGCGTAGCGGCGAACGGGTGATACCAGAGGGCCCACCGAACACGGAGCGGGATCAGTCAGACAGACGACGACCCGGCGAGGAGCCGGCCGCGGAGCAGTCGGTAGACGGAAGCACCTGCTCGGCGGAGCCGGTAGCAATGGCGGACCTCACCGTTCACGTTCACGATCTAACGTTCGACGCAGACTGGACCGACGAGAACGAGGCGACACGGGCCGCACTCGCGGCGGCCTTCCCCTTCGAGGCCGACGCGGCGCGCTGGGGCGACGAACTGTATGCCTCGGTCGACGTCTCGGTGACACCGGAGACGACCGCCACCGAGGTCGAGCCGGGTACGCTCGCGTACTGGCCTGCAGGGCCCGCACTCTGCCTGTTCTGGGGGCCGACACCGGCTTCGCACGCGGAGGAACCGCGCGCTGCCTCGCCAGTCGGCGTCGTTGCGCGGGTGCGAGACCCTGATGTGCTCGCGGGGCTCTCGCTCGACAGCGCGCGGCTCCGGGTCGAGACAAGCGCGGACTGACAAGTCAGAGGAAGCCGCGCTCCGCCAGCAGTTCGCCGTTGAGCAGGGAGGCGCCGGCTGCGCCCCGCAGGGTGTTGTGCGCGAGACAGTTGTACCGGATCCCGCCGTCTGTCGAGGTAAGGCCGCCGACAGCGACAGCCATCCCACCCTCGACATTGCGGTCGAGGCGTGGCTGGGGGCGGTCGGGGTCGCTGAAGACGCGGATAAGTTGGCTGGGGGCGCTCGGGAGGTCAACACCGGAGTACTCTCGCATCGCGGTCGCGACCTCGGCAGGCGAGGGGTCGTCCGCGAGGTCGGCAAAGACGTTCTCAAGATGACCGTCGAGGGTCGGGATGCGGTTACACGACGCGTCAACCTGTGCGTCGTGCCAGGTCACCCCAGCGCCGTCGAACTCGCCAAGCAGCTTCCGGGACTCGGTCTCCATCTTCACCTCCTCGCCCCCGATGTGGGGGATGGCGTTGTCGATGATAGCCATCGAGGGGACGCCGTCGTAGCCGGCGCCGGAGACCGCCTGAAGAGTCGTGACAGTGACCCGTTCGAGGCCGAACTGGTCTAACGCCGCGAGCGTCGGGACCATTGTGATGGTTGAGCAGTTCGGGTTCTTTACCAGGGCGCCGTCCCAGCCACGTCGGTCCCGCTGAACCTCGATCAGGTCGAGATGGTCGGGATTAATTTCGGGGATCGTGAGCGGCACGTCATCGTCCAGTCGGGCGTTCGAAGAGTTCGAGGAGACAACGTAGCCCGCCTCACAGAACGCGGGTTCGACCTCCTCGCCGACGGAGGAAGGGAGCGATGAGAAGATCAGGTCAACGTCGTTCGGGACGGTGTCGGGGTCGGTCGCAATAACCTCCCGATCGGTGACATAGGCTGGAATCTCGGTCTCGAGTGTCCACTTCGCAGCCTCACGGTAGGTCTGCCCGACGCTCGACGACGACGCTGTGAGCGCCCCGATCTCAAAGCGATCGTGCCCCTCCAGTAGCTGGACAAACCGCTGTCCCACTGCTCCGGTAGCACCGAGGATACCGACGGTGTAGGTCATGAAATGGCGTGGCGCGACGGCTTGAAGACCTTTCCGGGAACGGACTGCCGAGGGGGTCTATCGACACGCGACGCGACAAGACCTGTCGATACCCATATGTGCCCTCACGCCAACGCGTGGCGCATGTTCAACAAGGCTCTCGTCGCGAACCGCGGCGAGATTGCCGTCCGGGTGATGCGCGCGTGTGCGGAACTCGGCGTTCAGACAGTCGCGGTCTACTCCGATGCAGACCGTGACGCCGAACACGTCCGGTACGCCGACGAGGCGTACAACATCGGGCCGGCACGCGCGGCGGACTCCTATCTCGACCAGGAGGCGGTGCTGGAGGCCGCCGAGCGCGCCGACGCCGACGCGATCCACCCCGGATACGGCTTTCTCGCTGAGAACGACGAGTTTGCCCGCTGCGTCGAGAAGTCGGAGTTCACGTGGGTTGGACCGCCCGCCGACGCGATGGAACGGCTGGGCTCGAAGACTAGCGCCCGCCAAGCGATGCGCGAGGCGGACGTCCCCGTCGTGCCCGGGACGACAGACCCCGTCGAGTCGCCCGCGGAGGTGTCGGCAGTCGCCGACGACTTCGGCTACCCCGTCGCGATAAAGGCGGCCGGCGGCGGCGGCGGTCGCGGCCTTGTCGTCGTCCACAGCGAAGACGAGGTCGAGGACGCCTTCGACACTGCCGTTCGCGAGGGTGAGGCGTACTTCGGCGACCCGCGAGTGTACGTCGAGAAGTACGTCGATCGGCCCCGACACATCGAGGTCCAGATCCTCGCCGACCAGCATGGCAACGTTCTGCACCTCGGCGAGCGAGATTGTACGCTCCAGCGCCGCCACCAGAAACTCGTCGAGGAGGGGCCGTCGCCCGTTCTCTCCGACGGGACTCGCGAGCGCATCGGCGCCGCTGCGCGCCGGGGGGTCCGCGAAGCGGGCTACACCAACGCCGGGACCGTGGAGTTTCTCGTTGTTGACGAGGACACGGACGACGGGAGCGTCGGTGCCGACCCCGACGTCTACTTTCTCGAGGTCAACACACGCATCCAAGTCGAACACACCGTCTCAGAGATGTTAACAGGCGTCGACCTGGTAAAGTGGCAGCTACGTGTCGCCGCCGGCGAGGAGATATCCTTCACGCAAGAAGACGTTGAGATTCGGGGCCACGCGGTCGAGTACCGGATCAACGCCGAGAAGCCAGAGGAGGAGTTCGCACCCGCCACAGGGACGCTATCGACATACGACCCACCAGGCGGTATCGGCGTCCGGGTCGACGACGCGGTCCGGCCTGGCGAGGAGGTCGGCGGTGACTACGACTCGATGATCGCGAAACTGATCGTCCACGCGAGCGACCGCGAGGAGTGTCTCGCCCGGTCGAAGCGCGCGTTAGCCGAGTACAACACTGAAGGGCTGCGGACAGTGATCCCCTTCCACCGGCTGATGCTCTCCGATGAACGGTTCCAGAATGCCACGCACTGGACGCGCTACCTCGACGAAGCGGTCGACACCGACCGAATCACAAACGCCGTCAAAATGTACAGCCCGGCCGAGACCGCAGAGAGCGAGGACGACGACGAGGACGTTGTCGAGCGCACGTTCACCGTCGAAGTCGACGGCAAGCGCTTCGAGGTGGAGCTGACAGAGCGAGGCGGCCCGCCAGTCGCGCCCACGGACAACGGCCGCCACGACGGGGCCCACGGGCGTCAGCGCCCGCCACAGGCCACGGCGGACGACGGCAGTCAGAGCGCGGCGACCGCGGGCGGTGAACAGGTCACCGCGGAGATGCAGGGCACCATCCTCTCAGTCACGGTGGCAGAGGGCGACGAGGTCGAACCTGGCGATGTCATCTGCGTGCTGGAGGCGATGAAGATGGAGAACGACGTCGTCGCAGAGCGCGGCGGCACGGTCGCGAGCGTCGCCGTAGCGGAGGGTGAGAGCGTCGGCATGGGCGACACCATCGTCACCCTCGAATGACGCCGACCCGACAGACGCTGCTAGACACGCTCGCCGAGGGACCGGTCCGGGGCCCGGCGTTCGCGGAGCGCCACGGCGTCACCCGCGCGGCGGTCTGGAAACAGGTCGAAGCGCTCCGCGACGCCGGCTTCGAGATCGAGGCCGGTGAGGAGGGCTACCGTGTTGTCGCGATTCCGGAGTACGGAGCCGAGGCGGTGAGATACGACCTCAGGGCACCGTATGACGTGGAGTTCCACGACGCACTGGCGAGTACGAACGACCGGGCGCGCGAACTGGCTGCCGAGGGTGCAAGTGCCGTGGTCGTCCTCGCAGACGAGCAGACCGGCGGGCGCGGGCGTCGGGGCCGGGGATGGACCGGACCCCCGGGTGGGGTGTACGCCTCGATACTCGTCCGGCCGGACCGGCCGCCGGCTCACGCCCCAATGTCGACCTTAGCCGCCGCCGTCGCCGTCGCTCGCGCCTGTGACCCCCTTGGCGTCCAGGCACGGATCAAGTGGCCAAACGACGTGTTAGTGGGTGAAGGAGAGAGCCGCAAGCTCTCGGGCATCCTCACAGAGATGGAGAGCGAGGGGGGTCAGATCGCATGGCTCACCGTCGGCATCGGGGTAAACGCAAACGTCGACACCGACACCCTGCCGGCAGGGGCGACCAGCCTCCAAGCTCTCGTTGGCGACATCGACCGCGCCGCGTTCGTCCGCCGTCTCCTGACCCTGTTTCACGATCTCACGGCCGACCCCGACACAGTTCTGCCAGCATGGCGCGAGCGCGCGAGTACGCTCGGGCGACAGGTCCGGGTCGACACTCCGGGGGGCAAGGTGGTCGGTCACGCACTGGACGTGGAGTTCCCAGGTGCGCTGGTCGTCGAGACGCCCACCGGCGAGCGGCGGGTCCACGCCGGCGACTGCGAACACCTGCGGCCCGTGTAGCGACGGTGAAGCTGAATGCAGAGGGCGCGCTCGCGTCCGGCCAATCCCCATGGTCGTCTCCTCAAGCGCGCGCCGGAGCAGTTCGACCCCGTGGACTCCGTTCTCTCGGAAGTCTGCGAACGCGCCCGTGAGCCGTACCGGCTACTCCTCGAAATCGTCCAGCCGGCCCTGAAGTCCGGTCCGAACTTCCCGGACCAGCGCGCCGTTGATATCAAGCCCAAGTTCACGAACGGCCGCGGTCCCCACCCGGTCAGTCGCCTCGCGCGGCGCGTACACCCCGAGGCGCCACTGCCCGCGCTGGGACGCGCGGAGGGCGTCGACAAGTGGCGACTGGCGGTCGAGGCGCCGAATGTCGCCGTTAACCACGACCCGGGTTCGTGACTCGCGCATCGACGGCGCGGGCGGCACGTCGAGGACAATCTGTTCCGGCAAGAGGTCGGCGCGGTCAGCGATGGCGCGCTCTGCCGACCGCAGGTGCTCGACATTCGCGCCGAGGAGGTCCTCTGGTACGTCGGGCATCTCGGCCCACACTGCGCGCTTGTACAGGTCGCGTTCGTCGAGCCGGCGAGCGGTCTCGGCGGTCGACGCGTGGTCGCGTAGTGCTACCCGCAGTTCTGCGTCGTCCATCCGGCGGAGCCGGCCCGGATCGACCCCATCGGCGAGCAGTCGTTCCGTGGCTTGTCGGAGCATCGCCTTCGCGACGCGGGCGGCGTGATGGCTGTAAACGGTGGGGTTCATCAGCGCACGCGCCAGCAACAGCGACTCGGCCGTCTGGACGTTTCCCTCCGCGAGAACGAGTTCGCCCTCAACGAGGCGGAGCTCGCGGATGAGCCGCCCCGGGTCGATCGTGCCGTACGGAACACCAGTATGGTGGGCGTCGCGCACGAGGTAGTCCATCCGGTCGACATCGAGTTCACCAGAGACCAACTGGCCGTAACGCCCCCTGCCGTCGACCAGTCGCGCCACCCGCTCGGGCGCTAAGCCGTGGTCGCGCAACACCTCGCCGACCTCGCCACGGGCTAGCAGGTCGTCCACATCGTCGTGGTACCGGCCCGTCTCGCGGTAGATGACGTTCTCAACGTTGTGGCTGTACGGGCCGTGTCCGACGTCGTGGAGAAGCGCCGCCGCCTCAACGCGGGCCTTCGCCGACCCCTTCAGATTCAGGTGATCGAGTGCGCGCGAGGCGAGGTGGTAGACCCCGAGGCTGTGCTCGAATCGGGTGTGGTTCGCAGATGGGTATGCGTAGGAGACGGTGCCGAGCTGTCCGATGCGGCGGAGACGCTGGACCGCCGGGGTGTCGATGAGCTCCGCGGCGATCCCCGACACCTCGACATGGTCGTGGACGCTATCCTTGACCGTGAGCATGAGGAGTCTGGTCACGCGCTCGGGTAAACCGTTGTGGAGGGGGTGGCACACGAACGCCCCGGGCAGGCACGGGGTGACCACCGGAATGGCGGGGAGGACAGGCTTCAAGCCACGCCGTCCCCTCACGCAGTCATGTCCGAACTCTCCCTTCTCGCCGGTGGAACGGGGACGCCAAAGCTCCTCTCGGGGGTCCGCCGTTTGCTCGACCCGGAGACGATCGCTGTCGTCGGTAACACCGGCGACGACGTAGAGATCGGCGGTCACCTCGTCTGTCCGGACCTCGACACCGTGCTGTTTGACGGCGGCGGGGTCCTCGACCGCGAGCGGTGGTGGGGGATAGACGGCGACACGACCGCCACCCACGACCGGCTTCAGGAACTGGCCGCCGAGGCAGGCCTCGGCCCCGGTCCGCGCTATCTCCCGCCCGCAGCCCAGACGAGCGGTCGCCGGATCGCACAACACAGGCGGTTCTCCGGCGTCGCGGAGTTCATGAAGATAGGTGACCACGACCGCGCGGTCCACGTCACGCGGACTGGGCTGCTTGACGAAGGGTATTCGCTCACCGAGGTCACACGCCTCCTCGCGGACGCGTTCGGCCTCGACATCTCGCTTCTCCCGATGAGCGACGATCCCGTTGCAAGTATCGTCCACACCGACGAGGGACCGATGCATTTCCAGGAGTTCTGGGTCGCCCGCCGGGCCGAGCCGGCCGTCGAGAACGTCGAGTTCCGCGGCGCCAAACGTGCAACGGCGACGTCCGCCGTCCGCGAGGCGCTCTCCGCGCCCGTAATCGTCGGCCCTTCAAACCCGGTGACGAGTGTCGGGCCGATGGCCGCACTCGACGGACTGACGGCGGCGTTGACCGAGACGCCCGTTGTCGCTGTCTCGCCGTTCGTCGGCGACGAGGCGTTCTCCGGCCCGGCGCCCGAGCTGATGCGCGGGACGGGTCGCGACGCGTCGACAGCGGGCGTCGCCGAGGCGTATCCGTGGGTGGACGCGTTCGTCCTCGACGAGGCCGACCCAACCGAGCTTGCGCGCCCGACTGTCCGGACTGACACGCACCTCGGCGGTCCAGAGGACGCCGAGCGAGTCGCCCGCGTGGCACTCACTGCGCTTTCGGAGGTCGGGGCCGAGGTGGCGGTGGAGGGAGAGAGATGAAACTCGTCGCTGCCAGCCTCTCCGGCGTCGCGGACGCCACGTGGGCACGAGCGGCGGCCCCGCACGTCGACTGTGCGCTCCTCGGTGGCCTCGCCCTCGACGGCCCGACCCGCGAGGCGGCCCGGACGATGGTTGGCCGCGACCGCGAGGAGTTCCTACCGCCCGACCCCGTCGCGTGGGCGGAGGCGCAGTTCACCGCCCTCGCGGACACACCGGTCCGTCCGGGCCTGAACGTCCGGGCGGCGGCGCCGAATTCTGTCCGGCCCATCGCCGAGGTCTGTGCCGCTCACAACGCAGTCCTGGAGATAAACGCCCACTGCCGGCAGGCCGAGATGTGCGCGGCCGGTGCGGGCGAGGCGCTTCTCCGCGACCCCGAGGCTCTCGCCGCGCAGGTCGCCGCCTCAGCCCCGGCGACGACGAGCGTGAAGGTGCGTGCCGAGGTTGCGGGCGCCGACCTCCAGGCGGTTGCCAATGCGGTGAGCGACGCCGGCGCGGACTGGGTTCACGTCGACGCGATGGACACGCCCGGGTCGGTTACGCTGGTCAGTGAGGCCGCCCCCAACCTCACCGTCGTTGGCAACAACGGCGTGCGGGATGGCCCGACAGCGCGACGCTATCTCGACCGGGGTGTTGAGGCGGTGAGCGTCGGGCGGCCGACGACCGATCCCGGCCTGCTGACGCGGGTCAGGAGCGAGGTCGAAGCGGCGTGGCGGAGGCGCGATGTCACACCGTGAGTACTCCTCGCCCCGACTTCGGCCCTGCGGCCCACGCCGAACTCGCGCTTCTCCTCGAAGTGGCTGGCACGCCCAAGCCGGGCAACGTCGACCGGACACACGACTTTGCAGACCTGCGGTTCGAACAGTTCCTCGCCGGTGCGGTGGGTGGACGGCCGGGGCTTGACGCCGCCGCCGACCCGGACGGGCCGGGCGTCGGCCGGAGCTTCGAGCGAGCCGTCGCTGGGATGTCTCAGCAGGCGGGCGGGAACACGCAGTTCGGCTGTCTCCTGCTTCTCATTCCACTGGTCCGAACCGCCACGACGGGCATGCTCAGCCGCGACCGGGTCGAACGTGTTGTGGAGTCGACGACCGTCGACGACGCCCGGGCGTTTTTTATGGCGTTCGACCACGTCAAGGTCGCAGTCGGCGACCCGCCGGAGGGGTTAGACGCCCTCGACGCCCGGCGCGGGGCAGACGCGGGCGAGGCGGCCGCCGCACGGGGCCTGACACTGTTTGACGTCTGCCTACTTTCGGTGCCGGGTGACGGCAACGCTGCCGAGCTCGTCCGTGGCTGTCCGCGGGCCTTTCGCGCCGCCGACCGAATGCTCGCCGACGACGGTCCCGCGCCAGACAGGGTGGCGCGGACGTTCCTCCGACTGCTCGGCGACCGACCGGACACGCTGGTTCGCACGGAACACGGCGCGACGGTGGCGCGCGAGGTGCGGAACCGGGCCGCGGCGTGCGCCGATCTTGACGACGCCGGACGGTTGGCCGCGGACCTGCGCGAGCGCAGCGTGAACCCGGGGACGACCGCCGACCTGACCGCAGCAGCCACGTTCGTGGCGCTCGAAAGGGGACTCCCCGTATGAGTCATCGCTGGCCGGTCGAGTGGTCGGGCGTAGTAGAGAGCGTGACGACGACACTCGGGCCGAACGACCGCTGGAACGTCGCGGCACTCGGCCTGCAGGCGTCACCGAGCTTCGAGGCCAACAGGATGGGCCACGACACGGACCGGTCGCCGACGGACGTCGACCCCGAGCATCCGGTGACCGCGACAACGTACGGCAACACCCGGACGCGGGGGAACTTCGGTCGGGAGGGCTGCGCGGTCGTCCAGTTCGTCACCGACCCACGGGATTTCGTCGACGCCGCGCTGACGATCCGTGAGGAGGACAACCCGGTGTTAGACTCGGCGGCCGCGTGGGTCCGTGTCGAGACAGAGCGGCTATCGACGGGGCAGACGGGCAAGACGAAGACGGAGACGTGGGGGTTAGAGCCAACGGCCAGCACCGTTCGTGAACAGCGCGTCCCGACGATCGACCGTGGGTTCGCGGCCGTTGTCGACGCCACTGTCGCGGCCTCACGCCTGGATGTCGACGCCTACGACACCGCGACCTTGCTCGACCGACTCGACTACTTCGCGAGCGTCGTTGACTCGTGTGGCGGCCCGCGGACACGGGAAGCGTTCGCGCGGGTCGACGAGTACACAAGCTGGCGCGAACGGTCGTAGTCCGTTTGCCCGACAGAACGGATCGCTTTAGTGGGAACCACGGCGTACGACTCGTATGGCAATCAAGCCGAAGTACGTCAAGCAGCTCGGGACGCTGCTATTAGAGCGCTATCCGGAGGCGTTCAACACCGACTTCGAGACGAACAAACAGAACGTCTCGGAGCTGACGAACGTCGACTCAAAAGGTGTACGCAACCGCATCGCTGGCTACATTACGCGCAAAAAGGCTGGCGCCGCGGCCGCTGAGGCTTGACATCCTCCTCCGCGTGAACGCGGAAGAATCCTGAGCGTTGGAGATTTCAGGTTTGCAGTCCCACCGAGCATCCACTCAGTACGAATCTGAACGGATGCTCGTGGTCTGAGGCGGGGAGGACTGCTGGGAGTGCCAAGCCCCCGGTGCTCCTATCCTCGGTCATATTCGGACTCCCAAAGTTGGTTTTGCCTTGGGGAGTCCGGCAAACTTCGATGGACACGGAGTTACGTTGAGTCTGCTTACAGCAGTCAACTCCGCGCCGACTCTGTGAGAATCGGGCGGTCATCGACTGGTTCCGATTACTGTTTGATTGCTTGGGGCGGGCAGGCCGCCATCGTAGGA
>CAKZPG010000086.1 GCA_937138675.1 uncultured archaeon | reverse complement strand
GTATCACGTGACCTTGCCATGGTCACAACCGGGGTTCAAATCCCCGCCAGCGCATCCATGCGTCTCACGGCTTCTCGCGCTATTTTACGACCCCCCTATGAGTGCTCCAAGCTGCTGGACGCCAACGCGGGTCCCCTCGATCCGTGACGTTCCACCGAGGACGTCTGGTGTCGACACCACGGAGATTGTCACGCTTATGCATGCCAACAGGCCGTTCCTTCTGCAGGCCACACGAATGTATTTATGTATGGGTACACACATGTAAAACATTAGCAAGAATATCTCCATCAGCGACGAGGTGTATCGTCGGCTCAAGCGCGAGAAGGGCGACCGAAGTTTCAGCGAACTTATATCCGACACGCTCGACGAGGGAGGCCAGCTCGCAGACGTGACTGGACAGCAGGTACTGGATCCGGAGACGTACGCGAAGGTCGACGCCGAAATCGGTCGACCGAGCGACGGCACGCTAGATCGACTACCTGACCGCGCGAGTGAGTAACTGATGAAACTGCTCGACACGTCAGCCGTCATTGATATCGATCGCGGGGGTGTCGACGGGAAAGTCCGGACGCTCGACGAGCATCTGTATCATGCGTGTCCTCTCTGTCAGGTGTTCGAGTAGGCCCGCTGGTTTCAAACGGACTCGTCGTCAAGATACGGCTTACACACGAGCTCGACGCCCTCTTCGACGGTAATCTGGGGCTCCCAGCCCGTCGTCTCGTGGAAGTTATTGTAGTCGGCCATGGTGTCGTAAATGTAGCCGTCGAAGGGACACTCGATGTACTCGGGGTCGATGTCGGCGCCGAGCGCGAGAAACCCGTCTAGGAGCTCGTCGTCGACCGTGACTGGGTCGCCCTGAAACGTCCTGTCGTATACGCAGCGGCCGCCGGCGCCGCCCTCGGACTGTACAGTCGAATCGGGCGGTTGGGGTGACCGAAGCGAGCGGACTGGCTGAGGGTCGAATCCCCGCCGACGTGTATTTCCGACCCCGTGCCCTACATTCGTTTGTGACTGAAACGACGACGCTCGGCGGCGGCTGTTTCTGGTGTGTCGAGGCCCCGCTGGAGCGAATCATCGGCGTCGAGTCGGTCGTCTCTGGCTACACCGGCGGCAGCGTTGAGGACCCAACCTACGAACAGGTCTGTTCGGGATCGACGGGCCACGCCGAGGTTGTCCGCGTCGAGTTCGACCCCGATATCGTGAGCCTGGTGGAGCTGCTTGAGGTGTTTTTCGCCGTCCACGACCCGACGACGAGAGACCGGCAGGGCCCGGACGTGGGCTCGCAGTACCGCTCGGCGGTGTTTTACGAGACGCCAGACCAGCAGGAAACGGCTGAGCGCGTGATCGAAGAGCTCGAAGGCGAGGCCTACGACGGCATCGTCACCGAGGTCGCACCGCTCAAGCGATTCTACCGCGCTGAGGAATATCATCAGGACTACTACGCGAAGAACCCGAACCAGCCGTACTGCTCGGCCCAGATCCCACCGAAGCTCAAGAAGGTTAAAAAGCGGTTCCCCGAACTGCTGGCCGACGCCGAGGCGTAGTCAGCCCCTGGCGACCAAGTCGCCCGCACAGTTCGATAGCAGTGCGGTATGGAAGCAAGAGCCCCGCACATGAGACATTGTGAACACGGCCAGAGACGTCGTCTTGCCGAACCCAGCCGCCGAGGGGTCGGTGATGACGAGATCGAAAAGCGGGCGAGGCGGAACGAACGTGTGGGAGGCAATATCCCAGGCGATAACCGGTGGTCCATGGCACGCATCTCGTGGACGACCGCGCGGGTGAGAGCAACCCTGTGTGTGGGCGTGGGGTCGTCGTGGGAGCCTTGGTGGACACAAACATTGGTTCGACACGGGGAGGAGTAAAGTGCGCGCCCGGACCACCGGCAGCCGTGACAGTGATCGCGTTTCTCTCCGTCGCGCCGGTCCGCGAGGGGAGTATGGCCAAGGACGTAGCACGCGCCGTTGCAGCGCTCGACGACCACCCAGTGACCTACGAGACGTCGCCGATGGGGACAACGATAGAGGCCGCCGATGTGAGCGATCTATTCGACGCCGTCAAAGCGGCCCACCGCGCGGTCGAGGGCGACCGTGTCTCGACAGTTCTCAAAATAGACGACAAACGCGCGAGCGATGGGAGCGCAGCATCGAAGGTCGACCGGGTGGAGGATGCGCTGGGCCGACCCGCCCGGAGCGCGGCCCAGCCGACCGACGAGACGTAGACCTTTCACCGGGAGGCTAAAAAGAACGCATATGGAGAGTCTCAACCGAATGGCGGTCGAACTCGTCGACGAGGCGATCGACTTTGCGCCCGAACTGGGCCTCGCCGTTCACAAACTCGATTCAGGCGCCACAGCCATCGATTTCGGCGTCGAGGTCCCGGGCGGTCTGGAGACTGGTCTGTTACTCGCCGAGATAATGACCGCAGGGCTGGCGACGGTAGATATGACGCTTGACGATGCCGCAGGTGGCCCCCGAACCCACGTCGAGGTAACGACCGACCACCCGGCGACGGCGCTACTCTGCTCGTCGAAGGCAGGGTGGGAGCTGTCGCTCCCCGGGTTCGAGGGGCTGGGGAGCGGTCCGGCACGCGCGCTGGTCGCCGAGGAGGCCGAGTTCGACGCTATCGGCTACGCCGACGAGTTCGACCTGACCGTTCTCGCGGTCGAGTCGGACGAACTCCCGGGCCAGCCGGTGGCGGAACACGTTGCAGAGCGGGCAGGGGTCACCCGGAGTGCCGTCTACCTCCCCGCGTTCGCGACCGGGTCAACCACGGGAAGCGTCGTGAGCGCCGCTCGGGCGGCCGAGCTCGCAACCTTCCGACTGTTCGAACTTGGCTACGAACCGCTCGACATCCTCTCGGTCGCCTCCTCAACGCCGATTGCGCCTCCGAGTGACGACGAGGCGACTGCACTCGCTCGTACGACGGACGCCCTTACCTACGGGTCGCGGGTCCACCTGACCGTTGCGGAGCCGTTCGACCGGTTCGACGAGGTGGCCTCGACCGCCGCCGACGACCACGGCGCGCCGATGGCCGACGCGTTCGACGACGCCGACTGGCGGTTCGAGACGCTCTCGCCCGCTGTCTTCGGCCCCGCACAGGTAACGGTAGACGTGCGAGGCGGCGGGACACACACGTACGGTGCGACCAGTGACGACCTGCTGGCGGAGTCGTTTGCGAACTAAGCGTCTCCCGCCGGCGCCCGAGCCGGGGGCGACAGCCCACGAGACGATCGAGACGGCCCGCGATGCAGTCGGTCGCGTCCCAGACTCAGAGGCCGACTGCTGTGCCCGGGTGAGCGAGGCAATCAATGTCGAACGCCGAGCCGCGCGGGACTGGCTGACGCTTCTCCGGGCGCTCGGTCTCGTCAAACGGTCGGCGGGCAAGTACCGCCGAACTGACGACGATGTCGACAGGGCGACTCTCCGTAGACGGGTTTTCACCGCGGTCTACGGCGCCCGAGAGGTGTTCGATGCACTTCCCGACCCTGACGGAGAGGCACGGTCCGCCGCGGACGTCGTCGGCGCCGTCCGCCAGCCGACGTGGGAACACCATCGTCACGTAGACCCCGGTGCCGCGTGGGCGCGACACGTCGAGCGGCTGCTCAACTGGCTTACTGCGGTGGGGGCGGTAGAACAAGGCGCGGAGGGGTACCGGCGAGCGGCGGCAACGAGTGTCGAGGGGGGCGGGGTCGAGTGACCCACGACTCTGTACTCTTCGACATCGACGGGACGCTCTGTGAGTACCGCCGCCCCGGCGATGAGGTGTTGGAACGCGCCTTCGACGCCGTCGGTGTTGAGCCGCTCTTTGCAGTCGCCGACTATTACGAACGCTACGGCGAGTTCGCTCCCGTCGCGGAGGGGCCAACAGAGCTTCGCGAGATGGCGTTCGAGGCTATCGCGACAGAGCGCGGATATCCAGCGGCGCTCGGCCGGGCGCTTGCGAGAGAGTACGCCGAACGCCGGGACCACGCCGCAGTAAACCCACTTCCGGGCGTGCCGGAGGTTGTCAACGACCTCGCCGCGGAGCGACGGGTAGGCCTCGTCACGAACGGCGGCCCGGAGATGCAGTGGGACAAGCTCAAGACGCTCGGGCTGGCGGACCGCTTCGAGGTTGTCGTGTTCGCCGGCCACCACAACGAGGAGTGGGGGCACGTGCCGGCGAAACCGGACCCTGAGCCGTTCCGACTCGCCTGTGACGCCCTTGGTGTCGCGCCGGAGCGGACGGCCCACGTCGGGAACGCCCCGGAGGCTGACGTAGCGGGTGCGGCGGCCGCGGGGTTGACGAGCGTTCTCGTGGGGGAGCGAGAGCCTGTCGACGGGTGGGACCCCGACTACGACGTCGACGCTGTTGCGGACCTCGACGGCTGTCTCTAGTCCGTGTTGACGTCGGTTACCGTCCCGACACCCTTCGAGCGACCCTCGCGAAACACGAACCGCTGGCCCTCCTCGACGAGGTAGGGCCGGAACTTGAACTCCACTCGGGCCTTGCCGGTGTCGCCCGGAAGCAACTGGCCGCCGTCAGGGTAGAACGCGGCCGCCTCGCTGACTGTCTCGACGTGGACGACCGGCTCGTAGCCCTCGCCGATGCGCGTTGGGTGATTAAGCACCATCACCTCGGCCTCGAACGACCGGATTGGCTCCGGGTCGGCGTCGGCGGGTAACAGGGCCATGCCGCGCTCGACGACCGGCTCTTTGACGCCTTTCAGGGCGATACCGACGATACGGCCGGCCCGGGCACGGTCGACTCGGTGATAGTGCATCTCGATCGAGCGCACCTCCACCTCACGGAAGGAGCCGTCGGCCATCGGCCCGAGGAGAAGGTCGTCGCCCGCCTCCACGGTGCCGGAGTTTATCGTCCCACTCGCTACCGCGCCTACGCCCGTCACGCTGTAGGTGCGATCGACGTACATCCGGAACTTCTCGCCGTGTTCGCCGGTCTTGGGCAGGCGCTCGAACAGGTGGTCAAGATCGTCGAGACCCTGCTTCGTCACCGCAGAGGTGCGAAGAATCGGCACCACGTCGCCAACCTCGCGGGCGGCGGCCGCGATGCCGTGGCGCTTGACCCGGAGCGGCGTCTCACCCACGTCCCGGAGAAGGCGCTCGACCGCCCGTTCAACCTCTGCGACCCGATCGTCGTCGACAAGGTCGACCTTCGTGATGACCACCATCGTCGGGAGATCGGTCGCAAGAAGGATACCGAGATGCTCGCGCGTCGTCCGGGTCGGGCCGTCGTCCGCGGCAACGGTCAGCAGGCCATAGTCGAGTTTCTGTCCGACCAGCCCGCGAATCGTCGTCCGAAGCCACGGCTCGTGGCCGACGGTGTCGACGAATGAGACAAGCCGGTCGGCCTCTTCAACAACCTGCGCGCGGTCGCGCTTCCGGTCGGGGTTGTCCGTCCGCACCGGCCCCTCGTCGTCGAAGCCGTAGACCGCGTACGAGAGATCCGCCGAGAGCCCCCGTTCGACCTCGTGGGGTTGGACGTCTAGAAAGCCCCGGGTCCCGCCCTCGCCATCGTCGGCGTCACCCGTCACGAGCGACCCGACAAGCGTGGACTTGCCATGGTCGACGTGGCCGGCCGTGCCGACGACGATATGTTCGTCGTCCGTCTCGAGCATCGCGCCCTCGCAGACAGTTGCGAGGCCAACGACCCCGCGGTCCTCGCCGTCGTCGGCGGGCGGGACGGCCCACGTCTGCACCTCGTCGATGTGGGCACCAGCCTCCTCGGCCAGGAGCGAGAGAACATCCATTGACTCCGAGAACGCCTCGGGCGCGATGCCGGCGATCCGGCCCTCATCGGTGACACCGACAACGTATGTGGCCTCGCCATCGCCGGAGAGAACCCGATGGCGGAGCTGTGCGGCGAGACTCTCCATCCGACCGTCGGCGAGGTGGACCTCGCGGGCGAGTTGTTGTTTGAACTCGACTGGGCCCCCCTCCTCCTCGCCGCGCTCGATGGCTTCCTTGAGCACGGCCCGGTCGGCGCTCATTAATTAGGTACCTGCTCCCACTCCGGAAAACGCTTTCCGTGGGGTGAGATCACATCCCTCCCGAGCGCTACGTATTCGCGCGGGGCCCGTCCTCGGTCAGACGCTCGTACGCCCGGGTGACCTGTTTGAACGTCTCTTGATCGCCCGTCTCGGTGTCCGGATGGACCTCCTTCACCCGTTCGCGATAGGCCCGCTTGACCGCCGACTCGCCCGCTCCTGGCTCCAGTCCCAGCCGGCGATACGCCTCCGCGCGACTCGGTCCGTCGTTCGGACCCGGGGGGCGTCGGCCGGTCGCCGCACCGCCGCGTGGCCCGGCGCCCGTCGCTGTCGCCTGACGCGCTCGCGTCTGTCGCCGACGGGTCCGGGCCTCTAGCCGTCCTGTCGCCTGGTACCACAGAAAGTAGGTGAGGATGGCGAACGGGATCGCGACAATCAAGAGGAACGGTTGGACGGCGAGTGCGGCGACGGTCACGAGTACCGTTAGTCCCGCGAACACCGCAGCGAGCCCCAGTAATAGCCGGTCACGGTCCACAACCGACGTTCTGTGGCGATGCCCCTAAGCCTCCCGGTGAGATGTGACCTCGTGACCCAAGTGACGAGAGAGCGTACAAGCGCGCGTGAGTACAGCTACTGTCTGTGGCGTCTGCGGGGTTGCCCTCGCCGACCGGACCTGCCCGAACTGCGGAACGGCGGTCTGTGACGAGGACTTCGACGACGATCACGACCTCTGCGTGGCCTGTCTCCGCGGGGCAAGGGGTGAAAACGATCTCGGGTCGGGCGACGTGCCGCGCTAACGGTACTCGTTCAGCCGGCGCTTCAATCGCTTCGCCGCCGTGCCCGCCGCCGCGAAGTACGGCCGCTCCGCGTCGTGTTCGTCACCTGCGTAGATGATCCCCCGTGAGGAGTTCACCAGTCCCACCCCGTCGGCAAGACCGAACTCGGCGGCCGCTTCCACCGCGCCACCCTGTGCGCCGACACCCGGGACGAGAAATGGCAGGTCGGGCACTGCCTCCCTGATCGCTTCCAGTTCGGCGGGGGCTGTCGCCCCAACCACGAGACCGACGTTCTCGCGGTCGTTCCAGAGGTCGGCGAGCGCGGCCACCCGCTCGTACACCGGTTCACCGGTCACGAGGTCACGATCCTGAAGATCTGCCCCGCCCGCGTTCGAGGTGCGACAGAGGACGAACACGCCCAGATCCTGTGCGAGAAACGGCTCAACCGAGTCCCGACCCATGTAAGGGCTGACGGTGACGGCGTCGGCGCCGATGTCCGCGACGTTCTGTGCGTACTGCCGGGCTGTCGGGCCCACGTCCCCGCGCTTTGCGTCTAACACGACCGGGAGGTCCTTGCCGTGGGCGTAGGCTATCGTCTCACGGAGCGCGCGCCAGCCGTCGGCATCCTCGAAGAAGGCAGCGTTCGGCTTCACCGCCGCAGCATGTGTGTGGGTCGCGTCGATGACGCGCCGGGCGAACGCCCACCGCGGCAGGTCGTGGTCCGCGAGAAAAGACGGCGTACGGTCAAGGCGCGGGTCGATACCGACGCTAACCACGGAGTCGACGGCCTCAACCCGGGCCGCGAGACGGTCGAAGAAGGGGTCGGACACGCCCGGGGAGAGCCGGGGCGCCGGCCTAAGCGTTCCGGGCCAGCGAACGCGGGTCGTGGACGACGTCGCCCCCGACGACAGTCATCGCCACGTCGATATCGCCGATAGACTCCGGGCGCTCCCACGGCGACGCATCGAGGACCGTCAGGTCAGCGTACTTACCAGTCTCAACGGTCCCCGTCTCGTCCTCGGCCAGTCCGGCGTACGCTGCACCGTGCGTGTACGCCCGGAGCGCCTCGGTCACCTCAAGGCGCTGGCTCGCCTCGGGCGCGTTCACCGCGTGATGGACCCCGACGAGTGGGTCCATCGGCATCCCGTCACTCCCGAAGGCGACGTGGACCCCGGCATCGACCAGCGTTCGGAGCCGGGTCGTCTCCCGCCGGCGCTCGCCGAGACGGCGCTCGTAGAGGCCGCCCTCGCTGGCCCACTTCAGGAAGTTGGGCTGGACACAGGCGACCACCTTCCCCTCCGCAAGCCGCGCTATCGCATCGTCACTCGCCAACACCGCGTGTTCGACCCGCCAGCGCGCGCCCTCGCCCCGGCCCTCGTAGGCGTCGAGGACGCGGTCCACCGCCTCGTCGCCAATAGCGTGGGTCGCCATTCGGAGGTCAAGGTCGTCCACCTGTTCGGCAAGCGTGTCCAACTCGTCGGGCGAGACCACCCACTCGCCGCGGTCGTCGGGTGCGTCGGCGTACGGGTCGGCGAGGCGAGCGCTCCGCGCGCCAAGCGACCCGTCCGAAAATGTCTTGATCCCGCCAAACTCGACACGCCCATTGCCCCCGGTCGTCAGTCCGACCTCCGCAACCGCGTCCACATGGTCTCGCCAGTAGTAGATCTGGACCCGCAGGTCCAGGTCACCCTCGTGCGCCATGTCGCGGTATGCTCGCGGTGCAGCGGAGCGACGCACGAGGTCATGGACGCCCGTCACGCCGCGCGAGACAGCACGGCGCTGGCCTGCCTCAAGAAGCCGTCGCGCCTCGACACGGTCCGGCTGGAGTCGTCGTCGAACCGCGGTCGCGCCCGCCTCCACGAGGACGCCGTCGTCGCCGCCACCGGACGTGGAGTCTTCGACGACCCGCGCCAGAGCCGTCTCGTCGACAGAGACAAGATGGAGGTCCTCGCGGAACGCCGCGACCGGACCGGGGTGGTCGAGGGCGGCGAGGTCGGCTGCCACGAGCGGCTCAGTCTCGCCCCACGACGACTCGTCGTAGCCATAGCCGAGGAGCCAGTCGTCGGCCGCGATGTCGCCGGCGCGCGCTGTGAGACAGTCCAGCGCCTCGGCACGGCTCTCGGTACCCGAGAGGTCGGCGTGGACCTCGTAGCGCCCGACCGTCGAGAGGTGAGTGTGGGCATCGACGAAGCCGGGCAGGACGACACGGCCGTCGAGTGCGACACGCGTCGTGTTCACCCCGACGAGCATGTCGAGATCGTAGGCAGAGCCGATGCGGACGATACGGCCGTCGCGGACCGCGACGGCCTCGTGGACCGGGTCGTCCGGCGTGAGAGTGTGGACCGCCGCGTCGGTCAACACGAGGTCAGCGGGCGCGGCCATACGAGTCGGGCGGACGGCTTGGACAAAACACTTGTCGAGATGTCGGACGGCGCCCAGTGGGTCGCTCTCTGTCTCGCGCCAGGTCGCGGGGCAGATCGTTGTCTCGCGCTACCTGACCGGTACCCATTTGCGCGCGCCCCGTCAGACGGGCGCATGAGCGAAGATAACGGACTCGACGCCGATACGCTCGCAGAGCGGGTGCGAGCGGGGGACCTTCGACTGTACGAACTCGAATCGCACGCCACAGACGCCGACGCCGCCGCGACAGCGCGCCGTCAAATAATCGGAGAGCGGACGGGCACGAGCCTCGACGCCGTCAGCAACTACGGTGTCGACGCCGCCGTCGCCGAGAACAACATCGAGAACATGCTCGGCACGGTCCAGATTCCGTTAGGCGTCGCCGGACCACTCCCTGTCGAGGGTGCGGACGGCGAGCGCGAGGCCTACCTCCCGATAGCGACGACGGAGGGCGCACTGGTGGCGTCGGTCAACCGCGGGTGTGCGGCGCTTCGGGCCGGCGGCGGCGCCCGAGCACGGGTGACAAAGACGGGGATGACCCGCGCGCCGGTCTTCCGCGTTGTAGGCGTTGCAGAGGCCGAGGCGACCGTCGAGTGGGTGCGTGACAACGTGGCCGCCCTTCGCGAGGCGGCGGAGTCGACGACGAGCCACGGCGAACTGCTCAACGTGACGCCGTACGTCGTCGGCGACTCCGTCTTCCTGCGCTTCCGGTACGACACCAAAGACGCGATGGGAATGAACATGGCGACAATCGCCACCGGGGCGGCCTGTGACGTTGTGGAGGCGGAGACGGCAGCAGAGCTGGTGGCCCTGTCGGGCAACCTCTGTACGGACAAGAAGCCCGCCGCGATCAACGCCGTCGAAGGGCGTGGCCGGTCCGTGACCGCCGACGCCGTCCTTCCGACCGAGGTGGTCGAGGAGCGACTCAACACGACGGCGACGGCAATGGCAGAAATAAACCGCCGGAAGAACTTCGTCGGGTCGGCAAAGGCGGCGAGTCTGGGGTTCAACGCCCACGCCGCGAACGTCGTTGCGGGCGTCTTTCTCGCGACAGGGCAAGACGAGGCTCAGGTAGTCGGTGGCGCGAACGCCATCACAACGGTCGAGCCCCGCGAGGAGGGTCTGTACGTCTCGGCCTCGCTCGCCTCGCTGGAGGTCGGGACCGTGGGCGGTGGCACCGGCCTACCGACGCAGGGCGAGGCACTTTCGCTGCTCGGTCTCCGAGGCGGCGGTGACCCGCCGGGGTCGAACGCTGACGCCCTCGCTGAGACAATTGCCGCTGGGGTACTCGCGGGCGAACTCTCCCTGCTCGCGGCGCTCTCGTCGCGTCACCTCGCGAGCGCCCACGCCTCACTCGGACGATAATGCGGCGTCAGAGCGGCCGGTAGCCGCCATCGACCCGTCTCACTTCGCCGCGGTCGTAAAGTCTGTCGAGCAGGTCCCGCGCTGCGTCGGTCGGCACCCCCCGGTCGGTTGCGTACTCAACAACCGCGTCGGCGTCGGGGTCGTCTAACTCTGACACTGCCGCGCGGACGACGCTCGCGCGGTCGCCGGCGCCTGTCGACCCCGACCCCTGTTCCGCGCGCTCGCCCGCCGCCGCCACCGCGTCGGGGTCAAGGCCGCTCGCCGCGAGAAACTCGTCGTCGTCAAGCCCTGCGTTCGCAGCGGCCGCGTCGTCGACAGACTCGAACGCCTCACCTTCGCCGGCACGACGAGCAAGCATCTTCGCGCGCGCCTCAACCGCCGTCCGTCGATTCTCTGTCTCGAACAGCCGTCGGAGCTTTGCAGTCCGGTGGCGTGACCCGCACCGCGCGCACGTCGCCGTCTCCTGCGCTCGCAGGTCCGTGACTATCCACAGGCCCGAACAGTCCGAACAGCCGACCACCGCGTACACAAGCAATGGTTGACCGGACTCGACCGAAAACCCACCGGAGCGTGTCCTCAATTTATTTCACTATTGTTGACATGCCGATACAGCCGTGGAGGAGACTGACAAAGCAAAACACCGTTCCCGCGTTCGACGGGGCGAGCGTGCTGGTACTCGCGCTGGCGAACGCTACTCCGGTCAGATTCCTCTCACGGCTCACGCTGGTAGCTTCCTGGTTGTATCTGTGTGAGCGGATGGCTCACGAGACCGAGGACAGCGGGCAGGGTGAGTCAACGGCCCTGAAGACGCGACAAGAGAAGTGAGTATGAGCCACACGACGCCGCAGCCGAGAGCGAAGAGCGCCGCAGATTAGGCCAGCCGGTCGATCTCGTCGACGACGGCCTCGGCAAACTCGCTGGTCGCGACCTTCGTGCCGCCCTCGATCTGTCGCTCAAGATCGTAGGTCACGGTGCCCGAGGAGATGGTGTTCTCGACTGCGTCACGAACGAGGTCAGCGGCGTTCTCCCAGCCGAGGTACTCGAGCATGATGCGGCCAGAGAGAATTATTGCGCAGGGGTTGACCTTGTCCTGCCCGGCATACTTTGGCGCGGAGCCGTGGACCGGTTCGGCGAGGATGCGCCCGTCGCCGATGTTGGCGCCGGGAGCGATCCCGAGCCCGCCGATCTGGGCGCCGGCAGCGTCGGAGAGATAGTCGCCGTTGAGGTTCGGCATCGCCAGTACATCGTACTGGTCGGTGCGGGTGAGCAGTTGCTGGAGCATGTTGTCGGCGATCCGGTCGTTGACGACAACCGTGTTCTCGGGCTGCTCGCCGTCGCGCTCTTCCCAGAGCGTATCCTCGGTGATGACGTCGTCGCCGTACTCCTCGTCGGCGACCTCGTAGCCCCAGTCGCGGAACTGCCCCTCGGTGAACTTCATGATGTTTCCCTTGTGGATCAGGGTCACCGAGTCGCGGCCGTTCTCGAGAGCGTAGTCGATCGCCTTCCGCACGAGGCGCTTCGTCCCGAACTCGGTGATCGGCTTGATCCCGATGCCGACCGGGCCCTCGTGAATGGTGTCGTCGAAGCCCATCGTGTCCTCGACGAAGCTGCGGACCTCTTCGACCTCGTCCGTGCCCGCCTCCCACTCGATACCGGCGTAGACGTCCTCGGTGTTCTCCCGGAAGTTCACCATGTCCATGGCGCCCGGGTTCGTCACGGGCGAGGGGACACCCTCGAGGTGGTAGGTCGGGCGCATGTTCGTGTAGAGGTCGAGCTTCTTTCGAAGCGCGACGTTGAGTGAACGGAAGCCGGAGCCGACCGGCGTCGTCAGCGGCCCCTTGATCGCAACGCGGTGTTCGCGGATCGCCTCAACAGTGTCGTCGGGCAGGTTCTCACCGTACATCTCGCGGGCGCTTTCACCGGCGTAGACGCGCATCCACGAGATATCGCGGCCGGTCGCCTGCGCCGCCGCCTCCAGCACCGACTGGGCGGCGGGACCGACGTCTACGCCGATTCCGTCGCCGTAGATGATCGGGACAACCGGATGATCCGGCACGTCCAGTTCGTCTGCCCCCTCCTCGACGAGTGTCACGGCCTCGCCTTCCTCGGGGACGGAGACCTTGTCGTAGTGTTGGCTCACAACGCGGGTGGATTTTTAGACCACTGGTATAGACGTGCCGCTTCCACGACGACAGGCACAGACGGGCGGTCTCGACGCTCAGCGGGCGGGACTGACCGGACGGTAGCTGACGGTGGCGTGTCGGGCGACAACGCGTTACTGCTCCGTCGTCGACTTCGGTTCGACGAACTTCGAGGCCGCGCGCTCCTCGTGGGTCTGCTCCGAGTCGACGACGTGGAGGGTGTCGCTCCGGTAATCGTAGGCAGTTAGCTGGTTACCGTAGACACAGCCGGTGTCGAGGCCGACGACGTGGTCGTGCAAGACCGGCGCCGCCAGCGGCGTGTGGCCAAAAAAGACCGTTCGGGGTCCGTCGTAGACGTCCCACCAGAACGGGCGCTCGTAGCCCGAAGCGAGCGACCGCAGGTTCTGAAGCTCCTCGACGGTGTGGTCCGCGAGCGGCTTGCGCGGGTCAACACCGCCGTGGACCACCAGCGCATCACCGAAGCTCAGCGCCGCGGGCTGGGCCGCGATCCACTCAATGTGGTCCTCGCGCAGGCCAGCGTCCGTACGCGCCTTGTCGCCAGTCAGGAGCTTTTCTTCGTTATTCCCGCGGACGGTGACGACGTTCTCCAGTTCACGGACGCGGTCGACCACGCCCGCGCTGTCCGGTCCCTTCCGGACGAGGTCGCCGACAACGGCGACGAGGTCGTCGTCGGTCACGTCAAGCTGATCGAGCATCTGGTCGAACTCACGGAGACAGCCGTGGATATCCCCCAACACGTAGATGTCGTTCCACCTGCGCTCGTCTATGTGGACGTGGTCAACGTCTGGCACAAACTCCGGAGGTTCCATCTGTCCGAACAATTAATCACCCAGAAAATAAATGATGGTAATTGTCCATCCAAGTGCTATATAGACTGTCTGCGACCGGAAGCCGCTTTGCGTCGGGAACGCGATAGGCAGGCATGAGCGGTATCGGGTCGCTGTCGGCGGAAGAGGTAGAACACCACCGGGCCGCGGGCGAGGCTCTCCGAACCATCCTTGACGAGGCCGCAGAGATGGTCGAACCGGGTGTCACCCATCTTGAGGTGGCCGAACACGCCGAGGCACGGATTCACGAACTCGCGGACGGCGCGGCATTCCCCGTGAACATCAGTATCGACGATGAGGCCTCTCACGCCACACCGGGGCAGGACGACAAGACAGAGTTCGGCGAGGATTTAGTCTGTCTCGACGTCGGCGTCCACGTCAACGGCTACATCGCCGATGCGGCGACCACAGTCGACCTCCGGGGCGAGCCCGATCTTGTCGAGGCCGCAGAGGCCGCCCTCAACGCCGTGCTCGACGAGGTGGCGGCAGGCGTCGACACAGGAACTCTGGGAACAACGATCCAGGAGACGATCGAGAGCTACGGCTACACACCCGTTCTGAACCTCTCGGGCCACGGCGTTGAGCAATACGACGCCCACACGGGCCCGAATATCCCGAACCGGGCGGTTGACCGCGGGCAGGTGCTGGAGGCGGGTGACGTCGTCGCGATCGAACCGTTCGCGACGACCGGCCGCGGGAAGGTCGGTGAGGGGTCGGCAACCGAGATATATAGTCTCGAGCGCGAGCGGTCGGTACGCGACCGGACGGCCCGGCAAGTGATGGAGCAGGTCGTTGAAAAGTACCGTACGCTCCCGTTCGCGAGCCGGTGGTTCGACCTGATGCGCGCAGAGATGGCCGTGCGACGACTGGAGCAACAAGGAGTACTCCACGGCTATCCTGTGCTGAAGGAGACGACGGGCGGACTGGTGAGTCAGGCCGAACACACGGTGATCGTCACCGAGGATGGCTGTGAGATAACGACGGCGTAGGAGCGGGGCAGGCGTCGGTCACTGACATCCTCCAACGACTGAAGTCGTAGGGTGCCACGGTCACAGTCCGTGCCCACGACTGAGAGGTTCCCCACTCGTATGCGGTGAGGGTGTGGGCCGTGCCAGTCCGGCCCCCGACTCGGATAGTGGGCTTCATCTACCGCCGCGCTGGCGTGCATATCCTTACCCGAGACTCGGTAGCA
>CAKZPG010000085.1 GCA_937138675.1 uncultured archaeon | reverse complement strand
GGGTAGTAGTGCGAGCAGTGGACCAATAGTGTCTCCCGGGCATCGAGTTCCTCGGCGAGTGCCAGCGCCCCTTCGCGAGTCATATGCTTACCTCCGAACGTCCGGGGGACCCCGTCGTCGTCGTGATGGCGTCCGCCTGCCGGATGGCCCTCACAGGTCGAGGCGGGCGCGATGGCGTCCGCGAGAAGGAGGTCGGCGCCCGAGAGCGCGTCGCGTGTCGCCACGGGCACGTCGTAGTTCGTGTCGGCGGTGAGTGCGAGCGTCGCATCCTCGGTCTCGACGGTGGCGCCGTAACAGACGAGCGGCGGATGGGTGACGGGATAGAGCGTCACGTCGAATCCCGCGGCGGTGAACGTGTCGCCCGGCTGCTGGCCCCCGACGCGAACCTGGTCGAGGTAGTCGTAGCGCCGGCGGACCGTACCGGCGACGCTCTCACCGGTGACGGGGTCAACCTCGCTCGCGGCGTGGACCTCGAGGTCCCGGAGTAGTCGGAAGACATTGCCGAGGCCGTCGAGATGGTCGAAGTGAATATGTGTCACCACGGCGGCGTCGGGGAGGGCGACGTTGTTGGCGAGAAACTGCGCGCGGAAGTCGGGACTGAAATCGATCAGTAGCGACTCGCCGGTCCGCTCGTTCTCGACGTGGACAGAGAAGCGCGTGCGCTCAACACCGAGTTCGTGGGCACGCGCACAGGTATCGCAGTCGCAGGCGACCGTCGGCGTACCCGTCGTGTCGCCGGTTCCAAGAAGCGTGACGCGCACGGTGTAAAATCGGAAGGTGGTGGTAAAAGAGGCGTCGGTGAGGCGCGCCACGGCGAGTCTTGCCGCGATGTTCGTGAGAGGCAGCCCGTGGTCTCCCACTGGTTCCGTCTGGGATACACCACGATGAGGCCGTCTGCGCGCTTGTGTCACTCAACGGGTCGTCAGCAGTCGGAGGAGACGAACATGTCCGGCAACATTGGCTACGAGGAGGGCGCGACGGGTCACACCACGTGTGACAGCCGCACAGATGCGCTTGGGAGGTTAGTCATCGTGGTCGTGATCGTGGTCGTGGTCGTGGTCGTGGTCGTGATCGTGGTCGTGATCGTGGTCGTGGTCGTGGTCGTGGTCGTGATCGTGGTCGTGGTCGTGGTCGTGCCCACCGTCGCCCGCGACCAACGTGTCCGCATCGCCGTCGATCATATCCATATTCTTCAGGTTGTCTCGCTCCTCAAAGTCTGAGACGGCGTCCATCACGTCTGCCTGTGTGAGCGTCCGCCGGTCATCTGTCAGGGCCTCCAGCACGGCCTCGCGCAGCACCATTCGGAGGTCGGAGCCGGTCAGTCCGGTCGTCTTTGCGGCCACCTCCTCGGGGTCGAACTCCGCGATATCCATCCGCCGGGTGATCACCCGAAGGATGTCGGCGCGCATCGTCCGGTCGGGCTTGGGGAAGTTGACGATCTCGTCGAACCGACGCCACGCCGCGGCATCTAGCTGGTCCGGGTGGTTCGTCGCGCCAATCAGGAGTACCTCGTCGCGGATCAGCGAGACGCCGTCGATAGATTTCAGCAGGGTGTTGACCGCACGCTTCAGCGCAGCGTGTTCGTCCGAGCGGCGAGTCTTTGCGACCGAGTCGAACTCGTCGATGAAGAGGATACACGGCGAGAGTCGTTTGGCCACTTCGAACGTTCGCTCAACGTTTTTCGCCGTCTCGCCGAGGTACTGGCTCGTGATCATCGACAGCTTCACTTCGACGAACGGGAGCCCGAGTTCGTGGGCGAGTGCCCGCGAGATGGTCGTCTTGCCGGTTCCAGGTGGGCCGACAAACAGCAGCTTCCCGATCTCTCGCAGACCGATCTCCGCGAGGTACTCGCGGTTCTCGATCGCGGTGACGATCTTGTTTATTTCGCCCTCCTGATCGTCGGTCACCACGAGGTCGTTGAGCGTCGTCTCGATCTCCTCGGGTGCCCGGACCTGGACGAGATCGAGCATCTCGACGTCGTCCTCGTCGTCGCCGTCGAAGTACTCCTCCAGCAGAGCGTCGATCCAGACCCGGTCAGCGTGGATCGGGCGCGTCCGGTCTCTCGCCTCCTCACGAGTCACGTCGAATGGAGGGTCCTCAAGTGACTCGATAGCGTGGGCGAGGCTGGGGTTGGTGGCGACGCGCTCCCGCTCGCTGCGGTCGACCAACCACGACACCGCCATGTCGGGCTGTGTCAGCTTCAGCCGACCGGAGAACTCCTCGCGATCGGTGAATATCAGGTCAGAGACGGCGTCCCACGGCCGGTCGACCCCGGTCGCCTGTCGGGCAACCGTCTCGGTGACGACCAGCGGGCGTTTGATCCCACCAGCCGGTCCCTCTTCATCGTTCGAGTCTCGTTGCTCCTCCTCGCTCCCATCGGTCCAGAACACTCGGCGGAAGCGGGGCGGTAGATCGTTCTCGTCAAGCGCCTCGTCGTCGGTATACTGGCGTGCCGTCAGGAGGAACTCGACGACGTTCAGCGCCGGCTCACTCATCCCCGCTGGGTAGCCGTTACGTCGGCATAAGGGCGTCGAACCGTCAGGAGGGATTGCAGAACGACATCGCCGTCGTGACCGACGACTCGTCGCCGATGAGCGTGATCCTGTCCCCGTGCTCAAGGACGAAGCCGGCGTTTGGGACCCGTGTCTCGCCGCTGCGGGCCACCAGCGCGACGATTACGTCCGACGGAAGCTGTGGACCGAGTTCTCGAATCGACTCGCCGACGAGGTCGTCAGAGGTCACCTCTATCTCCTGAACGTCACCCTGTTCGCCGATGTCGCCCATCCAGTCCGCGAGCGCCGGCCGCTCGACGTAGTTGTCCATCGCCTGCGCGGTCGCGAGAACGGAGGAGACGGCGCGCACGCCGAGTTCCTCGAACGCCGCGACGTTGGAGGGGTTGTTCACCCGCGCGAGCACCGTCTCGGGGTCGAAGCGCTGGTTCGACAGCTGTGCTACGAGCAGATTCGCGTCGTCGTCGCCCGTTGCGGCGACGATCACCCGGGCGTTCTCTGCGCCCGCTGACCGCAACGCCCCGGTATCGGTGCCGTCGCCGTGGTGGACGGTGTAGCCCTGGTTGCGGGCGTTCTCGACTGTCTCGACGTCCTCTTCGATGAGGACGACGTTCTCTCCCCGGTCGCCAAGGCGGTCGGCGAGCGCACAGCCCACCTTGCCACCGCCGATTACTATTACGCGCATCGGTATTACATCGAGTTTCTCCGCTATCTGCCGTGCTAGTCCCGCTTGGAACAGCACGGTCAGGAAGATGGTCAGAAAGACCGTGCCGACCAGAACGTTCGCGGCCTCCGTCAGCCCTTGCGCCCGGAGTTCGATTGCGAACAGTGTCGCGACCGAGGCCGGGATGATCCCCCGCGGTCCAACGAGACTCATGAATGTCTGCTCGGAAAACGTGAACTGACCGCCGTACGTCGAGGCGAAGACCAGCAGCGGTCGGATGACGAGTGCCACGACCGCGACGACGCCGAGGCCGGCGACGCCAAGCGCGACGAGCGTCTCGACCCGCAGCAGCGCCGCGAGTGCAATAAAGACGAACGAGAGGACGACCAGGGTCAGGTCGCCCTTGAACGACTCTATCTCATCCTCGTACGGGATGTCGGCGTTCCCGAGGACGATGCCGGCCGTCGCGACGGCGGCGATGCCCGACTCGCGACCGCCGGGGATCGCCTCGGCGCCACCGTAGGCAACGAGTGCCCCCGCCAGCACCAGCAGGCGCGCGTTCTGTGGCGCGTTCCCGGGCGAGAGGTCGACGTACCGCAGCGCGTAGTAGACTGCCCCCGAGACGACCAGACCGACCAGCAGCCCGATCCCGAGCTTCTGGGCAAACAGGCCGACGAGCTCCACGACCTCGCTGGTCTCGGGCGCGATGATCGTCTCGAAGATCACGACTGCGAGGATCGCCGCCGTCACGTCGTTGACAATCCCCTCGGTGTCGAGCGCGGTGCCCACCCGGTCGCGTACCGGCACGACCTCCAGTATCGGCGCGATCACCGTCGGTCCCGTCGCGACGAGAAGTGCACCGACGAGAAAGGAGACAAGCCACCCGACGTTCAGAAGATAGTGAACCGCGAACGCCGTGCCGAAAAGGGCGATCCCCGCGCCGAGCGTGACGAGGCGCAGTGTCGCCGCCGGCGCCGCCCTGAGCCTCTCGGCCCGAACGTGAAAGGAACCCTCGAAGACGATGATGGCCACCGACAGACCGACGATTGCAGACAGGCCTCCCCCAAACGCCTCAGGGGCGAGCAGACCGGTCACCTCCGGGCCGAGGAGGAAGCCCGCAGCGAGCAGGAAGACGACACTTGGCACTCGGAGTCGGTCGGAGAGCACCTGTGCCAGAACGCCGACACCGATGATACCGGCGACGAGCGTCACGAGTTCGCCGGCCACTAGCAGTCCCTCATCGGCCGAGAGGAAAGGCGCGCGAGTGTTAAATGCAACCGTTCAGTCCGTACGAAGATACCGCAAGACCCCCCTTGTGTTTAGACGCGCATCGGCACTTGCTTTTCGGGCGCCATAGCTTCGCACCCACGCCAAGTCCGGGGCCGGCGCCAGTCGCTCAAGCGTCGCCGCGTCGTCCCCGAGGGTGTCACGCGCCTCACGCACCGTCGTCACCCACGAGGAGAGAACGTCTGCGTACTCGTCCGCGAGCGCGTGGTCGTACCGGACCGCGCCGAAGTGGCCGTAACAGACCACGTCGGGGTCGCGCCCCCGGACCGTCGCCACGTCGTCGAGACAGGCGAAGAGGTCGAACTGAGGCGGTGGGCTCGTCGGGCGCACACCGCCCAACGGTGTGTAGATACCCATCGCGTCCGCGACGAACAGGGTCCCTTCGACTCCGTACATCACCTGGTGAGGCGCGTGTCCGGGCGCGCCTACCACGTCGACTGTCCGGTCGCCGAGGTCCACTGTGTCGCCGTCGTGCAGTGCACTGAGTCGATCTTCGGGCACCGGGCGCGGCTCGGGGTAGAACGCCCACTGGTCGCCGACAGCTGCCTTTGTCCCTGCAACGAGTCGCGAGGGGTCGGCAAGGTGGCGCGCCCCTCGATCGTGGACGTGAACCGTCGCGTCGGGATAGCGCTCCGCGAGATAGCCCACCCCGCCCGCGTGGTCGAGATGGACGTGGGTGATGAGGATATGCCGGAGGTCCACGTTGAGGTCGTCGAGCGCTGCGAACACGTGCTCGCGCCCGGCGCCGAGACCCGTGTCCACCACAGCCGGCTCCGCCGCGTCTATCACGTACACCGCGCCGTAGTCGTCCACGTCGTACGCGCCCGTATCGACCACGTACACGTCGTTGGCCGCCCGTCGGACGTCGCCTCTCATATCTATCTCCGCGAGACGGGGGTGCAAAAGCTCCGCGACCTGCGTCAGTGACCCATTATAAAGACGTAGGCATGCCGGTGGACTCTCGTTCTGCTGAACAGGAGTGTCAGACGCCACTTCGGTAGTGTTCACGGTTATTTCCCCAACGTCAGGGCGTACTGATCGAGCGCCACTCTAGCGGGGGGATTTCTGCTTTCACTGGAGATCAGCGTTAGCTTCCGGGCGACATTCTTTGTCACATTGTGAGCAAGGCGAATCGTAGAACGCGGCACACGAGCGCCACGAGGCCGACAACGCCGACCCCGAACGCCCAGACCGCTCGGCGGTCCGACGGGAACCCGGTACGCTCTTGCGCGCCCGGACGGACGTCAGGCCATGATCGACCGTCGCCTGCTCCGCAAGGAGCCAGACACCGTCCGGACGGCGATGGAGCGCAAGGGCGTGACCGACGTGGACTTAGACGAGCTACTCGCGATAGACGAGGAGTGGCGCGAGCTGAAATCACGCGGCGACGAGCTCCGTCACGAGCGAAACCAGATCAGCTCGGACATAGGCGAGCTCAAGGCCGAAGGCGAGGAGGAAGCCGCGCAGGAGGCGATCGAGCGGTCGAGCGAGCTGAAATCGGAGATCGCGGAAGTAGAGGCGCGCGCCGACGAACTGACGGCCAAACTGGACGAGGCGATGCTCCGCATCCCTCAGATTCCGCACGAGTCAGTGCCAGTCGGCGAGGGCGAATCGGACAACATTGAGGCTCGCCGTGAGGGGTTCTCAGATCTCCGGGATCTGCCCGACGCCGTTGTCCCGCACTACGACCTCGGTGAAGACCTCGATATCCTGGACTTCGAGCGCGGCGCAAAGGTTGCCGGTGGAGGCTACTTCTTCATGAAGGGTGACGGCGCGCGCCTCGAACACGCGCTGATTCAGTTCATGCTCGACCACCATCGCGAGCAGGGGTACACGCAGGTTCACCCGCCCATCCTCGTGAACTCGCGGTCGATGCGTGGCACCGGCCAGTTCCCGAAGTTCGTCGACGACGCCTACCGTGTCGGCGGCGCGAACGACGCGCCCTACGACGACGACGACCTGTGGCTTTGCCCGACGGCGGAGGTGTCGGTAACGAACATGTACAGAGACGAGGTGCTGTACGACGACGACCTGCCGGTCAAACACCAGGCGTACAGCCCGAACTTCCGGCGCGAGGCGGGCGAACACGGCACGGAGACGAGGGGGATGGTCCGCGTCCACCAGTTCGACAAGGTGGAGCTGGTGAACTTTGTCCGACCAGAGGAGTCGTACGACCGACTGGATAGCCTCCTCGCCGAGGCGGAGTCGGTCCTCCGTGAACTCGGTCTTCCCTACCGCGTTCTCGATATGTGTACCGGCGACATGGGGTTCACGCAGGCAAAGAAGTACGACATCGAGGTGTGGGCGCCCGCCGACGACATGGACGACGGGCCGGCAGAGGGCGGTCGATGGCTGGAGGTGTCGAGCGTCTCGAACTTCGAGGCGTTTCAGGCGCGGCGCGCGGGCCTGCGCTACCGCCCCGAGCGCCACGAGTCGGCGGAGTATCTCCACACCCTGAACGGGTCGGGGGTCGCCCTGCCGCGGGTCGTCGTCGCCATCCTGGAGTACTACCAGCGCCCGGACGGGAAGGTGACGGTGCCAGAGGCGCTCCGCCCTTATTTTGACGGCCAGACGCTCATCGAGGGCCACGAACCGGTCGGGGAGTCGGCAGTCGGCGCGGGGAGAAAGGAGTGAGCGCGAGGACGGCGCGGGGACGGCGCGCGCACTGCGTCAGTCCGTGTACGTCCGCAGGGAGGCCAGCCGCCCCTCGGCGTCGACGGCAAACACGTCGACGAAGCCGAACCGGAGCTCCTCGTCGTCGGTGCTGACGCGCCCGCGCACCGCCACTTCGGCGGCCGCCTCACCGGAGGTGTCGAGGTTCGTCCCGCGCGACGACTGGGCCACGCGGTAGACTGCGTCGACGTAGTGGGTCGTATCCGTTCGAGGGCGGCGATCGCGCATGAACGAGACGAACGACTCGCGACCGACGAGGGTTCGGTCCGGTCGGCGCTGAGCAAAGTCAGACGCGATCAGCTCCGCGAGCCGGTCGTACTCGCCGGCGTCAACGGCCTCGTAGTACGCTCGGGCGGTCTCGGTCGGCGTCATGCCCAATTTCTTGCGCGCGCCCCGGTTGAGCCTATCGGACGGCTTTTGACCCACGACCGCCGACCGCCGAGCGTGACGAGCGAGGCCGACATCAAACGGGTGGAAGCAGCGACTGGCCAGCCGAGTCTCCACGTCCGCTACGTCGGTGACGACGACCCCGTTAAATGTACGGCTCGAAAGCTCGCGCGGTTCGACCTGGCCGCCCTCCACAAGTCGGACCGCGCGACGCCGCGCGGACTGGTTCTCGACCCACACGCAGAGCGGGCGGTGTCGCCGGCCGACGGCCCTCAAGACCTCGTCGCCCTCGACTGCTCGTGGGACTCCGCCGACCCCCCCGCGTTTGAACTCGCGGGCGAACACCGCGCACTGCCCTACCTCGTCGCCGCCAACCCCGTGAACTTCGGGCGCCCGATGCGCCTGACAACTGTCGAGGCGCTGGCGGCGGCGCTCACGATTCTGGGCCACCGCGACCGCGCCGAGGAGATTCTGGCGAAGTTCACGTGGGGTGAGACCTTCCTCGAGTTGAACGACGAACCCCTGCGCCGGTACGCCGCGTGTGCCGATTCGGGCGAGGTCGTCGCGGTCCAGCAGGAGTATCTGGACCGCTGAGGCCCGAACGAACGCGCTTTTCCCCCTCCGCCGTCCATAGAGAGCTATGATCTTCGAGAACCTTCCGACCACGCCCCGGTCGGAGGAGCTCATCGACAAGGCGTTCTCGCAGGCGGCGCGGGCGGGGCGGGCGAAGTCGGGACGGGAAGCCCAGGAGTCAATGCTCCGGACGGCCTGCAACGTCGTTGCGGACAATGCAGACAACGTCGTCCAGTCGTGGCCGGACTTCGGCGCAGCTGACCAGTTCGACCGCGAGATAGCCGACGCCGTCCTCCGGCGCGCGACCGACCCACGACAGACGGACGAGGATGAACAGGTAGGCCTGGACGCCCTTCGGGCCAGCCTCTCCGAGATAACGTGGGCGGCGCGCCAGACCCGCGCAATCCGCGACGAGACGATGTCGAAGCTCCGCCGGAGCGACACGGAGATGGCGCGCAAGCACCGCAAGCAGGTGTTCGCACGGGTCGCCGACATCGTTGAGGAGGTCGAAGAGGACTTCTTGCGTGTCGGCGCGGCCCGCGACGCCCTGCGTGACCTACCCGAGATCCGTCCGGAGGAGCCCACTATCGCCGTTGCTGGCTACCCGAACGTTGGGAAGTCGTCGTTCGTCAACGGCGTGACTCGGGCGTCGAACGAGACGGCAACGTACCCGTTCACAACCCGCGCCGTTCAGGTCGGTCACGTCGAACGCGACCGCCTGCGTTACCAGATAGTCGACACGCCGGGGATACTCGACCGGCCGGTCGCGGAGCGCAACGAGATCGAACGGCAGGCAGAGAGCGCAGTCGCCCACCTCGCGGACGCAGTCCTGTTCGTTGTCGACGCAAGCGCGTCGTGTGGCTACCCGCTCGATGCCCAGCTGCGCCTGCGTGATGAACTTGAGGAGCGGTTCGACGCCCCGGTGTTGACGGTTCGGAACAAGACCGACCGAGCGGACGAGACCGCGGCAGGCGAAGAGATCGGTGCTGACGCGGCGATGAGCGTCGAGACCGGTGACAAGGTCGAGACAGCGCTTGACGCGGCGCTCGACGCGGTTACCTACGTGCCAGAGATTCCGCCGTCGCGGCGCGAGTGATATCTTCCTTGGGGGTAGACGACGGCGGTCTCTTCTCGCAGACAGGTAGGACAGACACTGACTCGTATCACCCCGGTGCCGACGTTGCGCTGGCGCGTTCGACGGGAACATACCGTACCTCGACAGATGGCGGCGCGACGCCGAGGGTCTCCTCGGCCACACGGCCGATACCGAGCGCGAGGCGATCTACAAGAGGTGGCGGGTCGACGCCGGGCGGGTGGGCCACAGCGATGGTCACCAGCGACGGCCGGCGGACAAAAAGATCCGAGGGACGCCCGGGGGCGAGACCGCTCCGGTAGTTGACCTGTACGGAGAGCAGTTGGGCGTCCGGGGCGTTGGTAAGGACCTCGGTCGCGACGGCCTCGCTCTGGTCCTCGAAGGCGGCGGTCCGCGCGCCCGCCGAGGTGATACCGACGAGAACGGCCGAGAGGACGAGAATACCGACGAGAAGGACGGCGGCGCGGCGGCGGACCGTCCGAGCGGTGACGGCCTCGCGGAACCAGCCCCGGGGGCCGTAGTCGGAGAGGCGAAGGACAGCGAGGACGGCGAGGTTCACCGAGAGAAAGTTCACGAGGACGAGAACGGCAGAGCCCAGCACCGCCTCGGGGCGCCCCCACGCGATACCGATGCCGACGACGGCTGTCGGCGGGACGAGTGCCGCAGCGATCATCACCCCGACGAGCGCCGTCGACACACCGGCAGAGATGGAGATAGCGCCCGCCGCGCCGGCGGCAAGAGCGACGGCGAGGCTCAACACGTCGGGTGCGAGGCGCTCTGCCACCTCCGGCACCGAGAGAACGGTCGCGGCGTCCATCGGCACGACGCCGGCGAGGTTGATCAGAGCGGCAAAGACGGTGGCGCTTGCAATAGCGAGGACGCCGCCGCCGACCTGAAGTGAGACGCCCCGACGGAACAGGTCGTCGTCGTCGACAACGGTCCCGACACCCGTCGTCATCGCTGGGCCGACAAGCGGCGCGATCACCATCGACCCGACGACGACGGCAGGCGAGTCGAGGAGGAGGCCCGCCGTCGCGACCACGGCGCTCAGGACCGTCAGCCCGACGAACCGCTTAATATCGGGCGCGAGGTCACGGGCGCGGGCAGCGAGTTCCTCACGCGCGATCCGGTCACCATCGCTCTCCTCGTCCGCGTAGCGCTCCTCGAGTTCCTCGAATCGCTTCGAGACGACCGTCTCGGCGTTGACAACGACGGTGAACGCGTCGCGCTCCAGACCGGCCTCACGGAGCGACTCGAGCACCGGCTCGACGGCGCCCGACGGGAGGGGGAAAGTCACGATCGCCTCGTAGCCTCGGCCACTGGTCTCGTCGGTGAACCCGTAGTCGATCCCCTCGTCGTCAAGGACCGAACGGACGGTTGCGCGCTTCCCGGTCGGGACGAGCACTTCGACGAGTCGCACGGCCAAGGGTCGGCGGCCTACAACTTAACCGCCCGGTCCCGCCGGAAAGCAATGTTTCAAGCACGACCCCGGATACCGCCGCACGATGGCGACACGGACCCGTCCGCTCTCGCTCGTCGCTCGGGTCGTTGACGACCTCCGTACCGACGGTTCCGGGTGGGTCCTGCTCACCGTCTCGTTCGGCTGGTTCCTCACGCTTGGCGTCCGGATTGTCTACCCGACACTCCTCCCGCAGGTGACCACGGAGTTCAGCGTTGGTAACGCGACGGCGGGGCTGTTCATTGGGGGACTCTGGACCACCTACGCACTCCTCCAGTTCCCCGGCGGCGCCCTCGCAGACGCCGTGGGGGAGCGACTCGTTCTCGTCGGAAGCCTCCTGCTCAGCACTCTCGGGGTCGGAGCCATCTTTCTCTCGACGGGGCTACCAACCTTCATCGCCGCGACAGTAGTACTCGGGCTCTCGACCGGCCTCTACGGCACCACCCGTATCACCGTCATCTCGGCGACGTACGACCGCATGGAGGCGACCGCTATCGGTGTCTCGCAGGCCGCAGGCAACGTTGGGAACGTCGTGCTCACGGCGACAGCCGGTGCTGTCGCGGCGTGGGTTGGGTGGCGCTGGGGCTTCGGCTACCTGGTTCCGCTTCTTCTACTCTGTGGCGCCGGCCTCTGGCTCACGGTGCCGCGCCGCGCCTCGCCGACGACCGGCGACGAGTCGTTTCCAGAGACGATGCGCCGGGTGCTCGCTGTGGTCCGGCGCCCTCGCGTGCTGGCCGTGTTCGCTCTTCTGTCGCTCAATATGTTCCTCTACCAGAGCGTGACCGGGTTTCTCCCGACCTACCTCGTTGAGCAGAAGGGACTCACGCCCGGGGCTGCCGCAACGCTCTACAGCGCCTTTTTCGCCGCTGCCATCGCCGTCCAGTTCCTCTCCGGCGCGGTGGCCGACCGGCGGGGTAACCGCGTCGCAATCGCGGCGTTCGTCGGCGCGAGCGTCCCGGTGTTCGTCCTTCTCACCGTCGTCAAAGGGGTCGTCGCTGTCGCCACCGCCGTCGTCCTTCTCAGCGTCCTTCTCGGTGGGATGCCGCCAATAAACACCGTTGGCGTCGGCGCGCTCCCGGACGAGATACAGGGTAGCGGCTTTGGCCTGCTCCGGACGGGCTATATCGCCGTCGGCGCCTTCGGTCCGCCGACGGTCGGTGCCCTCGCCGATGCCGGACGGTTTGATGGCGCATTCCTCCTGCTCGCGGGCATCGCTGCCGGAGTCGCCGGCCTGGGACTGGCATTCGACCGGGTCGCGTAGCCCCACGGCTTCTTGACCGCCCGGGGCGCTGGTCTTCCGTGTCGAGCGTCCCGGCACGTCGCGTCGCACTGGACCTCTTCGGCCTCGCCGCCGTCGCCGGTCTCGTCTTGTTCGTGATCGGTGCGGTCGTCCTGTCGCTGTTCCCGCGCGCTACCACCGTCGCCCGCGATGGGGTGCTGATGGGCGTCGTCGCCCACACCGCTGGATTCGGGTGGGGTGTCGTGTTGTCGGCGGCGACTGGCCACGCGACCGACGATGGGTGAGATGCCGTTCCCAAACTACACGGGGTGGCGAGCCAACAGAGAGTCGCACGACAATGGCAGTATCCGGGTCACGACCCTCCGAAGAGTACAGTCGAGAGTTCCCCCCGTGTGTCGACGGAGGCCTCCGACTGCGGGTGTGACCGGAGGGTATCGAGTGCCCGAAGTCACTACTCGAAGTCCTTCGGCTTCGGGCAGAGAAGATGGATAGATCAGATGGGTTGGTAGAGACGGGTGTTTGTGCTAGTTCGGCTCGATACGCCGTAGAATCGGGATTTCGTCGAGTCGGTCGTCACTGAGGATGGACCACTCGATCCCGGCTGGTTTGGCATCAGTAGCCTCCGTACGGATCGTCTGGTTCGGCGTGAATATCCAGTCGATCGGAACGTCTTGCGGTGTCGTCGGAATCTCCTCGTCGACGAATTGAACCTCGTGAACAGTCGTGACGGTTGTCGTCTCGTCATCGACCAGCCCGAACTCACGAAGCACTGCAAACTCCAGATCACTGTATCCTTCGCCTTTCCCGACTCGCTCGCCACGGTCGGCCATCGCGACGCTGCCGGAGACGATCAACTCGATAGCCTCCATCTCCTCCAGACCAACCGGTTCCCCCAGCTCTGACGAGCCGCTAATTGTCGTTGCGTTGTCAATATCATCTATCTCGTCAGGATCGAGTTTTAAGAAGCATTTCTCGTCCCGCAACCGCGGAACGGCCATGTATACGACCTTGCCGGCCTCCAATGCCCGCCGTCGAACAGGTCGCTGCGGCGAGTCTGGATTCGCCTTGATGGCGTCTACCCCCTCCCAAACATCGCTCTCGGCGAGCCGCTCGGCAGCCTCCTTCGCGCCGGCAAAATTAGGTATTCTCCCGTGTGGAGGAAATGGAAACCGGGCCTCACCGCGTTCCTCCAATTCGTCCCAGACGCTATCGCGCAGATCCTGCTTCTGCATATACCACCCCTGCGTCTCGACACTAGTATATTCATACCGTCTTCAAGTACGGAGCGAGCGACGCCGGCCGACTCGGGGTCGTTCCAGACCCAGTCATGGAGGGCCGGGGTCGTCACGGAACGAAAGATGAGTACCGAGAAGACCGAGGTGGGGACGGATATCCCGTCTCGTGGCGAACCGCGCGCCTTACCCCGACGCGACCCGACTGGCGATTATGTTCGAGGGTCGTCCAGACCGTGAGGAGGTCGTCCTCGTTGGCCGGTCGAACGTCGGGAAGTCGACACTGATGCGCCTGCTGACGGGCCACGACGTCACAACTGGCCGGAGGCCGGGGGTCACGCGATCGCCGACACATTTCGACTGGCACGCACAGAAGTTCATGTTCACCGACCTACCAGGGTTCGGGTTTATGAAGGGCGTGCCTGCCGACCAGCGCGAGCGTATCAAGGCCGACGTCGTGCGTTACGTCGAGACGAACGCTGCCGACATTCTCGCTGGGATCCTCGTCCTCGACGGCAAGGCGGCAGTGGACATCATCGACCGTCACTCCGGGGCGACCGAGATTCCACACGACGTGGAGCTGTTCAGCTTTCTTGAGGACGTCGACGTGCCCCCCGTCGTTGCGGTCAACAAGATGGACAAGGTCGACGACCGTGACGAGCGACTCAACGCAATCTGCGACCGGCTGGGGCTCTACCCGCCGTGGCAGCAGTGGCGAGACACAGTGGCGCCAATCAGCGCGAAGCGTGGGTCGATAGAGCCAGTGCTCAAGATACTGCGCGCGCGGTTCCGCGAGGCGAAACGAGACGAACTCCTCCAGTTCGTGACCTGAGACATCGCGACAATGAGTAGTGGGCGGCTCGGTCGAGTGGCGTCGTCACACGGGGCTCGGTGGGGGTAACCCTCGTCACTGCCGCCCGCCGAAGCTCTCGACGCGAGCCGACTTTCAGGTTTCGACCGCGCGCTCGTCCCACCGCGCCGTCGCCCCGTGGGTGGCTGCCGCCTGTGCCACGTCGTCAGCGGCGAGCGAGCGTCACTTTGGACGACTTGGAGACAGCCACCGAGATTGCGTCCCATCGACCCTCGTGTGGGGACGTTCTCTGCCGAACAGTGAGAACCCGCCCTCATGTCGGGGAGACGGCGGGGATATGCAACAACACCAGTGTGACCGTGGTGCCGGAAACGACTTTATCAAGGCCGCGAGTTGTTTCACCGATTCCGTGAGACGACGCGAGAAATCGCCCGGCTGCAGTCGAAACTCGATGACGGCAGGTATAGTAGCGAGCGTATTCGGCGGCTGTACCGGAAACGGACTCGTCGCCGTGCCCACGCACAAGAGGCACTGTGTCGTGACCTGCTCGAACGGCTGTACGCCGATGGCGTGGACACGGTGTATGTCGGTGGCTTGACTGACGTGCTGGACACGCACTGGTCGGTCAGAGTAAACGCCAAGACACACAACTTCTGGGCGTTCAAGCAGTTCACCGAGCGACTGGCGTGTACCGCCGAGGAATACGGTATCTCGGTCGAAGTCCGGTCGGAAGCGTGGACCAGTCAAGAGTGTCCGCAGTGCGGTTCGACAGACCGGACGACACGGCATCAGGACAC
>CAKZPG010000084.1 GCA_937138675.1 uncultured archaeon | reverse complement strand
AGATGGGCGTTCCATGCCACCGCTCCAGGCTCACTCGCCGTCCCGCACGGGACGGCTCGCTCCGTACGGGAGTAGGACACCTAGCCGACATTCAAACGCGGTAAAAAACGTGTGTCAGCCCGTGGAACTCTCCCGTCGAGCCAATCGGAGTTGGACACCCTGAATCAACGCCTGTGGAGACTGCGCTCCCTGTGGCGGACGAGACTTCGCAGTCACCCCCGCTCAAAAAGTGCGTCAGAGAAGCAGGAAGCCCCACCCTCAGCGAGGTTGTCGGGCCGAGCAGGGTGGGGTAGTTCACAGCAGGAACCGCTCTTGATCCTCAGAAAGATCCGTGAACGAGTCGGCGGCGTCAACTAGCTCTTCGGCCGTCGACTCGCCGAAAGCACAGACCTCCGGCCGGACGCCCTCGTGACGGAGGTGTGAACACAGGCGCGCGAAGTCGCCGTCGCCTGTACACAGGACCACGGCGTCGACGTGGTCTGCGAGGGTGACAGCATCAAGACTCAGCCCGACGTCCCAGTCGGCTTTTTTTGAACCGTCGCCGAACGTCTTGATCGCCTTGATTTTCGGCTCGAATCCGATATCATCCAGTGCGTCGAAAAATGACTCCTCGTCCTCGTTGTCGGCGCGAACGACGTAGGCGATGGCACGGACGAGCTCGCGGCCGTTAACGGCGGCGTTCAGGAGGGCGGTGTAGTCAACGTTCCGCGAGTGGAGGCTCTGTGCGGTGTGGTAGAGATTTTGCGCGTCGGCTAGCACGGCGACGCGCTGGCTCGTGTGGACCACTGTCACGACTGCCGCTACGAGAGCCACGGAAAAGGTCTTGCGCTCTCCCCGTCCGCGCGTCGCAAGCTATAACACCGTTCGGCCTCCCTTTCCCGCTGTGTATATGGTCGCTTCGCGTGCCGTTCGAGACCCTCGCCGGTCCGCCGGGCCAGCGACGCGTGGTGGCCGTCGCCTCTCCTCGAAACGTGGCGCCAACGCGTAGCGTCTGCGGCGAGGGTGGCGACCTCGTCGTGGGGGCGACCCGCCGCACCGCGTCGCAGCCAACTCAACTCCAGCCACAATGACCGCGCTCGACCTCAGCGGGACCTACCCCGCGATGACGACCCCGTTCGACGGGGATGGACGCATCGACCACGACCAACTCGCCGCCGACGCTCGACGGCTTGAACCGCACGTCGATGGCCTCGTGCCCGTTGGCTCGACCGGCGAGTCCGCGACACTCGGTCACGACGAACACGTCGACGTCGTGGAGACAGTCGTCGACGCCGTTGACGTGCCGGTGATCGCCGGCAGCGGGTCGAACAACACTCGCGAGGCGCTCAATCTCTCGCAGCGGGCGGCCGCGGCCGGTGCCGACGCGCTCCTCCTCATTTCGCCGTACTACAACCGTCCTGAACCCGACGGGATGCTCGAGCACTACCGGACGGTCGCAGACGGTGTCGACCTGCCCCAGATTGTCTACAACGTCCCCGGCCGGACGGGTCGGAACGTCGAAGCCGAGACCGTCGCCAAACTCGCTGGTCACCGGAACGTCGCCGGCTACAAAGCCGCAAGCGGCGATCTCGGGCGGGTGAGTGAGGTGGTTGAGCGTACCCGAGACGAGGAGTTCGCGGTTCTCGCGGGCGACGACGGTCTCACTCTCCCCGTCCTCTCGGTCGGCGGCGTCGGCACAATAAGCGTCGCTGCGAACGTTGAACCCGCCCGCACCGCGGCGATGGTCAACGCGGCACTCACGGGTGACTACGAGCGTGCCCGCGAGGTCCACCACCGCCTCGGCCCTCTGTTCCGGGCGCTGTTCGCCGAGTCTAACCCCATTCCGGTGAAGGAGGCGATGGCGATCCGTGACTACGGCCCGGCGCGCCTTCGCCCCCCACTCTCGCGGGCAGCCGAGAAGACCGTCGAGCGCCTACGGACAGTGCTCACGGCTCTTGACGAGGCGGACGACGACGTGGAGATCGAGGCGTGACGACGCGCGTGGCAGTGACTGGCGCGAGCGGCGTCATGGGCGGCCAGGTCCTCGATCTCGCCGGCACGGACCCGGCGTTCGGAGTTGTCATCGCCGTCAGCCGCTCACCCGAGACCATCGACGCGCCTGATGATGCCGCCCTCGCGAGCGACGAGCGACTCGCGGACCACCTCGCCGACGGCGACGCCGACGTAGTCGTTGACTTCACCGCCCCCGCGGCGACCCGTCGGTACGCTACCGTCTGCGCCGAGACGGGAACCCCGCTGGTGACCGGCACGACAGGGTTCGACGACGAGGGCCTCGCGGCGCTCTCGGCGGCCGCCAAGGAGACAGCCCTCCTCCGAGCGTCGAACTTCTCGCGCGGCCTGATGGCGCTTCGACGGGCGGTTCGAGAGGCAGTCACCGCCCTCCCCGATGCCGACGTGGAGGTGACCGAGACACACCACAGCCGCAAGCGCGACGCCCCGAGTGGCACTGCGGTTACCCTTCTTGACGACGTGGACGAGGCGCGTGGCGAGGCCGCCGAACGCGTCCACGGTCGCGAAGGCGAGGCTCCCCGATCCGCGGGAGAGGTGGGCATCCACGCCCGCCGCGCCGGCGGTCTCGCCGGTGAGCACGAGGTACTGGTCGCGGACGGCCCAGAGGCCGTGACGCTGACACACCGCGCGGAGTCCCGCGCGACGTTTGCCGCTGGCGCACTTGACGCCGCGGCGTGGCTGGCCGGGCGTGCGCCCGGCACCTACGATTTCGCCGAGGTACTCGACTGAAATGAGCACGACACTGGAATCCAACGTCACGGACCTGTGGAAACGATACGAGAACGGACTCAACGCTGCGAGCGCGACTAGCGAGCACCGCGCCGTCCTCGACACCTTTCTCGACGCTCTCGAAGCGGGCGAGGTCCGCGCCGCCGAACCGATCAACAGCCACGGCAACGGGCCCGAGGGCTGGCGCGTCAACGAGTGGGTAAAGCGGGGTGTTCTGCTAAACTTCGGTCTGCGCGAGACGGAGGCGCGCGGCCACGGCGGTGTCGACTACCACGACGTCTTGCCCCTGCGCCAGACGGACGACCTCGGCGCACGCGGCACGCGAAACACACCCAACGGCACCGTTCTTCGGCGTGGGTCGCATCTCGGAGCAGACTGTATCGCTATGTCGCCATCATTCGTCAACGTCGGCGCGTACGTCGACGATGGCACCCTCGTCGACTCCTGTGACGTAGTCGGCTCCTGCGCACAGATCGGCGCGAACGTCAAGCTCGGCGCAAACACGCTCGTTGGGGGCGTACTTGAACCGGTAGAGGACGCGCCCGTCGTGATAGAGGACGGCGCCTCGATCGGCGCCGGCTGTCGGGTCGTCTCTGGCTTCCACGTCGGCAAGGACGCCGTCGTCGGGGAGAACACCCTACTCACGCCGCGCCTGCCGGTTTATGACCTCGTGGAGGAGGCGGTGACCTACGGCGAGATTCCTGCCGAACGCCGGGCGTTCACCCGCTACGTCGAGTCCTCGATCGGCGACCACGATCTATTCGCTGGGGGCGCATACAAGCCTGCCGTCGTCGCCATGGACGTCGCCGAGGACACCCGTGATGCGACACGGCGGGAGGAGGCGCTCCGGGAATGAGTTCTGTCGACGCGACCGGGTCACTCGCCCTCGACGTTGAGGACTGGGACGCCGGCATGCTCTCTCGCCTCGCGGCCGAGCACGGCACCCCGTTGTACGTCACCGATCTTGACCGGGTGCGCCAGAACGTCCGGCGCCTCGCTCACGCCTTTCCCGACGCCCGCCGGATGTACGCGGCGAAGGCGAACACCGGACAGGCTGTGATGGCGACAGTTCTCGACGAAGGGATGCGAATCGAGTGCGCGGCGGCCGACGAGGTCACCCGTGCGATGGAGGCTGGGGCCGATCCAGACCGTCTTCAGTACACCGCCGTCAATCCGCCTGCCCGCGATTTAGACGAGATGGTCGCGCTCTGGGAGGCGCACCCGGGACTCCGGGTCACTGCGGGTGCGGCCGACACCCTCGATCGTCTCGCCGACAGGGGCTTTACCGGTGACCTCCTCCTTCGTGTGAACCCCGGTGAGGTGAACGGCCCCCACGAGTCGTTTGCGGTCGGCAAGGACGCCAAGTTCGGAGTGCCCTACGAGCGCGCGGTTGAGATGGCTCGTGCTGTCCGGGAGGAGTACCAATTTGATCTCGTGGGGCTACATGCCCACGGCGCCAGCGGGATGAGCGGCGAGTTGACCCATCCGGAGGCCGCGCGTCGGCTCGCGGCGGTCGCCCGCGATGCCGGCGGCGTCACGGAGATAGACGTTGGCGGCGGATTCTCGGTACCGTACCGTCCTGATGACGAACCGGTCGACGTTGACGCTCTGGCCACAGAAACCCGCGCGGCGCTTGAGGAGGTCAACGCACGTCTCGCGATCGAACCCGGGCGGTACGTCGTTGCCGACGCAAGCCTTCTCCTGACGCGGGTGAACACCCTCAAAGAGACGCCCGGGCCGACGGTCGTGGGCGTGGATGCCAGCTTCACGACCCTGATGCGCCCCGCGCTCCTCGGGTCGTATCACCCGATCCGGAACGTGACGGGGCCAGATAGGGAGGAGACCGAAATAACGCTTGGTGGCCCAGTCTGCACCAGTACGGACACCTTCTGCCAGGATCGGCCGCTGCCACGCCCGGTGCGGGGGGACCTGCTGGCGTTTGGTGTCGTGGGTGCATACGGTGCCGACCTCACGAGCGAGTTCCACTCGCAGCCGTTCTCTGCGGAGGTCGCGCTCGAGGGCGGCGACGACCGGGTGGTCCGCGAGCGCCGTACCGTCGAAGATATTCTCGCGCGCGAGCGGCGCTGAGCCACGCTCTGGGCCGGCCGGGTGTGTCACCTCGCTAAAGCGCCTTGACGACCCCGGTGAGGTCGTCTACCAGCCCGCCGAAGTCCGGATTTTCATCCCCGCGCACCCAGCGGTGGCGTACGACGCCACCCTCGTCGACGACGAAGACGGCACGCTGACTCACCTCGAAGTGTCCGTACATGTCGGAAAGGACCACGTCGTAGGCGTGGGTGACTTCGTGGGTGTGGTCCGAGAGGAGAGGTACGTCGAGGTCCTCTTTGGTAATGAACTCGTTCTGGGAGAACGAGAGGTCGACACTAACCCCATACACCTGCGCGTCGAGCCGTTCGAACGCTTCCAGTCCCTCTGTGAACGCGCAGAGCTCGTCGGTACAGCCGCTGGTGAACGCCGCCGGGAAGAAGACAAGCACTACAGGACCCTCCGAGAGCGCCTCTACAAGCGAGAACTCCTCGATATCGTTGTACGCACGGCCCTGCGCCATCGGGAGTGAGAACCGTGGCGCATCGTCACCGACCTCAACAGACATACCTCGAACGCGCCCGCGGCACACCTAATCCTTCGGGTCGTCGGAACACGGGGCACGCTCGGCGGCCACGGCGTGGCCCCCTGCCCGGTTCGGACGTCCGACTGGCGAACGTTCTTTGACACGGCACGTCGACACGCAGCCGTGACAGAGGATCCGCCGCGCTCCGCGTCGCTTCCGCCGGGCTACGACGACGAGGACCCTTACGAGGGCGAGGACCTCACGACGTACCCCGACTGGTGGCGCGCGAACGTCGAGGAGTTTCGCGAACACGGGATGCGCCCGTACCGTCCCCCACGGCTCGCGGATGGGACGCTCTCGCCGCCGGTCGTCGCAGATCTCCGGGAGGTGTTCGGTGTCGACGTGCGTTTCCGGGCAAAGAACCCCCAGTCCGGTGGGTCATGGGCGCTCGTGGTTGACGGCGTTGACGTGACGACCATCGAACACCGCCGGCACGGCGACGGCTACACTGTGTACGACCTTAGCGAGACCGAGTTGCGCGAGGCGGTGCGGGCGGCGGCAGAAGATTGATCCGGTCTGCGCTGCCTACCGCACCACGAGTACGTCGTCGCCGTCCCGCTCAACGTCGTAGCTTGGGATAGCGACGTCCTCGTCTTTGATGTTCCTGCCGGTCGTCACGTCGAACTTCCAGCCGTGCCACGGGCAGGTGACTACCTCGCCGCGCTGGACGTACTCCCACGACCAGCCGTCGTCGCCCATCACCATCCGGCCGGTCACCTCGCCTTCGCATAGCGGCGCGGCTTGGTGAGGACAAAAGTTTGGAAGCGCGTGGAGGTCGCCGTCGACGTTGAACACCGCGACCTCTTGGCCCTCGATGTCGGCGATAACGCGGTCGCCCGGCTCTGCGACCTCCGAGGCGGTCGCGACACGGTAGCGCACGCCGCTCACGACAGGCCGAACACGTCGACGGCCGTCTCGCCCATCATGCCACGGACCGCCTCGTCGTCGAGGTGGCCCCGGATCCGGTCGAAGAGCTCCTCCGGCGGGTCGAAGTCCGGATGCGGAAGGTCGGAGGCGTACATCAGATTCTCCGGACCGACGAGTTCGATCATCTTCGCCAGCTGTTCGGGGTGGTCGCCGGTGTAGCCGAGCGGCTGGGTCGTGAAGGTGAACTGATCGTCGACGTATTTGCTCGGCAGTTTGTCGAGCCCCGGCACCTCGTCGGAGAGCTCGAGATAGTGGTCGTCGAGGCGCCACTTGGTGTAGGGGATCCAGCCGACCCCGGCCTCCTGAAAGACGAACTGGAGGTCAGGGTAGCGGGCGGGCACGGCCTGGAACAGCATCGAGGTGAGGTTCCACATCGCCGTGAACGGATGGACCATCGCGTGGTCCTCGGCGTACACCTCGGTCCACTTGCGCATCACCGGGAAGATATCCGCCGTGGCGCCGGAACCGGAGTGGAAAAGAAGTGGAAGCCCATTATCCTCAGCGGCCTCGTAGATGGGGTCGTACCACCGGTGGCCCGGCGGCGGGACCAGCCCCGTCGATGGGACGGAGACGGCACAGACCCCGTCCTCGTTGCCGTTGTCGTCAATTATCTCAGCGGCCTTGTCTGGGGCTTGCGGCGGGATCACAACGGGTGTAAGAATAGAGTCGTCGCCCTCCTCTGTGAACTGGTCAAGCACCCACTCGTTGTACGCCTTCGCTAGCACCACCGCCGCTCGGTCGTTGTTGACCGTCGCGAGCGAGAGGTTGAGCGTCGGGCTGAGGATCGAGTAGTCAAGTTCGAACTCCTCCATTTCCGCGCGCTTGGCCTCCAGCGACCCGGTCGGGGCGTCGCTGTATACGTCGCCGAACGCGTCCGTGTGAATAAACGGCGGTGTCGGGTGGGCAACAGAGTAGATGTCGTGTGCCGGTTGTGCGGCGTCCTCGATGATGCGCCGTAGTCCCTCGTCTCGCTCGTCGACGTACTCGAGCAGTTGGTCCACGCTCTCGGTGACGTGGGCGTCGGAGTCGACCACCACGTCTACGGCGTCGAGGGTTCGTGTCCGCCCTGCCTTGGCGTGCTGTGCCATCGCGTAACACGTCTCCGGGAACTATCTTTATATTTTCGACCTGCTCGTCTCGATGCCGGTCGCGCCCGTCGCGTCCCTGACATCCTTCCCACGCTAAAGTGTGGGGCTTTCTGCTCGCACTTCCGTAACCGGGAAGTCGGCTCGCACCCCACAGATAGAGCGTGTACGAGGCGGTCCACCCTCCGTCCGAGTCGCTCTCGTCTGTCACGGCGTCGGCCACGAGCGTCGGCTACGACGGACTGGTGGTGCGAGACGGTGGCGCGGACGTGCCCTTAGACGGCTGTGACTCCGACTTTGACATAGTTCCAGGCCTGACCGTCGATGCGGACCCCGACGCCGCGAGCGGACGGATCGCCGCCCGCCGGCGCGAAACGACTCTTCTCCTCGTCCGCGGCGGGACGCCTGATCGTAATCGCTTCGCCGTTGAGGAGCCGCGTGTGGACGTGCTGGCAGCACCAACGGCAGGCCCGAATCGATTCCCGTTTGACCACGTCCTTGCGCGGGCGGCAGCGCGAAACGGTGTCCGGGTGGAGTTCGACCTCGGCCCCGTGCTGCGCGAGACGGGCGGCACCCGCGTCCGGGCAGTGTCATCGCTCACACGGCTCCGCGACCTTGTGAAGACGTACGACGCCCCCCACGTGGTAACCGCCGGCGCGGGCGGCTCCCTCTCGCTTCGAGGGCCGCGCGCGCTCGCGGCGGTGGGCGAGACGGTCGGACTCGGCCACGACTTCGTTGTGGAGGGCCTCCGGGAGTGGGGACGAATAGCTGCGCGTAATCGCGACCGGGCGAGCGAGAACTGGGTGATGCCCGGTGTGCGTCGCGGCCGGTACGACCCGGCTGACTGGGCGGACCCATTGGTAGAGGACGACTCATGAAGTCGCTCCCAAAGAGCCGACGGCCTCGGTGGCGCTACCTCGGCGTAGGTGTCGAAATAGCGCTTGAGACTTCGCTTGACCGCCGGGCGCTCCAGTCGGCAGTGTGGGAGGCGGCGACAGCGCTTCTTGGTGACCCCGGGAGCGCCGCGGTAGACCCAACGGTCGTCGCCGTCGAGTTCTCGCCCCCACATGGCCGGGGGATGGCGACCGTCAGGGTGCGTCGCGAGGCTGTCGAACGCGGGCGGGCCGTCCTCGCCTGCGTCTCGGCTATCGACGGGGAGCCGGCTGCGCTCCGCGTGCGTGGTGTCTCGGGGACGATTCAGGCCTGCGCGGAGCGGTACGGCGACGGCTGAGCGGACGGACAAGAAAGGTATTTCACCAGCCCGACCAGATCCACACAAGAACGGATCGCCAGTCCTGCAACCTTTGCCGGACTGGCCCGACCCGTCTTCACGCACCACATTATGCAGGGACAAGCCCAACAGCAGGCCTACGACCGCGGGATCACAATCTTCTCGCCGGACGGGCGACTCTACCAAGTTGAGTACGCCCGTGAGGCCGTCAAGCGAGGGACCGCGAGTGTCGGCGTTCGCACCGAAGGCGGGGTCGTCCTCGCCGCGGACAAGCGCCAGCGGTCGCCGCTGATGGAGCCCACCAGCGTCGAGAAGATTCATAAGGCAGATGACCACGTTGGTATCGCCAGCGCGGGTCACGTTGCCGACGCGCGACAACTCATCGACTTTGCGCGCCGGCAAGCGCAGATCAACCGATTGCGTTACGGCGAGCCCATCGGTATTGAGACGTTAACGAAGGCTGTCACCGACCACATCCAGCAGTACACGCAGGTCGGCGGAGCCCGGCCATTCGGGGTCGCACTCCTCCTCGGCGGCATCGAAGACGGCGAACCTCGACTTTACGAGACCGACCCGTCCGGCACGCCCTACGAGTGGAAGGCAGTCTCTATCGGTGCCGATCGCGCCGATCTTCAGGACTATCTGGAGGAGGAATACACGGAAGACATCGACCTCGCGGGTGGCATCGACCTTGCGCTCCGGGCTATCGACGCCGCGAACGAGGATGGCCTCACTGCGGAGGGCGCTGACGTGGCGACCGTCGACGTCGAGGACGAGCGGTACCGACAGCTCTCTCGCGAGGAAGTGACATCGTACATCTCCGAGGCTGGACTCGAGGCGTCCGACGAGGACGAGACAGCCGAGTAGCTCCTGCGGCGCGATCTTTTTGTTCTCGCCCCATCATGTTTATGTGTGACACTGCTATTTCGCTCGACTCTTATCTCCGGTGTCGGGAGGCGATCGTGAGCGCACTCGTTCGTCGCCTGCCGGAGATCTTCTCATGACTCACGATCTTGACTTCCTCGCCGACCTCCTCCCGCCGGCGCAGTGGTCGGTCGCCTGCGCCGACCGCGACGAGTACACTGAAGACTGGGGTCGGTCCGGCGGTGACCCCGACGCAGTCGTCTGGGCTGAGTCGACCGATGACGTCTCACGTGTTCTCGCGGCCTGCGACGATCGTGACATCCTTGTGACGCCGTACGCCGCCGGCTCTGGTATCGAGGGCGGGGCACTGGCTACCGAGGGCGGCGTAACCCTCGATACATCGCGGCTGGACACAGTCGGCCCGGTCCGCCCCGATGACCTCCAGATCGACGCCGGCGCGGGCGCTGTCGGCAGCGACTTGGAGGCTGCGGCAGCCGATCACGGATTGATCTGTCCGCCATTCCCGCAGTCGGCGGTGTTTTCGACTATCGGGGGGATGGTGGCGACAAGCGCGAGCGGAACGCGAACAGTGAAATATGGCGAGGTCGGCGATTGGGTGCTCGATTTGGAAGCAGTCCTCGCCGACGGCACGGTTGTCGAGACTGGTTCGCGCGCCCGGAAGAGTTCGAGCGGCTACGACCTCACCTCGTTGCTCGTCGGGAGCGAGGGCACCCTCGGCATCGTGACCCGGGTGACGCTGGCGCTCGCACCCGAACCACCCGCTCGACGCGCGGGCAAAGCGACGTTCGAGACGCTCGATGACGCCGCAGCGGCCGTCTCGCAGGTCGTCCGGGCAGGAATAGACGTGGCGACGCTCGAACTCGTCGACCCGCTCACCGCACGGATTGTCTCGGCCTACGTCGACACGGATGTAGCGCCCGACCCCTCGGTGTTCGTCGAGATTCATGCCGGTAGCAAGATGAGCGCCGACGCCGAGGCACAGCGGTGCGTGACGGCACTTGAAGACGCCGGCGGGCGAGTCGAGCTTGCGAACGATCCCGACGAGATGGAACGTATCTGGGCCGCGCGTAGACAGGCTGCCGACGCAATCAAGGCATGGGACGAGTCGCGGACGCCGCTCACCGTCGGCGATGTGACAGTCCCTATCGGGTCATTCCCGGAGATGGTGCGGTCGATCCAGTCAATCGGCGCGGATCACGGATTTGACGTGCCCGCGTTTGGACACGCGGGTGACGGAAACGTCCACTACGCGGTGCTGGTCGACCCGGACGACCCAGACGAGGTGGCGCGTGGCAAGGAGGCAAGCGACCGAATTGTTGAGCGGGCGTTGGAACTGAAGGGAACATCGACGGGCGAACACGGCGTCGGCCTCGGGAAGCGCGGCTACATGAAGCGAGAACACGGCGCGGCTACTGTCAGGGCGATGCAGGCGGTCAAGCAGGCACTTGACCCGAACGGGACACTCAATCCGAGGAGTGGACTTCCCGTGCCCGGCGACGCCGAGCGGTAAGCCCATTAACAACGAGACGCTTGCACGACTCAGTCAACTCGGCCCCGTTGGACAGGGGCGAGGCGCTCAGTAGTCCTCGTAGGCGAGGTTCATCAGCCACTGCGAGAATGCATCGCTGTTGGGGTCTATCTCCTCCTCACCGATAAACGGACTGAGCATGTCGCTGGCCATCAACAGCGAGAATTCCAGGTCGCGGGCCGCTGGCTCAATAAAGTAGGTAGTGTGGCCCTTGTAGACGGCCTCGGATCGCTTGACGAGACCGAACTCCGTCAGCGACTCCGCGATGCGACTCCCCTGCCGCGAGGAGACGCCAAGTTCCTTCCAGAGGTCGCTCTGATGGAGGCCACCGGTCTCGCGTACCAGCTCAAGTGCCGCGTACTCTTCCTCCGAGAGGTCGGCCTCCGCCTCCGTCGCACTCATCGGTCTGGCCTCCCGACAGGTGGACTAGCTCCGATCACAAACGCTGGTAGCCCACCGGTTCGGTTAAACCTGTTCGTCCACCTCACTATATGGAGTCTCGCACGGCGGTCCCGAGGCGAAATGGTACTCGCGCCGGTCGCCGAGCGCCAGCAACGAGGACGACCGGGTGCCGAAGCCGTCGCCGTGGACGCAGACGCCGTTCTCGTGCTCGCCGAGGGCGACACCCGACCGATCCAGCCACGCGCCTACCCGCTCGTCGGATCGTGGTGCGAGCCGCTCACGGAGTTGACGCGCAGCGGTCGCCTGCTCCGACCGGCGTGCCTCGGTCACTCGGCCTGCAGAAGGCTCTCCTGGCGCCAGCGTGTCGCCGTCCGGGAGCGCCGCGCCGACGTTCACGACGACAGTGACGCCCGGCGTGAGGCCGCGGACATATAGGTCGCCGTCCCACTCAAACAGGACTGCTGTCTCGGCGTCGGCGACGATGAGTTGGAAGCCGGCGTACCCGTGGCGCTCCACGGACCGTTCGACCGTCTCACGAGCCGCTCGTACCGTGGCCTCGGCGAGGATATCGGCCACCAGCAGGCCGCGTGAGCGCTCGCTCCTGAGACCGGCTCCCCAGCGGTTCGTGATGCCGACGAACAGGCCGTGTTCGTTGTAGCCCGCCCACGTCCCGCCGACGCGGGCGTCCTGCGGGGCGATGGCGATGGTACTGCCGTATTTCCGACGTGTAGGGCCTTCTGAGGGTCTGTCAAGCTGCTCGTCACGGTTTGCGGCAACGGCCACAGGCGCCTCCGGCAACGCCTGCCACGCCACGGCGAGAGTACACACAACTGAGTGGAAGGGCCGCCGGTGCAAAACGCTACCTCGCCAGCTTAGCCGGCCGCCGACCGGTCCCCGCTCGCGCGGGTTGACAAGACATGCGGGGGTGTACCGGCCGGCCCGCAGGTCTGCCTCACCGAGGGCGGCGTCTGTCATCGTGGCGATGTTGCTCTTGCCGTTCGTCTAGACACAGACAGCTTGCGGGCAGCGAGATGCCCACATCGGTGAGAAGCGCCGCAACCGCGTCATTCTCACGGCGCCCGGAAAACACAGAAGCGCAAATGAGAGTGTTCTCGATGATGTTTCATATTTCGACCCGGTGGGGCGTGATCTGACGAGTAGAGCCGCAGGTTCGTTTCTCGCGCTACATATAACCGAGGTCGCGAAGCCGCTCCATCAGGTCCTCTTTGTCTTGGGCACGACCCGCGCGCTCGGTCGTGTTCTCAAGATCCTGAAGCCACGCCGGGTCTTGATCAGACTTCTCGGTGGACACCTCGCTCCCCAGGGACCGGAAGCCTTCGAAGTACTTCGGCGAGATTGGGATATCCTCGTGGGTGAGGCCGTCCGGCAGGTCGTCGTAGCTCTGGGGTACGTAGCCCTCCTCCGGAAACCCATCGACAGTGTCCGGGACGAGGTAGTACCAGAACGCGTCCCAGACGTCCGCCTCTTCAAATTGGAGAATGGCTTGGGCACGGTCGTGAGGCGGGTAGATGTCGGGGTCGTGGCGCGGGGAAAAGAACGTCTCGTCGGCCCGGGCCTCCTGTTCGTCCCATCGGACGCCCGAAATGACCCCGTCGATGTCGTACGCCTCAAGAGCGCCGTTGAGCGCCACAGTCTTCAACAGGTGGTTGCCGACGTAGGTGTCGAGCAGGAACGGGAACGTCTCCTCCTCGTACTCAAGAATCGACCGAATGTGGTGCTGGTTGTGTTCGGAGAGCGCGTCTACCGGGATGTCGTCGCCCGGTTCAAGGCTGTGTTCGTCGACGTAGCTCCCGACGTCGTTGTTGCGGGCGTAGATGACTTCCAGATCCCACTCGTCGGCCCAGCGCCCGACAAAGTTCATCAGTTCGTCGAAATGCTGGTAATGATCGATGAAGACGGCGGGCGGCAAGTCGTGGCCGTACTGGTCGGCCACCTGCTGGACGAAATAGAGCGTGAGGGTGGAGTCTTTCCCGCCCGTCCACATCACTGCCGGGTTCTCGTACTCCTCCAGCGCAGTCTGAGTCACCTCGACTGCCTTCTCCATCTTCGATGGCAGTGTCTCATAGTCGTCGGGCGATTCGCCTTTGCCGTCTGTGTAGTCGACAGTAAGATAATCAGGGAACCGCGTCATCGTCTAATGAGATGTAATGTGAACCTAAGATGTTTGTGGGATCCAGAGGGGGTGGGGACTGACCACACGCTTCTCGGGCGAGTCCACGGGCTAGTTCGTGGTAGCCGGGGTTGAGGCTGGGCTAATGCTGGACGGCGTGGTGATTGAGAGGCTGAGGATGGGTCCGTCAGTCCGAGATGAACTTGTTGTCGCGCCAGTTCACCGCGGTGTTTTCGTTGGCTGCGGGGTTCTCTACAACTTCGACGCTCGCCGGTCGTGGCTCGCCCTCGACGATGCGAGTGGCGACGAGGTCGCCCTCTTCCTCGGTGATTGCGGTGAGTGTGCCCTTCTCGGAGCGCTTCGCGATCTCGAGGAGAACAAGGAACATTGGATACTGGAGCGCGGAGTTCTGGAGGACGGTCTCGCGGTCCCCTTTGAAGCAGGCGAACTCGACAAGTTCGGATGGGATCTCCTCTTCTTCCTCCATCCACGGACCGCCGTTGCGCGGCGGCTCCTCTTCGTACACCCGGTTCTCCGCGACGCTGGCTTTGAGCTGTGCCGTCGGCGTGTATTTCGAGAGATCGTCGTCACGGGCGATAGACTTCACGATCAGTGTGTTGTTCCGGCGCGTGACGTTAATCGACTCTATCTCCGGCGGGAGGTCGGGGTCGCTGCCGAGGTAGTCCTGTACGTCTTCTAGCGGGAGTTCGAGCGTCGAGTGGAGTCGATAGACGGTTCCTGACATATGTTGAATGGGGCGCGGCGAGTCGCTTGCTGTCTCACCCAATGATAGGGGATGCTGGCTTATGAGGGCTACTATCGTGGCCGATCAGTCGGCGCGGAGCGTATCGGCAAGTTCGCCGCGCTCCTCCAGCTCGGCGAGTACGTCGCTTCCCCCGACAAACTCCCCGTCGACGAACGTCTGTGGGATAGTCTCCCACCCGCTGTATTCGGTGAGCGCCGCCCGGAACCGGTCGAGCGCTGGGAGTACGTCGACCGTCTCGAACTCTTCCCGGTGGTCGGCGATCAGGTTTACCGCGCGGTCTGAGTAGCCACACTGGGGCATCAGCGGGTTCCCTTTCATAAACAGCACGACGTCGTTCTCGGCGATTACCTCGTCGACGCGGTCGCCGACCGCGTCGTCGTCAAGCTCTGTTCCGGGTTCGAAGGTCACGGCTGTCAGTATGCGGCCGCGATTCAAATGGGTTCCGTCGCGCCCGTCACTCCTCACCGACACGAACGACGGTAATGAGCGAGTAGACCGGTACACCGTCGATACTGTCGACGCCCTGCTTGTCGACGACGACACAACACGCGACTGGGTTCCCACCTTCCGCACGGACAGCCTCGACCGTCTCGCGCATCGTTGTCCCCGAGGTGATGGTATCGTCGACGATGTAGCAGTCCCGCCCGCGGATGGCGGCGAAGTTGCGCGAGAACGACCCGCCGAGGTCGGCCATATCGCCCTCTTCCCACTGGTGTTTCGCCGGCGCGTACGCCGCGAGGTCGGTGTCCAAGGCGCGCGCAACGGCAGTAGCGAGCGGCACCCCCGCCTTCTCGATACCCACGCTCAGGTCCACCGCCTCGCCTTGCTTGGAGAGCAGGTCCGCCATCGCCCCAGCGACGTGACCGAGGCGGGCCGAGTCCCGACCGATCGTCGACCAATCGACGTGAATATCATCTGGCCCGTCCGGCGACGTCTCGGGGGCAGGCTCCGTCGGCGCGGCCCGGCCGGCATCGCTCCGTTCAACGAGCCAGCTCGCCGTCTCCCGCGAGACGTTGAGTTCGTCCGCAATCTCTCCCCGTGACAGCCCACGGCCGGCCAGCTCCCCTGCGTTTGCGATCAGGTCGTCAACGTTTTTCATACTCTCCAAGTTCGACCGCGGTTTTGATAGTCGTATCGTCGTCGGCGAAGGCGGCGTCTAAGCGTTCGGGCGGATAGATGCCGGTCACCACGCGTTCGACCAACCACTCGGGCAGGTCGGCCAGCCGGTCGCTCGCGGTCGCGAGGTGTCCAGAGTTCGAGTTCACCGACCCCACGAGCGCTTTGTTGTCGAGTACCATCTTGCGGTGGAGGCGTCCGGCGTCGATTTCCATCTCCCCGTCTTCGGGGACGCCAAGGAGCGCCCCCACGCCGCCCGCCGCCAGCGCCTCGACCGTCTCGACGGCGTGTCTGGGGGACCCCGTCGCTTCGAACACCAAGTCCATCGGCTCAACCTTGTCGGGGAGCGCCGCAACCGGGGTCTCCCGGGAGTCGACGTACGTCGCCCCGAGATCCTCGATTATCTCGATTGACGGGTCCGGCCTGTCTCGTCGACCGAGGCAGTAGAGCCGGTCGAACCGGTCGCCCACGTTGAGTAGACCGAGGGTCAGTAGGCCGAGCGAGCCGTTGCCGAGGACGATAGCCGACTCCGGACGCCAGTCGAACGCAGACCGCGCGGCCGATACCTGTTCGAGTGCTTTCACCGAGATAGAGAGTGGTTCGACGAGAAAACCCTCGGCGACCTGGTCGTCTGGAATCGGAACCAGTGCCCTGGCCGGGCAGGTGACGTACTCCGCCATATAGCCGTCTGCCCCGGTGATCCCTCGCTCGTGGAAGTCCCCCGCGTCCCACGGAGCCATGTCTGATTCGCCACGGTCGAACCATGATCGGTCGCCATCCGTCGTGGGGGAACGGACGGTCGGGACGACCGCCTGTCCCATCGCGAGGTCGGTATCGTTCGGTTCGACGACAACCCCGACCGCCTCATGACCTAGCACCATCTCGTCGGCGTCCGCTGGGAACCCCCCATGGGCGCCGCGGATCACCTCGCGGTCGGTCCCGTCGACCCCAACCCGAAGAATCCGAACCAGCGCCTCGCCCGGGTCGGAGACCGGACGCGGGCGGTCGACAACCCTCGGTTTTCGCTCTCCGCGTTGGACGACGACAGCCTTCATAGCCGCTGTTCGGCGACCTGTGGTGAAAAGCGTACTCCTCCTCGAGTTAATCTACGGCTGTGTCGTCGTCGACCCGTGCGAGGTGTGGTGCGAGGCCCACATAATCGGCAGGTTCGAGATTCAGCAGACGGGTCCGTATCACCTCTGGGAGGTCCGCCTCGCGAACGATGTCCCGAAGATCCTCGACAGTCACCTCGTGACCCCGGGTCGCTGCCTTCACCCGCTCGTAGGCGTCCGCGTGGCCCGCACGGCGGAGAGCAGTCTGGACCGCCTCGGCAAGAATCGCAGGTTCGTCCGCGAGGTCCGCACGCATTACCGCCTCGTTTGGCACCACTTTGTCGAGGCCCGCCGCGGCCTTTGTATAGCCGACGAGGCAGTGACCGAACGCCGCGCCGAGGTTGCGTTTCACCGTTGAGTCCGAGAGGTCACGCTGGAGCCGCGAGGTGACGATGTACTCTCCGAGAAACTCAAGATCTGAGTTCGCCTTCGATATGTTGCCCTCCGAATTCTCGAACTCTATCGGATTAATCTTGTGCGGCATCGTCGACGACCCGGTCTCGCCTTTCTCGCTCCGCTGGCCGAGGTAGCGCCGCGAGACGTACGCCCAGATGTCGCGGTCGAGATCGAGGATTACGCCGTTGACGCCGCGGAGGGCATCGAACACCGCAGCGAGGTCGTCGCCATGGTGGATCTGCGTAGTTAGCGGCTCGTGTTCTAGGCCGAGCGACCCGACGAACTCGCGGGCAAACGCTTGCCAGTCCACCTCGGGCAAGGCGACGTGGTGGGCAGCGTAGGTGCCGGAAGCGCCGGCGAGTTTCCCGGTCAAGCCGAAGACAGCCCGGTCGACGCGTGTGATCTGTTGCCCAAGACGGCTCGCGAACACCGCCATCTCCTTGCCGAACGTCGTTGGCGTCGCCGGCTGGCCGTGCGTCCGGGCGAGCATCGGGAGGCTGCGGCCCTCGTGGACGAGGTCAACCAGCCGGTCGCGGACAGCGGCGAGTTCGGGGCGGAGGAGGTCGGAGACAGCGCCACGAACCAGCAGACGCCGTGCGAGGTTGTTCACGTCTTCGCTAGTCAGCCCGAAGTGAATCCACTGGTGGAGGTGCTTTGGGGTGTGTTCCCTGAGCAAATACTCGACAGCCTTCACGTCGTGGTTGGTCGCCGCGTGCGTCTCCGTGCCTTCGGTCTCGATTCGTTTTACCAGACGGGCGTCGTCAACGTCGAACTCGTCGGTGAGCGATTCCAATCGCTCCCGCTCCTCGTCGTCGACCGCGACCGGTGCGTCCTGGTGGTCTGCGAGGGCCAACAGGTACGCCACCTCAACACGGGTCCGGGCACGAATCAGCGCCGCCTCGCTCACGTACGGGACAAGCGGTGCGGTGCGACCGGCGTAGCGCCCATCAAGCGGGGAGACGGCCGCTAGCGGGTCGGACCTGGGGAGGTCGTCCATACATCTTCGTCCGGGGGTCACAGCAAAAGCGCGTCGGGCCGACCGCAACCTGTAAACCCCCGCCCCGTGCGGGGCGACCATGCGACTCGCTGGGATGGCGGGCAACCGTGGACGGAACCTGCTTCACCTCGCGGACCGAGAGCCAGGTGGGGCGACTATCGCTGTCGTCCTCACGGTCGACGAGGGTGCACCGGTACTTGACGAGGCCGCCGATCGCGGTGTGCCGACTGAGGTCGTGACGCCGCGCGAGAGTGAGGACCGCACAACTCACGAGCGACGGATACTCGACGCCCTTGCGAGCTACGAGTTCGACCTCGTCTGTCTTGACGGGTACATGCGTATCCTCACCGAGACATTTCTTGACGAGGTACCGACGACGCTGAACGTCCACCCGTCGCTCCTGCCAGCGTTCTCGGGCGCGGACGCCCACGAGCAGATACTGGCGGCCGGAACGAAGGTGAGCGGCTGTACCGTCCACGTGGTCACTGAGGCGGTTGACGACGGACCGATCGTCACGCAGGAGACGGTGCCCGTCTATGAGGACGACGACGTCGAGAGTCTCAATTGTCGCGTGCGCGAAGAGGCCGAGTTCCTCGCGTACCCCCGCGCAGTACGGTGGTTCGCCAACGACCGCGTGACTATCAACCATGGAGAAGGCCGCGTAACAATCAAAGGCGACGGAGGCGGTGATTTTCCGGCGCGCCGGCAAGCCCACGGCGATCGGGTGCGGAGCCTGCGTTACGGCGAGAACCCCCACCAACTGGCGGCGCTGTACGAGTCAACGACCGGCTCGGCCGCGCCTGCATCGGTGGTCCGCGCACCTCAGCACAACCCGGGTGCAAAGGCGCTCTCGTACAACAACTATAACGACGCCGACGCCGCCCTCGGGGTCGTTCGTGAGTTCGACGACCCGGCTGCGGTTGTCGTCAAGCACGCTACGCCGGCGGGCGTCGCCGTCGCAGACGAGATAGAATTGGCCTACGAAGATGCTCTCGCGACCGACCCGATGAGCGCGTTCGGGGGTGTTGTCGCCCTCAACCGCAGTTGCGACGCCGCTACGGCCGCGGCCGTCACCGACTCGTTCAAAGAGGTGGTCGTCGCGCCGGACTACACTGACAGTGCCCTCGACGTCTTGCGCGAGAGCGACAACCTCCGCGTACTCTCGGTCGGGCCGTTCGACGACCCGCCTGAGCGACTCACCGCCGTCGACCTCGTGGGCGGGACGCTTGTCCAGGAGCGCGACGACTGGGCACCGGCCGCCGAGGACCTGAACGTCGTCACCGAACGGGTTCCGACCGACGAGGAGGTTGTGACGATGCAGTTCGCGTGGCGCGCGCTCAAGAGCGTCACCTCGAACGGCATCGTTCTCGCATCGGGCCGGGAAACGGTCGGTATCGGTGCCGGACAGGTCTCACGCGTTGACGCGGTCCACCTCGCAGTCCGGAAAGCCCGTGAACACGCGGAAGAAAAAGGCCCTGGAGGGTCGGTGATGGCTTCGGACGCCTTCTTTCCGTTTCCAGACGGCATCGAGGCGGCCGCGGAGGCGGGTATTGAAGCGGTCGTCCAACCCGGCGGGAGCGTGAACGACGAGGACGTGATCGCTGCCTGCGACGAGTACGATGTGGCGATGGCGTTCACGGGGCGGCGTTGCTTCAGGCACGACTAGCCCGGGCCGAACGACTGGCGTGAACAAGAGCTCGCATACCAACGGCGGTGACCGGATGAAGTCGCCTAAGCCACGACGATCGACACAAAAATAATACACTCACGCCCCCCCACCGACGCCGGTTTACCTTCTCGCCGCCCACGCAAAATCATGACCGACGACGCGACCGACGGCACGTGGGTCGCCCTCTTCTCCGGCGGGAAAGACTCCTCGTGGGCGTTCTATCGCGCCTTGGAAGCTGGCCTACCCGTCTCACACCTCCTTACTGTCCACCCGGGCGAGGACTCATACATGTACCACGTCCCCGAGACGCGGCTAACGGGGCTCGCCGCCGATGTAGTTGGGATCGACCTCGTTGAGGTCGAGGCAGGACACCTCGCTGCGCCCGAGGCGACCGATGCGGGGGCGCAAGGCGACCGGGAGATAGCGCCGTTGGAGCGGGCGCTTCGGCGCCTGATGACGGAGGAGAAGATTGCGGGCGTCACCGCCGGAGCGGTCGAAAGCGAGTACCAAACATCGCGGATCAAGGCGCTCTGCGACCGTCTCGGGATTGACCTCTTCGCGCCACTGTACGGCGAGGACCCCGAAGAACTGGGGCGCGCGATGGTCGACGCGGGCTTCGAGATCCGTATCCTGTCGGTCGCTGCGGGCGGCCTTGACGAGTCGTGGTTGTGGCGGCGGCTGGACCACGAGGCGCTCGACACCCTGATGGCGTTGAACGACCGCTACGGCGTCCACCCGCTTGGCGAGGGCGGGGAGTTCGAGACGCTCGTAGTCGCCGGCCCGCATATGGACGGTCGGCTGGTGGTCGAGTACGAAACGGAGTGGGCGGGCGACAGGGGTCGGGTTCGGGTGACCGACGCGTCGATTCAGTCGTCGTCCGGCGCGACCAGCCGCGAGTAGCCCCCGACGAGTGAGTCGGTGAGGTCGGTCTCACGCACGGTCGCGTACTCGTCGACAACGGAGTCGGAGACGTGCGAGTCCTCGACTGTCGCCTCGGGAAAGACAACCGAGCGTTCAACCGTTGTGTTCTGGACCTCGGCGCCGGCCATCACGTGGGAGTTTGGGCCTATGTCCGCGTTCTCGACGGTCGCATCGGGGTCGATTTTCGCCTCGCCGTCGAGCGCCCATCCGACGGCATCGAGATACGCCGCTGGCGTGCCGATGTCGTACCACGCGCCGTCGAAGGTGAACGCGTGGACCGACCCGCGTGACTGGAGCCACTGGACGAACCAGCCCGGTTCGTCAGGATTCTCGCCGTCTGCGAGGTACTCTGTGAATAGCGGCAGGGTGTCGGCGGGAAAGACGTACGCGCCGATGGAGACGAGTGTCGACTTGGGGTCGTCAGGCTTCTCCTGGAAGTCGACCACTTCGGTACCGTCGAGTTCGACGAGTCCGTACGACTTCGCGCGCTCGCGAGAGCCGACGTCGTAGGCGACGATAGCGGGCGCGCCCGTCTCCTCAAAGAAGTCGCCAAACTTGGAGAGGTCGAAACTGATCAGATTGTCGCCGGCAACGACCATCAGGTCGTCAGTGACACCCTCGCGATCGATCAACTGCTCGAGCGCGCCGACGACGCCGAACTTCTCATCCTCACCAGTCGTGTCCTCGACAGAGAGCACGGGCTTTTCGAACTCGCTCTCGGCAAGGTAGCCCGCGAACTCATCGGCGAATCGCTCGTTCGTCGAGACGTAGACGGTGTCGACCCGGGTGTCACGCTCCAAGTCGTCGAACACCGAGTCGATCACCGTCTCGTCGCCGACGGGGAGGAACATCTTCGGCCGGTTACGCGTGATAGGCCAGAGCCGCGTCGCGTACCCGCCTGCGAGAACAACAGCGTCCATAGTCCGTTCTCCCTCACTGGCGGCTTTGTTCTTTCCCTTTGAGCGACACGGACGAGAAGACACAAGCCGACTGTCTGCGATTCATTCATATGGACGAGCGGACGACCCGCCAGCGTGTTCTTGAGGCCCTCCGGAGGGAGCCAGCGACGGTCTCGGAGCTCTCGACGACCGTCGGCGCCTCCCGGTCCGCTCTGTACGACCACCTCCAGCACGTCGCGCGCTCCTTAGAAGCCGATGACGGCGACGAGCGCTTTCTGGTTGCGCCGCCGGAGTGTCGCGACTGCGGGTTCGCGGACTTCGACGACCCCGTTAACTATCCGTCGCGGTGTCCGCGCTGCCGGAGCGAGTCGTTGACCGAGGCGACGTTCGTCGTTCGTTCGGTTGAGTAGAACCAGCGGACAACTTATGACACTTGACGCATTGAAACGTCAATATGACAAAAAATAGGGGGCTGGCATCGCTCCACCGCCGCCGACTGCTCAATTCTCTCGTGGCGGCTGGCTTCTCGGTGAGTATTGCTGGGTGCAGTGCCGACGACGGCACCGGCACTGACGTACAGTACGAGGTCGGAGCGGGTGACAGGTCGTACACCGCGGGATCGACGTCAGCAGCACAGAGCGTCAGCCCCGCCGTCATCAGCGACGAGGCGACCTCGAACCGGCTCAACCTGCTGTACGACACCGGTGGTACGATCGACGACGACAGTGTCAGCTTCGAGGGGCGACTGCTCTCGGAGTGGACGCTCTCAGACGACGCCCGGACCGTCCGCTATCAGGTCCGTGATGGCTTGGAGTGGGGCGCTGATTACGGTCAGTTGACTGCCGAGGACTACGTCTACTGCGCGACGAACTTCTTTCAGGCCGACTGGGCACAGTACTCCCAACGACCCTCATTCATCATTGCCGGTGAGCCAATCGAGTACGTCCAGACCGGCGAGTTGACGTTTGAGGCTCGTTTACCCCAGCGCCGGCCGAACTGGCTCCACGAAGACATTCTCTACGGCGTCCCGATACTCCCGAAGGAACTGATCCAGCAGTACGAACCGTCGGACGGAGGTGAGGGTGATCTTCAGGGGTTAAACCGCGACGAGGTGATCACGTCGGCGAACCTGAACGGCAATCTTGGGCCATTCAACCTTGTCTCGTGGGACAAGGGCCAGCGGATGGTACTCTCGGCAAATGAAGATTACTACCTCGCCGATACGAATGTCGGCGGCGGCGAGTTTCAGGGCTCGCCGTCACTCGACAGCTACACCTATCAGGTGTTTGACGAGCGGACAACCGGCTACTCGGCGGTGAAGGCTGGCGACATCACGAGTATTGGCGTCGAGGCCCGGAAGGTGTCGGAGCTCTCTGACGCAGAGGGTGTCAAGGTGTGGAGTTCGAAGTTCGGCCAAGGAATCTTCTGGCTCAATCTCAACTTCCGCGCGAACGGCTGGAGCCAGCTTCAAAGCCGTGAGGTGAGACAGGCACTCGCACACTTGCTCGACAAGAACACGTTAATCGAGCAGATCAAAAACGGCAATGCGAACCCGGTCGACACATTTCACCCGCGCTGGGGGCCGTACTACGACGACTCTGAGATCACGACGTTCGATGCGTCGGTTGAGCAGGCCCGCCAGAAGCTGGCGTCCGGCACATCGAGCGACTACGGCTACGACGGTCAAGACCAGCTGATCGGCCCAGACGGTGAGCAGGTTGAGCTGACGGTAGTCATCGAGAATACTAGCCAGGAGGGCGAAATCGTCGGCAACTTCCTGCGCCAGCGATTGGAGTCGGCCGGGATCGCGGTGTCAGTTGAAGGGAATTCGTTCGACCGCCTCCTCCAAACATACCTGTTCAATTCGGTTGAGAACAACCCAGACTACTCCGGCGACCCCGACTACAACGCCGGTCGATACAACGGTGGGCCGCCCGACCAGGCGGTCAGCCGTGAGCCGTGGGATATCCTGTCCGGCGTTGGGTTTTCCATGTCGCCGTACGCTCCCTGGCAGCCGATCGAGTTCACGCTCACGCCCAAGGGGCCGTTTAATTTCACCGGCTACCGAGCCGACAGCTACGACATTCAGGGTACAGTCGACGAGGCACCAGGCGCAGAGAGCCGGGAGCGGACCCAGTCGATGATGACCGAGCTGTTCGGCTTCCTCAGCCGCGAGCAGCCATACGTCTGGGCGTTCAACGAACATCTAACCGCAGCCTACCGGAACGGGGTCGAGGGGCTACCAGAGGCTGAGAACTTCTTTGACGGCCCGAGCGCTCGCCTGTTGTCGCTCAGCACTGCACGGGGCGGCACGCCGACGCCACTCGCGAACGAGTCGAACGGGTCCGGGTCTGACTCAGGTAGTGGCTCCTGACCGCCTCGTTCCGTGTCCCGCCACGGACGATTTAAGTCTACCCGGACGCTAATTGTTTCTACGGGATGGGCATGGAGTGGTATGTCGTCCGCCGCGTCGCTTGGGCGGTGGTCGCCACCTATCTCGCAGTGAGCCTCACGTTCGGCCTCCTGATGGTGACGCCAAACGCCGGTGCCGACGTGGCCGCCGCGCAGGCCGCGGCCAGCGGGCAGGATTACGACGCCGTCCGCGAGCGTTATCTCGAGCGCCGTGGTCTTGACCGGCCGGTTGAGGAGCAGTACATCGACTACATAACGAACATCCTCACTTTTGATTGGGGTTACTCGTTTAGCCAGGGTGAGCCCGTCCTCGCTGCGATCGGCGACGCGTGGGTATACTCCGCGCAGTACTTTGTCCCCGCCATCATCATCAGCGCCCTTCTTGGCTACGGTATCGGTCTCTACTCGGCGCTAAACCGCTACACTCCGACTGACTATCTCGGGTCGTTCGTCGCGTACTTCGGTATCTCTATCCCAAACTTTTGGTTCGCGATCGTCCTCATTCTCCTCTTCGGGGTCGTGTTGCGCTTGCTCCCGACGTTCTACGACAGCAGCGTCGCGCTACTCTCCGTCCAGAATGTTAAACAGCTTCTCATGCCGGTCGTCGTTCTCTCTACCGCGTCGGTTGCCGGACAGATGCGCTACTCACGGGCACAGGCGATCGAGTACGCGCGGTCGGCGTTCGTCAAGACCGCGCGGGCGAAGGGTGCCTCAGAGTGGCGCGTCCTCACCAGGCATATCCTCCGGGTGGCGCTGGTGCCGCTCTCCACTATCCTCATCGCCGACGTTCTTGCCGTTCTGTTCGCCGGGTCGTTTATCATCGAGACAATTTTTCAGATACCAGGACTAGGGCGGCTCGCTCTTGAGGCGATTCAGCAGAAAGACACACCGCTGGTGCTCGCGACGACGCTCATCCCCGTGTTCATCGCTATCATCGGGAATCTGCTTCAGGATCTCGCGTACGTCGCGCTGGACCCTAGAATCGATTACGGTGATCGGTGATGGCTGGAGACGAGCCCGCCCCCGACGTTGGAACCGCACGGACAGCAGGCACAGGGTTTGAGCGAATCGACTGGACCGCGGTGGACGACGCCGACTCGACTGTGCCGCCGGCAGCCGTGGCAGCCGAGGCGCTCGTCTTTTTCAGCCTCGTCGCTGCGTTCGTCTACGACTACGTCATACTCGCGAACGAGGCCCCGACGGTCGGTGTCGTTGGGTGGGATGTCACTGGTGTCGAGTGGCTCCTTGTCGTCGTTCTCGCCATCGGCGTCTTCCACGCCGCCCTGCCGCTCGCACGCAACCGCCGGCTGACAGCGTACTACTGGCGGCAGTTCCAGAAGAACCGCGCGGCTGTCGTTTCGCTTGGCTTCCTCGGGTTTGTCTTCCTCGTCGGTCTGGTCGGGCCGCTAATTTGGACGGCCCCGAATGAGGCGATTGATTATGCGGCCGCCTACCAGCCCCCCGTGTTCGCCGGTGGGTCGTGGGCGTACGCTCTCGGCACCGACGCTCAGGGGCGCCCGCTCTGGCATCTCATTGTCTACGGGATGCGTGTCAGTCTTGAAGTGGGGCTGATATCGATGGTGTTCGCCATCAGTATCGGGACCGTCGTCGGCACCGCGGCGGCGTACTTCGGCGGCTACGTCGACGAGGTGTTGATGCGCTACGTCGACCTCCAGCAGACGTTCCCGGTATTTATTCTTCTGCTCCTTCTCATCTATCTCTACGGCGCGAGCCTTCTGCTGATCATCGCGCTCTATGGCCTGTTTTCGTGGGAGGGCACCGCCCGACTCGTGCGGTCCGAGGCACTCCAACGGGGCGAGGAGGCGTACGTTCGGGCTGCCGAAGCCGCTGGCGCTGGCCGGTGGTGGACGATCCGTCGACATCTGATCCCAAACGTCTCCTCGACGGTCATCACCGCTGCGACGCTCTCGATCCCTGTCTTCATTCTTGGCGAGGCATCGCTCTCCTTCCTGGGCTTCGGTGACCCGGACGTGTTCTCGTGGGGCCGAACAATCTCTGCGGGCCGGTCGGACCTCCCGAACGCGCCGTGGATCAGTACCATCCCTGGACTCTTCCTGTTCCTGACTGTCCTCGCGTTCAATTTCGTCGGGGACGCCCTCCGCGATGCAATCGACCCACGGTGACAGTATGAGCAGACGCCACACAACCACAGACCAAGCCGAACCGCTCCTGCGCATCACCGACCTACGTACCCAGTTTGATACCGACGACGGGGTCGTCCGGGCTGTCGATGGCGTCTCGTTTGAGGTGAACGCCGGCGAGACGGTCTGTCTCGTCGGCGAGTCCGGGAGCGGGAAGACCGTCACTGCCGAGTCTATCACCCGACTCGTGGAGTGCCCGCCTGGAGAGATCACAGGCCGGATCGAGTTCCGTGGCGAGAACCTCACCACCGCGAGCGCCGCCCGCCTCCGTGAGATTCGGGGCGCGGAGATCGCACACGTGTTCCAAAACCCGCAGGACGCGCTTAACCCAGTGATATCGGTCGGCAAGCAGGTCGCGGAGACGGTCCGTATTCACGAGGATGTCTCTGAGCGCGCCGCCCGCAAGCGAGCGATAGACCTCCTTGACCGGGCCGAGGTCCCAGACCCCGCTACGACCGCGGACGCATACCCCCACGAACTGTCGGGTGGGATGAAACAGCGGGTTCTCGTTGCGGCTGCGCTGGCGGGGGACCCGGACCTCCTCGTGGCCGACGAGCCGACAACTGCTCTTGACGTGACGATTCAGGCTCAGATTCTCGATCTCCTTGCAGATCTTCAGCGCGAAATGGGGATGGCTGTACTCTTCATCACACACGATCTCGGAGTGGTCGCGCGTGTCGCGGACCGGGTCGTGGTGCTGTACGCCGGCAAGGTGATGGAATCCGCCCCAGTCGACAGCCTGTTCGCCGACCCCGGCCACCCCTACACCCGGGCGCTGCTGGCCTGTCTCCCAGGCCGGGGACGCGAGAGCGGGTCGATACCTGGGGACCTCCCGAGTCCGACCGATCCGCCTACGGGCTGTCGGTTCGCTCCGCGTTGTCCGTTCGCAGTTGAGGCGTGTACGACTGACTCGCACCCGTCGCTGTACCCCGTTGCGCAGGAGCCAGACACCGACCGAGACGGCGCAGGCACCACCGCGGGCGACTCGCCGGACGTGTCAACCCCCCTCTCGGCCGCGCCGCTCGACGGAGCAGCCTCGCGCGATCTAGAAACGACGGGCGACGGGGTCAACACCGCCCACGTCGCGGCCTGTATCTTTCACGGACCCGACCGCGACGCCGCCCACCTCGACCGCGAGGTCTCGTGGACCGTCGCCGAACCGGACGGAGGCGGGCGGTGACCGAGCCGCTGCTGGAAGTCCGGGACCTGGAAAAACACTATCCGTTGACTGAGGGCATCCTGAAGCGGCAGGTCGGCGCAGTCCGGGCCGTCGACGGCGTTTCATTCACCCTTGACCCGGGCGAGACACTTGGGCTGGTCGGCGAGTCCGGCTGTGGAAAGTCGACGGTCGCCACTTCGATGCTCCGACTGGAGGAGCCGACCGGCGGACGGGTCGTTTTTGACGGCGAGAACATAGTCGCCTTCGACGACGAAGAGTTGAAGCGGTTCCGCCGGGAGGCCCAGATTGTTTTTCAGGACCCGACATCCAGCTTTGACCCTCGAATGAGCGTCGGCGAGTCTGTCACCGAGGCACTCCGAGTCCACGGGCTCTCGGACCGGGCACGCCGGCGAGCGGTGGGTGAAGACCTTCTCGAACGCGTCGGCCTCTCTGCCACCGACTACGACCGCTATCCTCACGAGTTCTCTGGCGGGCAGAAGCAACGGGTTGCTATTGCCCGTGCGCTCGTCGTCAACCCCCGTCTTATCGTGGCCGACGAACCGGTGAGCGCACTTGATGTGTCGGTCAAGAGCGCGGTGCTCGACCTTCTTGCGGATCTCCAGCAGGAGTTCGGCATTGCGCTGGTGTTCATCAGCCACGACCTGAGCGTCGTCCGCGAGGTGGCCGACCGGGTGGCGGTGATGTATCTTGGTGAGATAGTCGAGACCGCGCCGACCGAGCGGCTGTTTGAGTCGCCGGAACACCCCTACACCGAGGCGTTGCTCTCCGCGATTCCGGAGCCGAACCCCGACGCGCCCGGGCGAACTATCCGGCTTTCCGGGTCGGTGCCGAGCGCCAGCGCCCCGCCTGCTGGCTGTCGGTTCCACACCCGGTGTCCGAAAGTGATCAAACCGGTGGGGGTAGATCTCCCGCAGGCGACCTGGCGGCGCGTTCTTGACGCGCGCCAGCGGGTGCACGAACATGATGTTGACGTTGCGGCGGTCAGGGAGTTGTGGGCGCCGGCGGGCGCCGACGGGACAGGCCTGAGCGAGACAGAGGTCGTCACGGCGCTCCGGGCTGAGTTCGACCTGCCCGACGAGTTGGGCGCCCCAGCAGTCGAGCGAGCGGTCGGGGAGGCGCTCGCGGCGCTCGCGGCAGACGACCACTCGGCCGCGGCTGCGGCGTTCGATACGACGGTCACGACCCCCTGTGAGGAGCACATACCGACACGTCAGCCAGTACAAGGGTCGCGCGACCACGAGGTGGCGTGTCTGCTCCGACACCCACCTGAGGGTGTGCGAGTGCCAAACGATGAGGCGCGCGCGGACGACGATTAACCGCGCCTACCCGTCGCCAGCCGAGTCAGCTATCTCGACTGCGCCGTCGACCACGTCGACGTTGATAAGCGTCTTTACAGTGTAATCTGTGTCGTCCAGGTCATTCGACCCGGCCTTTTTGATTACCGCGACAACGTCCGCTACTTCGGCGCCGACGTGCCTCAGGGCGTCGAGGATTGCCTTCATTGTCCCCCCGGTCGAGAGCACGTCGTCCAGCACGATCACCCGATCGCCTTCGCCAACGTCGTTGATGTACATCTCGCCCTCGGAGTAACCGGTCTGTTGGGTGAGCGACACCTCGCCCTCGAGGCCGTACTTGCGTTTGCGGATGACCACGAGCGGGATGTCGGTCATCAGAGAGACGGCGGTGGAAATGTGGATGCCCATCGCCGCGGGGGTGACGATCTTGTCGACATCTTCTAGTCTAGCCTTGCGGATAATCTTCACCACGATCTCACGCAGGAGTTCAGGTTTGAGCATTGGCACCCCGTCGCTGACCGGGTGGACAAAGTACTGGTAGCCGTCCTCTTTCTCTACGATCGGCGCTTCAAGGAGCGACTGCCGCAACAGGTCCATGTCGATTCACGACCTGCCCCGGGGAAGTAGGTAGTGGTTCTATCGTGGCTATCGAAAACACCTAAGAGTGACCTCCCCCTCGACGTTCTCGTGACACCCCCGCTCGTGACGACGCTCGCTGTCGTCCTCCTGCCGTTCGCAGGCGCGGTCCTCGCACCCTTTGCCGTCCGGTTCGCGGGTGAGCGAGCGGGCTACTACGCCGCCGCCGTGGCTCTCGTCTGTCTTGCGCTCGTGGCGCGGCTCGCCTCGTTCGGGGAGGCCGGCCGTGGCACTGTCGCCGTTGAATGGCTTCCTAGTCTTGACGTGGTCCTCGCGCTTCACGTCGATGGCCTCGCGCTGCTTATCGCCTTTCTCGCGAGCGGGGTCGGTGTCCTCGTGTTCACCTACTCCGCCGGTTACATGCACGACGAGCCGGGGTTGGCGAAGTACTATGCCACCTTGCTCGCCTTCATGGGCTCAATGCTCGGCGTCGCCCTCGCCGGCGACCTCATCGCTCTCTTTGTCTTCTGGGAGCTAACCTCCGTCTCCTCGTTCCTACTTATCGGCCACTACACCGACACGGCCTCATCTGTCAGTGCCGCCCGAAAGTCACTCGTCATCACCGTTGCCGGGGGTCTGTTCATGCTCGTCGGCTTCCTGCTGCTCGGCTGGACCGCCGGCGTGTCGGGCGAGCAGACGTACGTCATCTCGGCACTCGTGGAGCGCGCGCCGGAGATACGCGAGGCGCTTGACGGCGCCGGTCTCTTCCTCCCAACTCTGGCTCTTGTCGCCGTCGGTGCAGCCACGAAGTCCGCGCAGGTCCCCGCGCACATCTGGCTTCCAGACGCGATGGAGGCACCGACGCCAGTCTCCGCCTTCCTCCACTCCGCGACGATGGTCAAGGCCGGCGTCTACCTTGTTGGTCGGCTTCGGCCCCTGTTCCTGCCAGAGTCTCTTCCGCACGTCGGCAACTGGACGCTCCTCCTCGCTGCGCTCGGTCTCCTGACGATGAGCGTCACCGCGATTCTGGCCGTACAGGCGGTCGACATAAAAGAACTCCTCGCCTACTCAACGGCCTCACACCTCGGTCTCATCGTCGCGGGCTTTGGCTTCGCCGAGGCGGCCGGCGCCGAGGCCGGCGCCTTCCACGTGCTAAACCACGCGGCGTTCAAAGCCGCCCTGTTCCTCGTTGCCGGTATCGTTGCCCACGAGGCGGGAACACGACGAATTGAGAACCTCCGGGGGTTGCGCCACGACATGCCTGTTACAGCGGCTGTCGCGACCGTCGCCTGCCTGTCCATGGCGGGGATCCCCCCCTTCTCTGGGTTCTACTCAAAGGAGTTCCTCTTCGACGCGGCCTACGAGACAGCCCATGCGGTGGGCGGTGCGGCGTGGATGTTCCCCGCAGTCGCCGTCTTCGGCTCTGTGTTCACTTTCGTTTACTCCGCGAAGTTCGCGATGCTGTTCTGGGGTAAGAAACCCGACGCGTTGGGCCACGTCCACCGGCCGCCGCTCGCGATGCTCGCGCCCGCCGTCGCCCTCGGGGGACTGGTACTCGCAATCACGGCCGCGCCGCAGGCGTTTGTCGATGCTATCGTCGGCCCGGCCTACTCGGCGACCGTCCCCGGCGATGCCCATGGCTTCTCTATCCCGGCGCTAAAGCTCTCGCCGCCGCTCGTGATGAGTGCTGTGACGGTCGGGACGGGCGCCGTTGTCTATCAGGCGTACGACCGTCTCCACGACGGCCTCCGGGAGGTCCTGACCGCCCAGCCAAGACTCCGGGCGAACATTTGGTACGACGGTGCGATGGCGACGCTTCCGTGGCTGAGCCGCTGGGTGACACCTGCTGTTCAGACTGGGTTACTCCGGAGCTATGCGGCGAGTGTAGTCGGCGCGACGGCGGTTCTCGCCCTTCTTGGCTACGCCGCCGCTGGCGTCGCGCTCCCGGTTCCGACCTCGGTCGGCGCCGGGCTCACGGGGGCGATGGCCGTTGTCGTCGTCGTCGCTGTCGTCGCCGCGGTCGGGGTTCTCGACGCACCCTCACACGTCGCGGGAGTACTCACCCTCTCGGTCCTCGGCTCGATGCTCGCTATCCTCTACGTGCTAGTGGACGCGCCGGACCTCGCGCTGACCCAGCTCGTGGTCGAGACGCTCGTTCTTGTCCTCTTTCTCCTCGTCCTTCACCGTCTCCCGGCGTTCTACGGCGACGCCGACCGCGGGCGGGTAGTCCGTGACGGCGCGCTTGCCGTCGTTGTCGGTGCGGCCGTATCGGTCACCGTCCTCGTGTCGACGGCGGCGAGCCCGAACGGTGCGCTCGCACGCTATCTCTCGGAGCGGGCGGGGCTTCCGACCGACCACGGATCGGTCCTTGTCGACTGGGGCGGGGGTGGCAACGCCGTCAACGTCATTCTCGTCGATTTCCGTGGGATCGACACCCTCGGGGAGATAAGCGTCGTAGCGATGGCCGCGCTCGCGGTGTTGACGCTCATCCGGATGCGTGACCGGGGGGAGACGCCATGAGTTCGCCCGAGGACCGACCTCGTTCGCCATACGACCGGCGCACGACTGTCATTGCACGGACGGTCACCCGCCTCGTCGTCCCCATCACGCTCATGACCGCCGTGGCGCTCCTACTCCAGGGGCACAACCTCCCCGGGGGCGGGTTCATCGGCGGGGTCCTGACTGTCGCAGCGTTCGTTCTAGTCTATGTTATCTTCGGCGTAGAGTATCTCGTCGATACGGTGAATGCAAGCGGTGACCGGCTGGTCGGTGCCTACCGCGCACTGTTCGCGTTCGGGCTGGCGGTGGCGCTGGTCAGCGGCCTCGTCCCGATGGTGCTTGGTGGCGAGTTCCTGACGCAGGCGGTGTTTTTCATCCACGATCTACCGCTCTACAGCGAACTTGAGGTGGCGACTGCGCTCGCCTTCGACCTCGGGGTGTACCTAACCGTCGTCGGGGCACTGCTGGTTATCATCGCGGAGGTGGGCTACGAGTGACCCAGCTCCTCCTCGCGCTTGCACTCGGCGCGCTGTTCTCGGTTGGGACTTTTCTCGTCCTCCGGCGTGACGTCGTTCAGGTGGTGTGGGGCGTTGCGATCATTGGGCAGGCCGCGAACGCCTACCTCGTCACAATGGGTGGGTTCGGCGGCTTCGCGCCCGTCGGCGGCGGGACGACCGACCCGGTCGTTCAGGCGCTTGTCCTCACCGCCATCGTCATTGGCTTTGGGACGACGGCGCTGGCACTCGTCCTCACCTACCGGGTGTACGAGGAACACGGCACGATAGATGTCGAGGAACTCGGCACGGGAGGTGACACCTGATGACGACCGTCGTTGTCGCGCCGCTGGTCGTCGCACTCGTCACGGCTGTCGTCGCTCTCGGCGTCGGCGGTCTTGCCGACGGGCGAGCCGTCCGCGCCGTGAGCCTCCTCGGCGGCCTCGCGTACGCCACAAGCGTTGCTGTTCTCTTTACAGTCGTTGCCGTCCCCTTTGGCACCTCGACGACGCTCGTCCACGGTGTTGGAGGCTGGGAGCCGCCGTTCGGTATCGTCCTCGTCGCAGACGCGCTATCGGGGTTCCTGCTCGGGCTCTCGGCCGTCGTGTTCGTTCCCGTCCTCGTGTACGCTGTTGTCGCGATGGACGACTATGGACAACGACTCACCTTCCACCCGCTCGTCCATCTGATGATGGCAGGCGTCACCGGCGCCTTCCTCACCGGCGACCTGTTCAACCTGTTCGTCTGGTTCGAGGTGATGCTCATGGCGAGTTACGTGCTCGTGGCGTTCTACTCCGGGCCACGGCACACCCGTGCGGCACTCTACTACGTTGTCCTCAATCTTGTCGGGAGCGCGGTGATGCTGCTCGCTGTCGGTGGGCTCTATGCAACGACGGGGACGTTAAATATGGCTGACATGGCCCGACGACTCGCCGATCCCGCCGCCTACGGGGTATCGCTCGCGCCGACAGTTGGTCTCCTCGCCCTGCTCCTTGCTGTCTTCGCGCTCAAAGCCGGGCTGGTGCCGTTTCACGCGTGGGTGCCCGCGGCCTACCGCGCGGCGCCCGCGCCCGTCTCTGCTCTCCTCGCCGGTGTCGTAAAGAAAGTGGGGCTGTACGCCGTCATTCGCGTTGGCTTCACCATTTTCGGTGCGGCGTCGCTCGGCGTCTCGCTCCCGGGAATCGCTGGCGACTCGGTCCTCGCCTTTCTCGGACCCGTCCTGTTCGTCCTTGGGGCCGCGAGCGTGCTGTTCGGTGGAGTAGCAGCGCTCACGCGCCCGGACGTGGAGGGCGTTCTTGCGCACTCGTCGATCAGCCAGATCGGCTTTATTTTCCTCCCGCTCGCCGTCGCAGCCACGGTGCCGGAGGTGCGGGCCCTCGGCGTGACCGCAGCGCTGGTCTACGCGTTCAACCATGGGCTGGCGAAGGCTGGCCTGTTCCTAATCGCGGGCACGCTCCGAGACGTGCTGGGGACAACACAGTTCGGTGACCTCGGCGGTGTCGCGGGACGTGCGCCGGTACTCTCGGCCGCCTTCCTCGTATTCGCGCTGGGTCTCGTCGGTACGCCGCCGCTTGCGGGCTTCCTCGGCAAACTGCTCGTGTTTGACACGGGCGCCCGGGCGCTCGGTGCCGGGGGCGCCGGCGCCGGTGTCGTTCTCGCCCTCGCACTCGCGGGCGCAATCCTGACAATCGCATACTATACTCGAGCGTGGAGCGATGGATTCTGGGGCAGGCCGTCCGAAACCGTCCGAGCGCGGCTTCCGGTGCCACGGGCGGCGACCATGTCGGAGCCGGTGCCAGACGCTGCGACCGACGGCGGCCGGGCGACTCGCGCACTCGTCGTGCGGGTGTCGACGGTCGTGTCGCTCGCCGTCGCTGCCGTTGCGTTCGGCGTTGGTGGTGAGGCGCTGGTGGCTGCCGCGGAGGGCGCGGCCCACGCGGCGCTCGACACCGGCGGCTACGTTGATGCGGTGGGCCCCGCGGAGGTGCTTGGCTCGTGAACTCCACGGAGCCTCGGGACGGCGTTGGCTGGCTGGCGATGGGGCTGGTGCTCGCGGTCCTGTGGCTCGCGGTCCGGGGTGTTGAGGCGACGCCCGTCCGAGTAGCCGAGGAGTTCGTAATCGGACTCGGCGTCGGCCTGCCCCTCGCTTACGCAGGCCGGCGGTTCTACCGACCGGTAACGGGACTGGACGCGAGCCTCCGGCCGGTCCCCTACGTCGCGATGTATCTCGTGACGTTCGTTTGGGAGCTTCTGACCGCGAACTTCGAGGTCGCCTACCGGGTACTTGCGCCGTCGATGCCGATCAATCCCGCGGTAATGGAGGTCCCACTGCGTATCGAGTCCGATCTGGCAATCACCACACTCGCAAACAGTATCACCCTCACTCCCGGTACCCTCACAATGGACTACGATCCTGAACGTAATTCGCTGTACGTCCACAGCATTGACGGCACCGAGCGCAAGGCGATTGTTGAGCCCATCCGACAGTGGGAGGACTACCTGCTCGTGATATTCGACGAGCGACTGAAGCCTGGCGACCCGGTGCCCGCCCGCCCTCTGGTAGACAACGAGGCGCCGGTCGGCGACAAGGGTGAAACGGATGGCTGAGGCCGCGGCAGCCGTGACAGCGACGGGCATCGTCGCCCTCCTCACGAGTGGCGCACTCGTTCTCTCGGCTCTTCTGACGCTGTTCGTTGGCTATCGAGTTATCCGTGGACCGACCACGCCCGACCGAGTGGTAGCGCTCGACACCGTCGCGACGAACATCGTCGCGATTGCCGTTCTCTACGCCGTGTTGACCGGGCAGGGATTCTTCGTGGACGTGAGCCTCGTTCTCGCAATCATCGGCTTCCTGACGACCATCGCGGTCGCGCGATACGTGACCGACGGAGATATAATCGAATGACTGGACTCTCCACGCTCGTTCCGCTTGCAGCCGAGACGTCAGCGCCGACGATGGGGCCGGTTCGGACTACGCTCGTGGTAACTTTCACTCTCGTCGGGGCCGTCTTCCTGACCGTCGGGACGGTCGGTCTACTTCGCCTCCCGGCCGTCTACAACCGGCTGCACGCCACGACAAAGGCGACTACGCTCGGTTCCGCGAGTGTCGCTCTTGCCGGGGTCGCACGGTTCGGGCCCGGCGGTGAGGGGTTAACAGCCTTTGTCACTGTTGTCTTCCTCTTTCTCACCGCGCCGACCGGCGCGCACATGATAAGTCGCGCCGCACAGCGGATGGGCGTCCCGTTCCGCGAGGGTGTGGAGTGGCCTGTCCCGTCCGAGGGCGACCGCGAGTCTGACGCCGACTCTGACGACTAACCGTCGACCAACGCGTCGGCGACCCGCGCTCCGAGGTCGGCCTTCGACCCCTCGATGACCTCCGGCTCGCCCTCTGGTCGGACGAGGAGCGCGCGCGTCTCCGTTCCGCCCACCGCCCGCGCGTCGTTCGCCACCACAATTGTCAGTCCGGTGCGGTCCATCAACGCCCGCGCCTCGGCAACCATCGCCTCGTCGTCCGCGCCGGGTTCGAGTTTGAACCCGACGACCGTGAGGTCGGGATGAGCCTCTCGAACCTCAGTTATCACCTTCGGCGTCGGTCGGAAGTTGAGTGTCACCGGCTCGCCCGACCGGATCTTCTTGTCTCGCGTCTCAACCGTGAAGTCGCCGACGGCGGCGCTCGCGACGAGGGCGTCCGCGCCGCCAGCAGCCTCGAGTGTCGCGGCGAGGAGGTCTGCTGTCGACTCGACCCCGATCGTCTCGACGCCGGGCGTCTCGGGTGGGTCGCCGATACCCGCGTGAACGAGCGTTACGTCCGCGCCCATGACGTGACAGGCGCGGGCGACCGCACGGCCCGTCTGGCCCGACGCACGATTTGTCAGGACCCGGACGGGGTCTACCGCCTCGGCGGTGCCGCCACCGGTGACGACGATGTTACTTCCGTCGAGCGGTCGGTCGCCAGTTGCGCGCGCTACTGCCGTCGCTATCGCCTCGTTATCGGCTATTTTTGCCTTCCCCTCCTCTAGGCGCGGAGCGACGAGGTTGACGCCCCATGACTCCAGCCGGTCAAGCGCGTCGAGAACGCCGGGGTGGTCGTACATCGGCTCGTGCATTGCGGGCGCGACGACGACGGGCACGCCCGCACCGAGGGCCGTCGTCACGCAGGTGGTGACTGGTGTGTCGTCGACCGCGCTCGCTACCTTTCCGACGGTGTTGGCCGTAGCAGGGGCGACGAGGAGAACGTCAGCCCACCCCTCACGTCCGCAGAGGTCAACGTGTTCGACACGGCCCGTTATCTCGGTGATCGGCGGCGCATCAGTCGCGAATTCGATCGCCCACGGATGGATGATACTCTCAGCGGATGGGGTTGTGACGGCCCTGACTGTTGCCCCCTCGCGCCGGAGTTCGTGAGCGAGCTCAACGACCCGGACGGCGGCAATACTGCCCGTCACCCCCAACGCGACGTTGACGCCTTCAAACACAGCTTCAGCTACCGCCCGCGCTGACTTAACCGCTCTCTCCCCCGACGACAAGCACCGGGTGGTCCGCACTCCCGACGACCCGTTCCGTGACACTTCCAAGACTCCGGAGGCGGTCACGTCCCGTCAGGCCACGCGGCGCCATCACGACCACGTCGGCCGCAATTTCGTCGGCGTAGTCGCGGATCGCCACGTCGGGCGTCCCCTCGCGGACGACGGTCGTACACTCAACGTCGACCCCGGCGGCGCGACCGGCGACGTGCTTGACCGCGGCGTCACCCTGATCTCGGAGGTCGGCCGCGACGCTCTCTCTGTTCTCGCTCGCGGCCCTCAGTACCCGAGTGTCAACGATGTAGAGCGCGTGAACCTCGGCGCTGTGGTCCGTCGCGATGCGGAAGGCGTGGTTGAGCGCACGGTTGACCTCGTCGCTCCCGTCCGTCGGAACGAGAACAGTCTGGTAGCCGGCAGGCATACTCGGTCGCACGCCCGGGTGGTACTTTAACGTGGAAGACGCAAGGAATTAGCCGCCGCCACGAGAAAGTGTATTTTGTGGACCGTATCGCCCTGAGTACGGTGTTTTTCGCTTCCCGCGAGGAGGTGTTCGACGCCCTCGTTGACTTCCCCCGGTACACCCGTTATACGGAGTATCTTACCGACGTGGCGAGCGATGGCGACGGCGGCCCGGATACGCGCTACCAGCTCCAGTTCTCGTGGTGGAAGCTGAGCTACACCGTCCATTCGGAGGTGACAGCAGTCGAGGCACCCGAACGGATCGACTGGCAGATCACCCGCCATCTTGACGCGGAGGGGAGCTGGACGATCGAGCCGACCGCCCTCCCGGTGGACGCGCCCTCGGACTCAACGGCAGCCACCCGTGTTCACTTCGAGGTGGCGTTCGACCCTCACTCTGCGCGGACGGACGCAGTGTCGCTTCCGCGATTCGTCTCGCTCGACCGGGTGATCGGGATGGTCCGCCCGAAGATAGTCGAGGAGGCTCAACGAGTTGTCGAACGGGCCGTCGCAGACGTGGAGGGGCGGCGTCGGGACGTGAAGATCGACTACCACGACCGCCCGGGAGGTGTCTGAGCCAGTGGCATCACAAACGTGAAACAGGCTCCGGGCCGATACATCCCTATGATAGTGTCGCGTCGTGGATACGGCGATCAAGAGGCCTCGCGGTGCGGATAATAGTCATCGGCGCCGGGCAGGTCGGTGAGAGCATCGCCGCCGATCTTGATGCTGACCACGAGGTCGTTGTCGTTGAACGTGACCCGGATCGTGTCGAAGAGTTGACCTACAACCTGGACGTCCTCGCGGTCCAAGGCGACGGCACGTCGTTGGAGACGCTGGAGCAAGTCAGTATTAAACGGGCTGACATCGTAATCGCATCGACGGACGTCGACGAGACGAATATCGTCGCCTGCTCGACGGTGACGGCTTTGTCTGACGCGTTTACTGTTGCACGGGTGAAACAGACGAGCTACCTGCGGACGTGGCAGCGTTCCCAGCACGCATTCGGCGTCGACCTGATGGTCTGTACGAATCTGCTCGCCGCACAGGAGATCGTCCGTGTTGTGGGCCTGCCCGCCGCGAGAGACGTTGAGCCGTTCGCAGGCGGTCTCGTCCAGATGGCTGAGTTTGAGGTCGCTGCAGACTGCGAGGTGGCGGGCCACACCGTCAGCGATGCTGATCGCTACGACGCCTTGACATTTGTCGGCCTGTTCCGCGATGGTGATTTGGTGATTCCCAGAGGAGAGACACAGATCCAGCCAGACGACCGCCTTGTCGTGGTCGGTCCCCCCGAAAGCGTCCGACAGTTTGCGCCGAGTGTCGCCGAGAGCGACGAACATCGGCGCGTTCAGGAAGCCGTCGTCGTCGGTGGCTCCGAGATTGGCTACCAGGTCGCGAAGTCGCTCGCCGACCGCGGAATCAGTGTCCGGATGATAGAGCGTGACCGCGACCGCGCCCGGCAGATCGCCGAGGACCTCCCGAAAGTGGTCGTCTTGGAATCAGACGCGACCGATCCTGACTTCCTCGATCGCGAACACGTTGGCGACGCGGACGTGGTAGTCAGCGCACTGGCGTCCGACGAGCGCAACTTGCTCGCGTGTATGCTCGCGAAGCGGGCCGGGGCCGCGCGCGCCATCTCCGTCGTCGACACCTACCGCTATATCGAAGTGTTCGAGACGGTAGGCGTCGACGTGGCCGTCAGCCCGCGGCGTGTGGTCGCCGAGGAGATAACCCGACTGACCCGTGCGGGCGGCGCAGAGAACGTCGCTATTCTTGAGGCCGATGCAGCCGAAGTGATGGAGTTCGAGATAGAGCAGCCGAGCCCGCTCGCGGGCCGCCCAATTCACGAGTCCGTCGGTGACCTTCCGAGCGACGTAGTCATTGGCGCCATCACGCGCAACGGCGACATGGTCGTCCCCCGCGGTGACACGGTGATCCAAGTCGGCGACCACGTTATCGCGTTCACCGCGACGGAGTCTGCGGATGAACTCGCTGCGTCGCTCTAAGGCTGGATCGGCGGGGCTTTTTACCCCTCGCGCCGGCCTGTTGGTATGCAACGGGGGACAGCGGTCAACTACCGAAACAGTCTCTCGCTTGTCGGGTCGGTTTTGAAATACCTCGCCGTGCCACTAATTGTCCCGTTCGTCGTCGCCGCCGCCTACGGCGAGTCAGTCGCACCCTTCCTCCTCACGATTGGGTTGACCCTCGCGCTCGGAGTCGGGCTAGAACGACTGGCGCCTGACCCCGACATTGGCGTTCGTGAAGGTTTCCTGATGGTTGGCTTGACATGGTTCGCTGTCGCCTTGGTCGGTGCAGTGCCGTATCTCGTGGAGGCCCATGGCGTCCCTGGATTGCTCGTGGCCGCCCATCCCGAGTCGACGCTTGGCCACCCCGTGAACGCGTTGTTCGAGTCGATGTCCGGATTCACGACGACGGGCGCAACGGTGGTTGGGAACCTCTCGTTCGAGAGCCACACCCGCTCTATTATGCTCTGGCGGCAGCTTACCCAGTGGCTTGGCGGGATGGGTATTGTCGTTCTCGCGGTGGCCATTCTTCCCGAACTGTCGGTGGGGGGCGCGCAGCTAATGGACGCAGAGGCACCCGGCCCCGGAATTGAGAAGCTCACACCCCGTGTCGCCAACACCGCCCGAGTGCTGTGGGGCGTCTACATCGGCCTCACCCTCCTTGAGATGGCGCTGCTCTACGGCCTCCACCTTGCGGGGATGGCTCCAAACATGGGCGTCTACAACGCCGTTGCGCACCCACTCACCACGATGCCCACCGGCGGGTTCTCGCCCGAGGCAAGATCGATCGAGGCGTTCTCCGCCGCCGTCCAGTGGGTGATCATCCCGTTCATGATCGCCGCGGGAACCAACTTCGCGTTGTTCTGGCGTGTGTTGAGCGGTGACCCGGATCACCTCGTCTCCGACCGCGAGTTCCGGACCTACGTGGGCGTCCTCGGTGTGTTTACCGCTGTCGCTGCGGGTCTCCTCTTTCTCGGTGACGGCTTCGTGGCCACCGTTCCAGGGGGGGCAAGTACCTACGACGCGGGCTACCTCGCGTCCGTTCGAGGTGCCGTCGTGGCGTCAGCCGAACCGGCAGTCCGTCACGCTGCCTTTCAGGCCACAGCTATCGTCACTACAACTGGGTACGCAAGTATTGATTTCAACGCGTGGTCGCCCGCCGCGCAGTATCTCATCCTCATAGGGATGTTTGTCGGCGGATCTGCCGGGTCGACTGGCGGGTCTGTGAAGATCATCCGGTGGTACGTCGTCGTGAAGTCGCTCCGTCGCGAACTGTTCACGACCGCCCGTCCAGACGCCGTGCGGCCAATCCGTCTCGGTGGGCGAGTCGTCGACGAGAGCGCTGTTCGGGGTATCCACGCGTTCACCGCGCTCTATCTCCTCCTGTTCGTCTTCGCCGCGACTATGCTCTCGCTGGACGTGGCGCGCGTTGACCAAGGGCTGTCGATTCTTGAGGCCGTGAGCGCCGCTGCGTCGACGCTCGGGAACGTCGGGCCGGGGTTCGGTGCACTTGGCCCGATGGGGAACTACCTCGGGTTCTCGGGGCCCGCAAAAGTGTTCATAATCGGACTGATGTGGGTCGGTCGGCTCGAAATAATCCCCGTGCTCGTGCTGTTTATCCCGGAGTACTGGCGGACCTGATTTACGCATCAACCGCGCTCGCCGCCCGGATAATCGTCTTCTCGCCGAACCGGGGACCGACGAGCTGAAGCCCCACTGGGAGGCCGTCTGCCCGACCGGCCGGCACCGAGACGGCCGGGAGGTTCGCGAGGTTCACCGGCGTTGTGTTCGCGTCCGCGAGGTACATCGTCAGTGGGTCGGAGAGGCTCTCACCGAGTTCGAACGGGAGGACGGGCATCGTTGGGGACGCGACAACGTCCACCTCGTCGAACGTCTCATCGAAGTCCCGGCGGATCCACGCGCGGGCGTCCTGTGCCTTCCGGTAGTACCGGTCTTGGTAGCCCGCAGAGAGCGCGAACGTGCCGAGGAGAATGCGCCGCTTGACCTCGGGGCCGAATGAGGCCCGCGAGTCGGCGAAGGCCTGGTTCCAGTTGTCGTCGTAGCCGCCGGACTGCCCGTAGCGGACGCCGTCGAACCGGGCGAGATTCGACGACGCCTCCGAGGTGGCGATGACGTAGTAGGCCTGGACGGCTGTCTCGACAGATGGTAGTGAAACCTCCTTGGCCTCGGCACCCTGTGCCACGAGTTCGTCGACAGCGGCTTCGAATCGTTCGGCGACACGGTCGTCCGCGCCCTCAACCAGCTCCGTACAGACACCGATCGAGAGCCCGTCGACATCGCCGTCGGCGGCGTCGGCGTATGTCGCCGTCTCGGCGGGGTGGCCCTCGCGGTCGTCGTAGCGGGTCGTTGCGTCTCGCTCGTCGGGGCCGGCTATCACGTCAAGGAGTTCGGCCGCCTCACTGACAGTCGGCGCGAGCGGACCGATCTGTTCGAGCGAGTTGGCGTATGCGACGAGGCCATAGCGGGAGACGAGCCCGTACGTGGGCTTGATTCCAACGACGCCACAGAACGCAGCGGGACAGCGCACTGACCCACCGGTGTCGGAGCCGAGTGCGAGATCGGTCTCCCCAGCAGCGACGGCGGCCGCGGATCCACCGGAGGACCCGCCAGGAACCCGGGTCGGGTCGACAGGGTTGCGGGTCGGTCCGAACGCCGACGTCTCCGTCGTCGTTCCCATCCCGAACTCATCCATGTTCGTCTTGCCCGTAATTGTCGCACCTGCCTCTGTCAGGCGCTTCACCACGGTCGCATCGTACGGTGGTACGTAGTCCGCGAGCATCCTGGAGCCACAGGTGGTGCGGATGCCTTTCGTGGAGATGTTATCCTTGACACCGACGGAGCGGCCCGCGAGCGGGCCGTCCCCAGCGCCCGGAACGGTCTCCTCGGTGACGTAGACGTTCAGCTTGGGCGCCACCTTATGATACCCGTGGGCCCTTGAATCGGCCGTCCTCCGTCTCCGGCGCGTTCTGGAGCGCCTCCTCCTGAGTCAGCCCTTCGTCAACCTCGTCGGGCCGGAGGACGTTTGTCAACTCTGGCTCCGCATCAACCTCCGGTACCTCGTCTAGCGCCTCAAAGTACTCTAGAATGTCGGCGAACTGTCCGGCGAACTCCGCGGCCTCGCCCTCGGCAAGCCCGAGTCGTGCGAGCGCCGCGACGTGACGCACCTCATCCTCGTCAACGGCGTAGTCTGTCATATTCTGTCGCAGTTACGGCCGGCCACTAAGAGTTTCGATGCGGTCGGCGAAAGTCATTAATGATCACGCCCTACCAAAAATAAAATCTCGCGGTCCTGAACGCCCGATCAGCCGACGGCGCCTACCTCGGCGGGGTCCTGTATTTTTCTTACTCCTGACGCGCGCACAATGGCGCCAGATTTAAATGCGCTGCCACGCTAGTATCGCTTGCTAAGAAGACACCCTGCGGTTTCTCTGCCCCACCCACTACAATGACCGAGAGCGTCCGAGAGTTCGACCCGAATAGCCCTTCTCGCGCACGCGAGCGTGAGGACGAGGACGAAAGAGAACAGTCCGAGGAGCTGACCTGCCCTGAATGCGACGGCCAGCTCGCCACCGACGAAGAGCGCGGCGAGACCGTCTGTTCGGACTGTGGCCTCGTCGTCGAAGAGGATAGTATCGACCGCGGCCCCGAGTGGCGCGCGTTCGATTCAAAGGAGAAAGACGAGAAGTCCCGGGTTGGCGCCCCCACCACGAACATGATGCACGACAAGGGGCTGTCGACGAACATCGGCTGGCAGAATAAAGACGCCTACGGAAAGACCCTTTCCAGCCGTCAGCGCGAGAAGATGCAGCGCCTGCGGACGTGGAACGAGCGGTTCCGCACCCGTGACTCCAAAGA
>CAKZPG010000083.1 GCA_937138675.1 uncultured archaeon | reverse complement strand
GGCAGGCGAGACGTTGCCAGCGGGAAGACGGGACCGGCCCGCTGTCCCACGTTGGAATCCTCGCGCTTCAGCGCGGGGTTGATGTCAACGGCCGCGTCGTCTGCGGACTGTCACGCGTCGGATAAGGCGGCCGTCGCGGACTAGAGGACCTCGCCGGCCTCGTGGGTCAGCACCTCGACGTCGTAGCCCCGCGTCGCCAGCGCGCCAAGCAGTCGCTCGACGTGTTCCGGGCCACGCGTCTCGAGTTCGACTTCAACCCGCGCATCCCGCATGGCAACGTCCCGAGCAGTCCGGTCGTGGTGGAACGCAGTGATGTTCGCGCCCTGGTCGGCGATGATCGAGGACAGTTCCCGAAGCGCGCCCGGGCGGTCTTTCATTACCGTCTCGATCTTGAGATACCGGCCGGTCGCGATCATCCCCCGCAGAACGACGGTCGTGAGGACGTTCAGGTCGATGTTGCCGCCACAGAGCGCGGGCACGATCACCTCGTTCTCGCGGTAATCGAACTCTTCGTCCAGCAACGCGGCGAGGGCAACGGCGCCCGCGCCCTCCACCAGCGCCTTCTCACGCTCGAGGAGCGCGGTGAGGGCAACGGCGGTCTGCTCGTCGTCCACCTCCACCACCTCGTCGACCCGTTCGTGAATCACGTCGAAGGTGTGGTCGCCCACCCGCCGGGTTGCGATCCCGTCGGCGATCGTCTCGACGTGGTCGCGTTCGTAGATTATCCCCTGCGAGAGCGACCGGCGAACGCTCGCGGCCCCCTTCGCCTGAACACCGATAACCCGCACGTCGGGGGCAAGTCCCTTTACGGCGGTCGCGATGCCGGAGATTAGGCCGCCGCCACCGATGGGGACGACAACGGTGTCGACGTCGGGGCAGTCCTCAATTATCTCGAGGCCGATCGTTCCTTGCCCGGCCATCACGGCCTCGTCGTCGAACGCGTGGACGTAGGTCAACCCCTCCTCTGCCTCTATCTGGTGGGCCCGGTCGGCCGCATCGTCGTAGTCCTCGCCGTGGAGGACGACGTCGCCGCCGTAGCCCTCGGTCGCCTGCACCTTCGAGATGGGCGCGTGTTCGGGCATCACGATCGTCGCGTCGACCCCGGTGCGTGTCGCCGCGAGTGCAACGCCCTGTGCGTGATTACCGGCGCTCGCGGTCACCACGCCTGCCGTCTGTTCGTCCTCCGAGAGGGTCTTAATCCGGTTGAGTGCGCCCCGAATCTTGAACGCGCCCGTGCGCTGGAACTGTTCGAGTTTCAGGTGGACCTCGGCCCCCGTGCGCTCGGAGAACCCCGGCGAGTACTCGAGCGGCGTGTGTCGCACGACGTCTGTGGCCCGGTCGCGGGCCGCCTTGACGTCGGAGAGCGAGAGCATACTCTTCCGCAACTTGCCACCCGGTTCACGGTTTCGGTTCGAAAAAGGGGAGGAAACCGGGATTCGCGGGAATCAGCTAAGGGGAGAATATGCGTGTGACCCGCACTCGAAACAAAGCTGCGTTCCCATGTAAACCCCCGCCGTGCGGAGTGAAAGTGAACGTGACCGCGGGGTCGGGTCTCCCCGCGGAGACGGAGCTGACCGAAAGCCGAAGCCGAGCGTGGAGTCGAAGCCGGCCGTAAAGGCGAAGCCGAGCGTGGAGTCGAAGCCGGCCGTAGAGGCGAAGCTGAGCGTGGAGTTGAAGCCGGCCGTAGAGGCGAAGCTGAGCGTGGAGTTGAACCTGAGCGTGGGAGTGTGTCCGCTACCGCTGGTCGACGGGGGCGAATTCGCGGTCTGCTGGCCCGACGTAGCGCGCTCGTGGACGGATGAGCCGGTTGTCCTCCCACTGTTCGAGGACGTGAGCGATCCAGCCGCCGACACGGCTGATCACGAAGATGGGGGTGTAGAGGTCGATGGGGATACCCATCTGATAGTACATCGACGCGGAATAGAAATCGACGTTCGGGACGATCCCCTTCTCATCTCGCATGAACTGCTCAATCGTCTCGGAGTAGCGGTACCACTTCTCGTCGCCGCTCTCGACTCCGAGGGCCTCTGAGCGCTCGCCGAGAATGCGCGCCCGGGGGTCTTTGACGTTGTAAACACGGTGGCCGAAGCCGGCGACCCGGCGGCCCTCCGCTAGGGCATCCTGAACCCACTGGAGATGGTTCTTGTCGCTCTCGTCGATCTCCAGTAGCATCCGCATCACGTTCTGGTTCGCGCCGCCGTGGAGCGCCCCAGAGAGCGTTCCGACGGCGCTGGTCACCGCAGAGTGGAGATCGGCGAGCGTCGAGGCCGTGACCCGCGCGGAGAACGTCGAGGCGTTGATCCCGTGGTCGGCGTGGAGTACGAGCGCCATGTCGAACGTCTCGGCGGCCACCTCGTCCGGCTCCTCATCGTTGAGCATGTAGAGAAAGTTCGCGGCGTGGTCCAGGTCCGGGTGGGGGGCGACCGGCTCCTCACCGCGGCGGATACGGTCGAATGCCGCGAGTGCTGTCGGCAGCTTCGCAGTAATTCGCCGGCCCTTACGGACATTCGCGGGGATAGACTGGACGTCATCATCGTCGGCGTCGGGGTCGTACGCCGAGAGTATCGACGTGACGGTGCGCATCACGGCCATCGGGCTCTCGTCGGCGTGCGCAAGACACTTGATCGTGTCGAGAACGTCATCGGCGAGTTCGCGTTCGGCCGCCATAGCGCCCCGGAATGCGTCCAGAAGCGCCGGCGTCGGCAGTTCGCCGTGCCAGAGGAGGTAGAGCACCCCCTCGTAGCTCGCTTCGCGGGCGAGGTCATCGATTGTGTAGCCCCGGTAGACGAGGCGGCCCTCGTCGCCGTCAATCTCACTGAGCGACGACTCGGCAACGAGAACACCCTCCAGACCGCGCTTGAGTTCGTCCTCTAACTGGTCCGAGGTCATTACCCAGAAATTTGACGGTGGGGCGAAAAGCGTTACTTTCGGTCGGGAGACTTTTGCTCGGGGGCCGGCTCCCTCCCGACGATGGATCCCGGCGACGTCGAGTACGAGCCGGTCAGCGTGGTTGAGTTGCTAGCCGAGATGAAAGATACCGCCGAACTGCTGATTGACCTCTCGTACTCGTCGGTGCTTCTGGGCAGCCCGGAGGTCGCAGAGGAGGTGCTGGAACTCGAAGAGCAGATGGACCTGCTCAAGCTTCGCGCCCGAATGAGTCTTCTGCTCGCCGCGCGTAACCCCGAGGACGCAGAGCAACTCGCGCCCGTCCTTGGCGTCGTCGGCGCCGCCGAGAAGATAGCCGACGCCGCCGGCGACATCGCGAAGATCGTCATCGAGGATATCGGGATGCCCGACGCGCTCCGGGCCGCGCTCCCCGAGGCGGTCGAAACGCTCGTTCGCGGCACCGTCGCACCCGAATCGCCGTTCGCCGGCCGCACCCTTGGCGACGCGAACATGGAGACCGAGACGGGCGTGCGCGTCATCGCCGTCCGTCGCGCCGGCGAGTGGCTGCTCTCGCCCGACCGCGAGACAGCTCTGCGCCCCGACGACGTGGTACTCCTGCGCGGCGGCGAGGACCACGTCACCGACGTTTACGAACTCATCACCGGCGAGCGGTACGTCCCGCCGTCTCCGCCGGCCCCGACTATCGACGATCTTGAACGCGCCGTCCGCACGATAGTATTGATGAAAGACGTGAGCGAACTCGGGGTTGACCTGGCCTACGGAGCCGTCCTGTTCGACAGCGAGGCGCTGGCCGAGGAAGTCGCGGAGTTGGAGGTAGAGGTCGACAGCCACAAGTCGATGCTGGAGGCGTGGGCGCTCCGCGCCGCCGGCCGGGTCGGAGACCCGACAGCCCTGCGCGGCCTCATGCAACTCGCCTCCGCGACAGAGGTGATCAGCGACGCCGCGCTCGAACTTGGCGAAGGGGTGTTGTGGGGTATCGACGCCCACCCAGTCGTCGCTGCGGCCGTCGAGGAGTCCGACGAGGTGATCGTTCGCCTGTCGGTCGCGCCCGACTCGCCGCTCGCGGGCCGCACGCTCGGCGAGAACGGCGGCGTCCGCACCGACACGGGGATGCGCGTCATCGCCGTCCGACGCCCCAGCGGCGAGTGGGTGCTCTCGCCCGGTCCGGAAACCCACGCCGAGGCGGGCGACGCACTCATCGCGAAGGGCACCCGCGGGAGCGCCAACCGTCTCGCCGACGTGGTCGGCTCGGACCGGTCGTTCGACTAACGCGGCTCGCCCCGTGTCTCCTCACGCACCACGGCGTAGCCCGTCGCGAGGACCAGGACTGTCGCGACGATGACGGCCGTCGAGGACGCAAGCACAAAGGCGAGAATGAGGAACCACCCCTCCGGGCCGACGACCGGGAACGACTGCCGGCCGGCGAACGGCCCGAGGAGTTCGAACACCCGGACGGCGTAGAGCAGCGCCGCGACGAGACCACCGACGGCGGCCCCGACGGCCGCGTTTCGGCGCACCCGCAGGCGCTTGACCAGTGGGCCGACCCCTGGGCGTGCCGGGCGGTCGTCGGGCGGGGAGTCACGCCCCTTTGCATCGGTCTCACTCACGGCTGTACTTGGGGCCGCGTGGCCAAACGTCCGTCGGAACGGCTCGCGCCCATCCCACCGTGTTCGGGCCTGCTACGGCTCGGGACCACTCGCGACACACCGCCTGCGCCCTGGGCCGGCCCCGCAGATCGCCCTACACTCATCGCCGCAATCGAACGGCTAAAGAGTTGCCCGGACTGTCTGACGTACAATGATCACGGTCGGGACCGCGAGCGCAAAACCCGGTGAGATTTCCACCGGTCGGCTGGAGGTTGGCGAGGGACGCGACGGAGGGACCGTCGGGCTCCCCGTCGCAGTTGTTAACGGCGCCCGCGACGGCGACCGACTCTACCTCCAAGCGGCGAGCGACGGCGACGAGGTCAACGGCGTCGGTGTCGTCACCCAGGTGGTCCCTCGCCTTGACCCGGCCTCTCTCGCCGGCAGTGTCATCGTTGTCGGCATCGTCAACTACCACGGCTTTCTGGTCGGCGAACACCGCAATCCGATCGACGACACGAAGCTCAATCGGTCGTACCCCGGCAGCCACGACGGCACTTCGAGCGAGCGCATTGCCGCCGCGACCTACGCCCTGGCCAGCGAGTCGGACATCATCCTCGACCTCCACCAGGGGTCGACCTCGCGGATGATCGAGGAGGTCCGCGTGCGCTGTGGCCGGCGCCACCGGCTTCACCACGAGTGTCTCCAACTTGCGAAGACGTTCGGCTGTGGCCACATCCTCGACCAGAAGGGCCCGGACGGTCAGCTTGCCCGCGTCGCGCCCGACGACGGTATCCCGACAATCGACCCCGAACTCGGCGGGAGTATCGGCTTCGACGAGGACTCCATCAGCAACGGTGTCGAGGGTGTCTTCAACGTCCTGCGGGCCTACGGCTTTCTCGATGGGAGCGTCAAGATGGACAAGCAGACCCGCGCCACCGGCTTTGACCAGTACGGCGCGCCTGCGGGCGGCATCGTCGACTTCCACGTCGACCTCGGCGACCGGGTTGCGCGCGACGACCCGCTCTTTACCCTGACTGATGTGTTCGGCACGACGAAGGTCCGCGTCACCGCCGACTCTCCCGGCCTGTTCTGGCGCTCCCGGCGCCTCCCGCAGGTCGCCTCCGGCGAGTACGTCTGCTCCGTCGGCACCGACCTCGACACCTGCTGACACAACATCACACCATGCCCGCCCGCCTCGCCTGCCCCGACTGTGGTGCGACTCACGACGACCGCTGGCGCTGTCACTGTGACGCGCCGCTCTCCTACGAGCGGTCGCTCGCTGCCGACTGTCCGCCCGACCCGCCGGACCCGGCGACGCTCAACCGTGACCGTGGGCTGTGGGCGTTCACCGACCTGATTCCAGAGCCGTTCGTCACTCACGCCAGCCTCGGCGAAGGATTCACTCCCGAGGTCGACGCGCCCGAGTGGGGCGCCCGCATGACCATCGAGTCCGTCTCGCCGACCGCCTCGTTCAAAGATCGCGGCGCGACGACGACGGTCGCCCGCGCGCTCAACCTTGGCGCCGAGCGAATCGTCGACGACTCCTCCGGCAACGCAGGCGCGGCGCTCGCCACCTACGCTGCCCGCGCAGGGCTCGACACTGAGATATACGTCCCCGCGTCGGTCAAGACGGCGAAGCTCCGGGCCATTGAGGCCGCGGGCGCGACGCCCGTCCGGGTGGAGGGCGGGCGACAGGCTGTCACCGACGCCTGCGTCGAGGCGGCCGAGACGGGTGACGTGTGGTACGCCAGTCACGCGTGGTGTCCAGCCTTTCTCGCCGGCACCGCGACGTGGGCCTACGAGGTCGCAGCACGCCGGGACTGGCAGGTCCCGGACGCAGTGGTGTCACCACTCGGTCACGGAACGCTCTTTCTCGGCGCCTACCGCGGCTTCCAGGCGCTCCGCGAGGCCGGCTGGACCGATCGGGTCCCCCGCCTGTACGGCGCGCAAGCGGCCGGGGTCGCGCCGATTGTCGCGGCGCTCCACGGCTCCGACGCCGCGGGCGGCGACAACAGTGCGGCAGACGGTATTCAGATCACGGAGCCGGTCCGGATCGTGGAGATCCTGCGAGCGGTCGACGAGACAGGTGGTGACGTACTCGCGATCGACCGCGAGCGGACCGAGGCGACGCTCTCGCGGCTTCACCGCGCTGGCCTGTACGTCGAGCCGACCTGTGCCGTCGCGCCCGCGGCGCTCGAGACGCTGCGCGACCGGGAGGCGATCCGACCGGACGAGGATGTCGTCGTGCCACTAACGGGAAGCGGGCTGAAGATCGAGTAACTCCGTGTGGTCTGTGTCCGTGTCGGCGTCGAGTACGGAGTCGCTGTATCCGTCGGCGTCGGCGCCGCACAGGTCGAGGTCCCCGGTGTCGACTCCCTGAGGTGGCGGCTACGACTCTGCGACTGTCGGGAGTTCGACGACGAAGACCGAGCCACGCGGCTCGTTGTCCTCGACCCACATCTCCCCCCACGGTCCTCCACGAGCGTCCGGACGAGAAAGAGGCCGTACCTGCGCCCTGGCTGTCGAGGCCCTTCTCGCCCTCACCGAAGATATCCTCTCGCTGGTCTTCGCGCACGCCCGGGCCGTCGTCGGCGAGGCGAACGATGACCGACTTCTCGTCGACGGCCACTGACACTGTGACGGTCGGGATCTCGAAGTCGCTGTGCTGGATCGCGTTCTTCACCAGGTTCCGGAAGACGGAGCCAAGTATATTGTTCGCCTAGACGACGACAGAAGAGACCGGCGCGTCGAAGTTCACCGTGGCGTCGGGGTAGGCCGACCGGGTCTCCTCAACCTCCCTCACGAGCGCCAACCGCAGGCTCAGTCGCGTGGGGTCGTCCGAGCGTGAGCATCACATTGGCCGTCTCCCGAGCCCTCTCGGTGGACTCGACCCGTGAGTCGCACTCTTTTGTACCGCCGCGAGGAACCGTTCACCGTCCTCGTCGATGTGGTCGTTGAGCATCTCGGTGTACCCCCTCACCGGCTGGAGGTCGTTGTGCCCGTCGCGGCGCAACATCTTGTTGAGCGTCCGGAGCCCGTCGCGTTGCTCCTCCAGCGTCTGCTCGCGTCGTACCGTCTCAGTCACGTCGATGTAGCGTTCGATCCGGCCGCCGGCGATCAGCCCCTGCTCAATCGGGAGGGCTCCAGTGGCAGAGCCAGCGCTCCTCGTGGCCCTCGTCCAGAAGGACGTGACAGGTGAACAATTCGAAGTGGTCGTTCGTCTCGTCGTTCGGAACGACCGTCTCCTCAAGCCCGTCAGAGTCCTCGGAAATGTGTTTGAGCTCCGACCGGATCTGTGACACCTTGTCCAAGCCGACGAGCCCGCCCTCCTCGAAGTCGAAGAACCCCTCAATAGGTCCACACGGGTGCGACCGAGGAGGCCACAGGCCGCCGGATTCGTGTCGACGACCGCCCCGTCGTCGTCAAGTACGAACTCCTGTTAGGGTGGGCTCGAAGTAGTCCCGGTCGGCCGGCCCGGACTCGGGTTTGTTCATCTTAATTGACAATCGGGCCGACAGTATGTAACGCTCACGAGTGACTTCAGGCGACGTTCGCGTTCGCTCACATTCCCATGTCGCTTGCGGCGTCGGGCACCGGCAGGGTCGTCGGCGCGACGTCGAGGAGTTCGCCAGCGTGGTCGAGGGCCATGTCGAACCCGTAGTACCGCTCCAGTTCGTCGCCGCCGGCGTCGCGCACCATCAGCATCGCGTAGCCGTCCGCGTTCTGGGCGACGGTCGCGGTCCGCCCGTCCCGGTCGAAGACAAGGAGTCGCTCCCCGTCGCGTTCCTCGTATCGCGCGACTACATCGTCCCGTTCTGCCGTCTCACTCATACTATCACGTGGGGCCCCCGGCACTTCACTTCGTGCCCGCGGCCGTGTGCGCTCGTGCGCGCATGGCGACAGGCATTACAGGGTGGGGTGCGTAGAGTTACTATGGCGGAACCGACCGATCTGGAGGACTTGCGTCGCGGCACCGATCTCGTCAAGCGCGGCTTCGCGCGAATGCAACAGGGCGGCGTCATTATGGACGTCGTCACACGTGAACAGGCACGAATCGCCGAGGACGTGGGGGCAGTCGCGGTGATGGCACTTGAGGCCGTCCCCGCAGATATCAGAAAGCGGGGCGGCGTCGCGCGGATGCCGGACCCCGCGAACGTCGAGGAGATCATCGACGAGGTGTCGATCCCGGCCATGGGTAAGTCCCGGATCGGCCACCGGATGGAGGCAGAAATTCTGGAGGCTCTCGGCGTCGACATGATCGACGAGAGCGAGGTGCTCACGCCAGCGGACGACCGCTACCACATCGACAAGCGCGAGTTTACCGCACCGTTCGTCTGTGGCGCGCGCAATCTTCAGGAGGCCCTGCGCCGCATCGACGAGGGCGCGGCGATGGTCCGCACGAAGGGCGAGGCCGGCACCGGCGACGTGAACCAAGCCGTCCACCACCAGCGCAATATCAAAGGGGCGATCCGACAGCTCACCGGGATGAACCACGAGGAGCGCGAGAAGTGGGCCCGTGAACACGAGGCGCCCGCTCACCTCGTTCACGAGACTGCGGACATGGGCCGTCTGCCCGTCGTCAACTTCGCCGCGGGCGGCATCGCAACCCCGGCCGACGCCGCGCTGATGATGTATCACGGCTGTGACGGTATCTTCGTCGGCTCCGGCGTCTTCGGCGCCGAGGACCCCGAGCACATGGGCACGGCCATCGTCGACGCCGTCAACGACTGGGACAACCCTGAGGCACTCGCGAAGGTCGCTGGTGCCGCCGGTAGCGGCATGAAAGGCGAGTCGAACGCCTCGCTCCCGGAGGAGGAACGACTCCAAGACCGCGGGGTCTGAGTCGGATGCGCGTCGGCGTCGTCGGGGTGCAGGGCGACGTTGCCGAACACGTCGCCGCGGTCGAACGTGCCGGTGACCGCCGCGGCCTCAACGTCGAGGGCGTCGCGGTCCGGAACGCCGGCGTCGTCCCCGACTGTGACGCCCTTACACTCCCTGGCGGTGAGTCAACGACGATCTCGCGCCTGCTTCACCGCCGCGACATCGCGCCCGAAATCGTCGATCACACCGCGGCTGGCAAGCCGCTCTTTGCGACCTGTGCTGGACTGATCGTCGTCTCGCGTGATGCCCGCGACAACCGTGTTGAGACGCTCAACCTCATGGACGTCACCGTCGACCGCAACGCCTTCGGCCGTCAGCGCGACTCGTTCGAGGCTCACCTCGACGTGACGGGTCTTGACGAGCCCTTTCCTGCCGTCTTTATCCGCGCGCCGACCGTGGCGGAGGCCGACTCTGACGTCGAGTCGCTCGCGACCATCGACGGCCGGCCCGTCGCCGTACGCGAGGGCCCCGTCGTCGGCACCGCCTTCCACCCTGAACTCACAGACGACTTCCGGCTTCACGACCTTGCGCTGCTTGACCCACTGACCGACGACTCTTAAGATCGGCCGACGCCGACAGCTGCCTGTTCTGTCGGACGATGTCGAGTCGGTCGAGACGCTCCGGCACGAGGGCCGCCACCGTCGGTACAGCCTGAATCGATATCGGGTGGTTTAGCGCATCCGCGCTTGGTTGCCGCCGTCCTCGGCCGCCCGTCTCAGCGCTCCGGGTGGGTCGGGCCGTCGAACCCACCTCGCACCAGTGGTTTCGCGACGTGCCGGCGCGCCCGCGGCGGCACCTCGTACCACCCCTGCTCGAGGTCGCGCTCGACCGGACGCTCGACCTTGTCGTCTCGCTCTGTCCCACAGTCCCGGCAGCGGTAGCCCGCGTCCGCACCTGCCGAGGACATCGACCGGCCGCAGTCAGAACAGGTCGGGACGACCAGTTCAGTCCTCACGAGGTTACGGACCGCAAACTTCTCCAGCTTCAGCGTTCCGAGACCGACCTCGCCACAGGCTGTGATCGTGTCGCCGGCACGGAGCGCCCGGACACGGTCGCGAAAGCGCTTGGTTGGCTCGAACGCCACCGCGGGGAGGGTCGCGTCGCCGTCCTGTAGCGTCAGGTGGACGTGCCCACCGGTGCGGGTCTCCGGGTCAGTCGCCACTGTCGCACCGACGCGGTAGGATCGGCCGCCCTCGACCGCCGCGAGCGCCGCTATCCGCAGGTGGGCGTCGGTCCCCTGATTCGTGTGGAACGTCGCTGCGCGCTCGTGGGGCTCGTGGGCGACCCGTTCGGCGACCCGTTCGACGGTTGCCGTTCCGTCGCCGCGAATCCCGAACAGCACCGGCCCGAGCGTAGCAGGCACGCAGACGGCCTCGTCGGCCGCGCGGTCGACGGTGTCCCACGCTGCGGGGTAGGCGTCCGCGGCGGCCACGAAGACCGACGACTCGTCGACGTCACGGGCAGTCCCCCAGCGCTCGCGCGGACGATAGACGAGTCGCTCATAGGTCCACTCGTCGAACGCAGCCCACGCGCCGACGGCCGCGAGCGCCCCGATTCGGCCGTGTCCGCCCGCCCACCCCTCGTGGGCGTAGTCCGCAGCGTCGGCAACGGCGACGGCGTCGGCGAGCGCGAGGTGGTCGCGAACGGCGACGCGGGTGAACCGGGTGACCTCTCGTGGCACCGCGTCGGGGTCGCCGGGCGCGACGACGAGGCCGGGGCTGGTCTTCTCACCCGTCGCGGCGTGGCGGTCGACCAAGTCACTCGCAACCCGCCGGACCTCGTCGACGGGGGCGTCGGTATGGATAGCACAGGCTGCGTTGCCCCGCGTCTTCGCGGCGACGGCGGGGTTGAGACGGACGAGAAGCCGTCGCTCGACGGCGTGGTCGTCGGCGAGTTCGTCGGCGACCAGCGCCGCGAGGTAGGTCGTACACATCCCGTCGCGGGAGTCGGTGTCGTCGAGGGCGACGACCGTCATAGCGAGTGTCGTGCGACCGGCGTCACAGTCGCTGTTTGCCCCGCGTGCGTTTCGCCCTTTCGTCGCGACGGCAGCTTGTATTGGTATATAACTATGTCGGGGGCGGCTCGCCCCGATCGGCCGACGGAAACGTGACGGGCCGACACAACGTATTAGTAGAGTCGCCAGCCTAGTTTAGGTTATGTCCCGGACCGCGCTGATCGAGAATCTAACGGCGATGCTCCGCGATGCGGGCTTTCTCGTCAGCGATCGGTGTGCGCTCCGGCCAAAGAGCTTCGACCTCGCGGCACGACGCGGCGAAGACCTCCTCCTCCTGAAGATCCTCGGGAACGTCGACGCGCTGGACGCCGCGACGGGAGCGGAGCTTCGCCGACTGGGGAGCTATCTCGACGCCACGCCGATGGTGATCGGGCTCCGGACCCGCGACGAGGAGTTGAAGCCGGAGGTGACGTACTTCCGACATGGCGTGCCAGTCCTCCACCCGGACACCGGCTACGACCTGTTCGTGGAGAACGTCCCGCCGCTCATCTACGCCGCTCCCGGCGGGTTGTACGTCAACATCGACGGCGACCTGTTGGCCGACGAACGCGAAGCTCGCGACTGGAGCCTCGGGAAACTGGCGACAGAACTCGGCGTCTCGCGGCGGACCGTCTCGAAGTACGAAGGCGGTATGAACGCGAGTGTTGAGGTGGCAGTCCACCTAGAGGAGCTCTTCGACACGCCGTTCTCAGCGCCCGTCTCCGTTCTCGAGGGCGCCGAGGGAGTCCGCGACGCGAAGCCGACTCCCGACGACCCCGAAGCTGACCCGGACGACGAACACGTCGTCGCCGTTCTCTCGCGGGCGGGCTTCACTGTCCACCCCACCGTCCGGTCGCCGTTCGACTCCGTCACAGAAGACGACGACGCGGACGACGATCACCTCCTGACGGGCCATTCGCCGTTCGACCGCGCGGCCGAGAAGCGGGCGAAACTCCTGTCGTCGCTCGGTGAGGTCACCCGGACCCGCGCCGTCTACTTCGCAGAGGGGCACCCGAAGCGCCGCTCCGTTGAGGGCACCGCTGTCGTCGCGTGCGCGGAACTCCGCGAGACGAAGGGGCCAGAGGAGGTCCGTCGACTGGTCCGCGAACGCGCCGACGAGGCCGCCGACCAAGCATAACCAGGTGGCCTAGCTCCCGTACGTCTCTTCGAGGTAGGCAACGATATCGTCGCTTTCGGCCATCCCGTGGACGTCGTGGTCGTTGTCGACCAGTACCGGAACGCCCGTCTGGTCGCTTATGTCCTCGACCTTCGTTCGCTGACTGTGCGATCGCGGCACCTCGATCGACTCGTAGTCGAGGTCGAGGTCGGCCAGTGTTGTCTTGACCTTCTTGCAGTACGGACAGCCTGACAACTCGTACAGTGTCAGATTCGACATACTCAGAGAAGAGACGCTGGCTACATGAAACGTTCGCCATGCTGTACGCGACGCCCAGAGGCGCTCCCGGCACATCCGGGCGTCAGCGGAGGCGAGCGGTGACCCGCCCGGCCCTCGCCGCGATCTGTTGGCGGGCGAGGACAGCCTCGGCCCCGGCCCACGCGAGGCCGACGAGCAGGCCAAGTGCGAGGTAGGCCGCGCTCCACGGCGCCATCCAGACGGGCCGGGCCCACGGGACGACGTGTGCCCAGCGATTGGCGAGCGCCTCAGCAGCCGTGTCGAGCGGCGTGGCTAAGAACATCACCGTGAGCCACTCGCCCGGCCCGATCCGCGCAGCGGCCTCACTCTGCCCGCCCGTGACCTCGTAGCTCCCGGTGACGTTCTGTGTGGCCATCGTCGGTCCGTTTGAGCCGTCACCGGTCGCGACCCGCTCAGCGTCGTACGGCCCCCAGGTTGCGTAGTACTCCCAGACCACCTCGCCGGTCGGCGTCACCTCGATCACCCGCTGGTTGAGCGTGTCCGTCACTAGGGTGTTGCCGTTCGGGAGCCGGTCGGCGTCGCGGGGCCAGTTCAGGTTGCCACGGAGCGTCCACGTCCGCTCCCACTCACCGTCGTGGCGGGTGTACTCCACGACCCGGTCGTTCTCGGAGTCGGCGACGAGGACGGTCGGCTCACCGCCCGGGCCGCGAAGGAGGTCGGGGTTGTGCTGCTCGTGGAGCGTCTCGTGGGCCCCGTCCTCGCCGAGGCGCCAGACGATGTCGCCCGTCTCGCGGTCGACTTTGATCACCTGGTCGAAGTTCCGTGGCGAGACGAGAAACGCCGAGCCGTTGTCGACAGGGTCGACGTCGTTGACGTGGGTCCAGTCCTCGCCGAAGCTGTCGTCGGTGTCGTTGGGATAGCTGTCGCGAAAGCGCCACTCCCAGGTGATCGTGTCGGTCTCGCGGTCGTAGACGAAGATCCGGTCGTTTGAGACCCCCGCCGCCTCGTCGTAGTTACGCATGTTCGCGACGACGAGATTCCCGTTCGACAGCAGGTCCACGTCGTGGGTGTCCCGGATCGCGATCTGCTCGCGCCACTCGACCTCGCGGGTCGCACGGTCCATCCGGAGGACGATCGTCTCGCGCCGGGAGATAGAGGTGACGAGCAGGTCGCCGTCGGGCAGAGGGTCGACGTCGTAGTACCACGACGCTCGGTTTGACCCGCTGTACACCCACGCGGTCTCGGCGTTCTGCTCGATGCCGACTAGCCGCGGGGGTTTCTTCGGGTCGCCCGTGCCGTCGAGGTGGAAGCCCTGGACGCCGACGACCGTCTGGCTCTCCGCGGACGCCGTGACCCGGCCGTTACCGAGGTCCGGCTGTGCGCCCGAGTCGTAGGCAAGCGTCGCGCCCACGCTTGCGAGGGCAAGCCCGACGACAACCACGGCGACTGTCGCGCGGGCGAGACTGTGGGGAGACACGCTCTCGCGTCGAGAGAGCGCCGAGAATAAGCCTTCTCGAATCTCTCGCGGCGTGTGAGTCAGAGCGCGCCGGAGAGGAGTCCGCTCGTCCGGACAAAGAAGTAGGCGACAAACGCGCCCGCGAGGACGTAGTGGCCCGGCCGGAGTTCGCGACCCTTCCCGGAGGCGAGCTTCACGACCGGGTACGCGACGATGCCGGCGGCGATGCCGTAGGCGATCGAGTAGGTGAACGGCATCACGAGGATAGTCAGCCCAGCGGGGATAGCGTCAGTCACGTCCTCCCAGGCGATCTCGACCGCGTTGCGGAGCATCACGACGCCGATGACGACCAGCGCGATATGCGAGGCGTACAGCGGCACGGCGGTCGCAAGCGGCACAAGCGCCAGCGCAAAGACGAACAGGACACCGATGGTTAGCGCCGTGAGGCCCGTACGGCCGCCCTCTTCGACGCCCGAGGCGGACTCGATATACGTCGTCACGGTGGAGGTGCCGAGCATTCCGCCGATGGTGGTGCCGACGGCGTCGGCCATCAGCGGCCGGTCGATGCCGGGTAGGTCACCCTCGTCGTCGAGAAAGCCGCCGGCCTGCCCGACGCCGACGAGCGTCCCTGCAGTGTCGAAAAAGTCGACGAAGAAAAACGTGAACACGATAAGCGCGAACGAGAACGCCTCGACGTCGCCGAGCCCGGCGACGAACGCGCCTGCCAGCGGCGTGATGTCGTAGCGCGGCGCGAACGCCAAGGAGAAGTCGAACCCGCCGTTGCGAACGAACGCTGGCGCGACCGTTCCCGGGCCGACGAGACCGGCGAACGTGACGGCGACGCCCGCAAGTGTCGTCAGCAGAATGCCGATAATGATAGAGCCACGCACGCCGCGGGCGTAGAGCGCGAACGTGACGAACAGCCCGGCAACAGAGAGGATGGCGATCGGGTCGCTCGCGATACCTCCGAGCGTCAGGAGCGTCGCCGGGTCGTCAACAACGACATTCATCGCCTGAAGCCCGATGATCGTCAAGAACAGCCCGATGCCGCTCCCGACCGCGAGCTTCACCGGCTCCGGGAACACCCGGATGATATACTCCCGTGCGCCGACGGCGGTGAGGGCGACGAATATCAGTCCCTCAACGACGACGGCGGCGAGGGCAGTCTGCCACGGGACGCCCAGCGCCCCGACGACGGTGAACGCGAAGAAGGCGTTCAGCCCGAGCCCCGGTGCCTGCGCGAACGGCCGGTTCGCGTAGACGGCCATAATCAGCGTTGCCACCGCCGCGGCGAGGATGGTGACGACCGCGAGCATCGACACTACCTCCGGCCGCGAGAGCCCGGCGACCGCGATGCCCGGCGCGTTCTCGCCCGCCGCCAGGATGTTCGGATTCACCACGACGATGTAGCTCATCGTCAGGAACGTGGTGACCCCGGCCAGTACCTCGGTCGACACCGACGTGTTGTGCTCGTCGAGGTCGAAGTAGTCCGCGAGCGCTCCCCTGATACCGCCTCCACTCGTTGCCATGCATCTCTGTATGTACTCACCTACTTGAACGTTAATGGCTCACCCTGATATCGAATAGGCACGTTTGTGGATCGTCACTCGGTTCCGACCAGCGCTGCCACCGGCGCGTCCACTCGCGCCCGCGCTCGTGACAGGCCCTCGTCGCCGGCGGCGATGAGTGCTGCGACGCCAACCACCGTTGCGCCCGCGCGCTCCGCGATATCGAGCAGAAGCGTCTGTGTCTCGCCCGAACGAACCAGGTCGTCCACCACGAGGACGCGGTCGCCCTCCGAAAGCGCCATTGCGGGCAGGTAGTAGGTGAGTTCGATGCCCGACGCCAGTCGGTCGCGCGCCTCAACGAACTCCTCGACTGCCGTCTCGCGGGACTTTTTCGCGTACGCTACCCGTGCGCCGAGGTGGCTCGCGAGCGCCGCGCCGAACGTGATACCGTCTGTCGCGGCTGTCAACACAGCGTCCGGCGCCGGGTCGTCGAAGTCGGCGGCGACGACGGTCGCGAGGATGTCAAGAAACGACTGGTCGAAGACCACCCGCGAGTTGTCGACGTAGCCCTCCTCGTCTAGTCGAATCCGGTCTTCGAGCTCCGCAACCACCGCCTCACGGCCCGTCCCCTCGACAACCGCCCGGGCGCGCTCAACGCTCGGCAGGACGTGGCCGTTGACGTACCGGTTGAGGTCGCCCGCCGGGAGCTCTGTCTCCGCGGCGAGTTCGTCATACGTCCGGCTCTGCTTCAGCGCCCGCAGCACGGCGACGGCGCGTAGCTGAAGGCGGGCCTTCGCTGCCCTGTTCACACCTGCGGACCTATCCGGACGAGTATGAATATGTTGGGTCGGGCAACGTCAAAGATATCCACAGACGCGTCATCTCTCGGACCACGGCACCGTCCGGTGCGCGCCGAATTCGTGCCCCGCTACTCTGCCGCGGCCAGCAAATCGCTCGCGGTCACCAGCGCCTCCAGCTCGACATCGCTGTCCGCGAGCAAGGCGCGTGCGCCCTCCTCCCGGTCGACAACGACCAGTACACGCTCGATGACAGCGCCGGCCCCACGCAGGGCCTCCACCGCGTCGAGCGCCGACTGCCCCGTCGTCGCGACGTCCTCTAACACGACGACCCGATCGCCCTCCGTCAGGTCGCCCTCGATCCGGTTGCCGGTGCCGTACTCCTTTGTCGCCTTCCGGGCGATGAGATACGGCGTCCCCGTCTCGAGCGCCGTCGCCACGACCAGTGGTACCGCCCCCACCGCGACGCCGGCGAGTAACCCATCATCGACCCGCTCGGCGAACGCTTTGGCCACCAGCGAGAGTGGCGCCGGCTCGGTGCCGAAGCGGTATTTATCGACATAGTACTCGCTCGTCCCGCCGTGCGAGAGCTCGAACTCACCGTAGCGCACCGCATCGGCCTCGCGCAGGGCGGCGACGAGATCATCGGTCTCAACCATACGCTCATCGCCGGGGCATCGGGGTTAAACGTACCCGTCCGTCACGTCTGCTCCGGGCTCACCACGGCTCCGACTTCAGCCCCGCGACGTACGCACCGACGTTCGTCCCGAGGTGGAGCAGCGGTGTCGCAACCACGATGACGGCGAGCGCCGGGAGCGGAAACGCTGCCCGAGTCCACGTCGGCGCGAGCAGGAGAGCAAGACCAAGCGCACCGACGGCGAAATCGAGCTGGTCGAGGCCGGGGAACGCGGCGCCGCGCTCGCGGTCCAGCCGGCGCTTGAGAAAGGACGCGACGATGTCGCCGAGCATCGCGCCCGTCGCAAGGCCGAGCGCTGCCACGAATGGGAATCCGACGAGCGGGTCGGCGAGTGTCGGCGCGACGATCGGCCGGACGAGATTCAGCGCGCCCGCGATCGCGACGCCCGCGCCAACTCCGGCGACGGTGCCGCGCCAAGTCTTGCCGTCGCCGAGCAATCGCCGCCCGCCGAGGGTGCGCCTGCCGTCGAGCGGGGGCCCGCCACCGAAGAGTACCGCCGCGTTGTTGGGAACGTACGCGGGCAGCATCGCCCAGAGTGCCCCGGCAGCGATTGCCACCCAGTCCATGTCCGATGTGGGACGTGCCCGGTCTTATCGCCGGCGGTCCGCGATTCGCTCGCCTACGGTCAGCCCGGAGCGCAGGGCCGCGTGGATCCGTGCCGCGCCGGCCACCCAGTCCCCGGCGACGTGGAGATTCGTCTCGGCGGCGTCGTCGACGGGGGCGCGCGCCACGCCGTCGTCAGCCAGTGCGTACCGCCAGAACGTGTGGTCTGTCCACGCTGGCTCCGCGAGCCGGTGGTCGCCGACCACGTCCGTGGCGTGACCGGCCAGTTCGGCGGTCGCCTCGTCGGGGTCGGCCTCGGCGTGTTCGACCGACCACTCCGGGGTTGCTTGGACGACGAGGACGGCCTGGCCTGTCGGGACGTGACCCGGCTTACACTCCTCGCGAGAGATCCAGCCAACCGCCTTGTGGCTCTGTTCGGGGTTAATCAAGGCGTAGTAGGACCGGTCAAGTGCGAACTCGTAGCCGCAGACGGCGGTGTATATCGAGCGGTAGGGCACCGCTTCGGCGGCGTCGGCGAGAGCGGCGCGGGCGCTGCCCGGGTTGCCGGCCCGAAGGAGCCGCGCGGTCTGTGGCGCCGGCGGGGTGATAACGAGGTCGTCGAACGGCCCCCACTCCTCACTGTCGTCGTCGACGACGGTCCAGCGGTCGTCGCGACGGTAGAGCCGTCGTGCCCGAACACCGTGTCGCAGTCGGGCGTCGGTCTGCTCAAACAGGCGGGCGGCGAGCGTCGAGATCCCCGTCTCGTAGCTCCACCTGTGGCCGTCCGAGTCCCGGCCCTGTTCGACCTTCCCGTCGGCGTCGAAGACGTTGACCGACCCCTCGACCTCGGCCAGCCCCTCGCTCAGGGGACCGGTTAGGAGGTCTGCCACCCCCTCGTCGCCGTCTTTGACGTAGTTCGCGCCGTAGTCGTAGGTAATCTGATTGCGCCCCCGGCCCCGGGTCCGCGTTGCTGCGCGCCCGCAGACGACGTCCGACTTCTCGAGGACGGTGACGTTCTGCTGGCCGTTGAGGGCGTGTGCGGCGGCCGCGCCCGCCACACCTGCGCCGATAATGCCCACGCGAGTCATATACGTCTTCGTGACCCCACGGGCAAAAGCGGCGCGTCGGCCAGCCAGCCGGTGTCGCTCGCCACCTCTCGGACGCGCCGAGGACTCGCGCGACCAACGCCTAGGCTCACTCGGGACTGGGCCCCGCGTGGTAGCGCTCGACCGCGGCGGCGCGACGGACCGTCGCGCCCGCGAACGCGGCGAGACGCAGGGTCGCTGCACGCTCGGCCAGTGTCTCCCACCCCCATGGGCAGTCCCCCGCCGCTCGATCGCCTCGCTCTCGATGTAGATAGTTTCGCGGGGGTTCACAGGCGGTGCGAGACGGGCCGCGACAGGTCACTTGCGGTCGTCCGACGTGGCCAACGCCGTCGATCCCCACAACGGTTTATACTTGGAAATTCCACGAAAGTCCATGCGACTCCCGGAGACGCGGGATCTGTTCAGTCGACGACTGTCATTCCCGACGACAACTGAGACGGTGTCCGAAAACATCGGCGATGTGTCACTTGAGGCGCCGATGGGCGACGAGGAGACGATCGCCGAGGTGCTTGAGCGGTGTCCCGAGAACCGCTACGAGTCCGCCGACGCACTGTACGACGCGCTGGTGACGTTCGTCGGGGACGCCTACGTCGGGCGCAAATACTACGACGACCGCGGCTCACAGTCCGGGTTGAACGACGAGGAGGTGTCGTTCTGATGGGTGTCACGCTTGTCTCCGGCATCCCCGGTGTCGGGGCCTCTACCATCTGCCAGACGGCGCGACAGCGTCTCGCCGACGACGTCCAACTCGTGAACTTCCGGGACGTGATGCTCGAACAGGCGGCCGCACGCGGGCTCGCCGGGAGCCGGAAGGATCTGTCGGCGCTCACAGCGCGCGAGACCCGACGACTTCAGCGTCGCGCGGGCGAGTACGTCGCGGACCGGAGCGAGGTGCGCGAGGTCATCCTCAACACCTCGCTCGCCGCCGAGACGGCCGAGGGCTATCTCACCGGGCTGACGCCAGACGCTCTCGACGGGGTCGCCCCCGAGCGGTTCGTCGTTCTTGAGGCGGCGCCCGAGACGATTGTCGAGCGTCGGGTCGAGAGCGACCGCCCGTACGGCGACCCAAGCGTCCGCGAGATCCGGTTCGAACAGCAGATAAACCGGACCGCGACGGTCGCGCTGGCCGCCGAGGCGGCGAGCCCGGTTCGGCATCTCGAGAACGAGGGTGCCGTCGACGGCGTCGCGACCGACCTCGTCGCGGCGGTCCACGTGGAATGAGGGACGCGGCCCGCGTCGGTGCCGCCGTCCAACGCTGAGAGGACGCTCACCTCATCACCGGCGACACAGGGTACACGGACGATATCGCGTGCCTGAACGAGAGCTACCTCGCGCTTCTGGGCAGTCGGTACGGTCACGCCTACCTGACCTCGGTCGACATGAGCGGTACCGAAGCCGTGGAGACGCTCGACACCCCATTCTCTTCGGAGCGGGGCTGGCGTGCCGTCAGCGGTGGGGACTGACCGCCGCAGCGTCGCCTACTCAACTACTCGCCCGGGCTCTGGTCAACGAGCTCTCGCTGCTCTCGGCGCTTCTCTAAATGATCGCGTACAAGCGTCCCAACGACGGTCAGAACCACCGCCGTCTGCAGACCGGCGACCGCAACGAACTCCAGTGGGATCTCATCCACGTCTGAACAACCACCACGAGGGTTCATATCCTTTCTGGAGGGCCCCTACGCGCCGAAACCATCGGTTTCGTGGAGACGATGCGCTCCCGTCGGACAGTCAGGCGTCCTACGAGACGAGGAGGTCAAACGTCGTGTCGGTGGTCTAACTGTTGTCTGACGCGCGTCAGCGCTCTGTCGGAGATCGTTTCGGGTGGACAGCCGTGTTGGCACGGCTCATGGCTATCGCTACACACGCGACGCGGGGTCGAGCATCCCGCGAAAACTGCCCGTTACTCGTCGCCGCCGTCAGTGAGTATCTCGACGTCGACCTCGCGGTCGTCGTCGAACGCCGGGGGGCGCTCCTCCGCTGCGTCGGTCTTGGTTTCGGTCTCGGTCTCGTCCTCGTCGGTGTCTGTCCAGTCAATCGAGCGGTGGTGACACATCGCATGATACGATACTGGTTCAATCGATTTCAATCTTCGGCCGGAGCGAGGCTCGGCAAATGCGAGGCAGTCCCGGCGAGGGTAGCGAGCGCGCTGCCGTCCCCGCGGGTCGTCGGTGTGGCCAGATAGCCGTGCGCCGGCACCGACCCGCCGGCGTCAAGCGTGGGCCGGCCCGGCTGCCGGTCGCCCGCGACCGCCGTCGCGTCCGGGCAGTCACCCCGCTGTTGCTCAGTCCTCGCTCGGCGCCCCACGCATCGGCCGCTCGTCTGCCTGTGCGCGCCAGAGGCTCGCGTACTCGCCGCCGGCGGTGAGGAGGGCCTCGTGGGTTCCCGACTCGACGACCCGGCCCTCGTCCATCACGACGATCTGGTCTGCGTCACGGATCGTTGAGAGCCGGTGGGCGACGACAAATGCCGTCCGGTCGGCGACGAGGCGGTCGATTCCTTCTGCGATCCGCTCTTCGGTCTCCGTGTCGACGTCGCTCGTCGCCTCGTCGAAGATGATGATCGCGGGGTCGTTGAGCAGGGCGCGGGCAATCGCGATCCGCTGGCGCTGGCCGCCAGAGAGCTTCACGCCCCGCTCGCCGACCATGGTGTCGTACCCCTCGGGAAGGCCGGCGACGAACTCGTGGGCCGCGGCGGCACGCGTCGCCTTGACAACACGATCGCGGTGGGCGTCGTTGTCCGCTCGTTCGGCCGCGAGGGCGTCGGCGTCGCCGTACGCGACGTTCTCGGCGACAGTGCCGGAGAACAGATACGGCGACTGCTCGACGACCGCGACCGCATCTCGCAGGGGGCCGAGGTCGTACTCGCGCACGTCCCGGTCGTCGACCAGCACGCGGCCCTCGTCCACGTCGTACAGCCGCGGGACGAGCTTCGTGAGCGTCGACTTGCCCGCCCCGGTCGGGCCGGCGAGGCCGACCGTCTCGCCCGGCGCGACCTCGAGGTCGATGTTGTCGACGACCCGTTCGCGGCCGTCGTAGCTGAACGAGACGTCTTCGAACTCGACCCGGCCGGCAACGCTGTCCGGGGCGTGCGGGTCGGGCGGTGTCGTGACGGTCGGCTCACGTCCGAGCAGGCCGAACACCCGCTCGGCGGAGGACTTTGCGAGCTGGTACTTGTTCGCCGACCGGCCGATCCGGCGCATCGGCGAGTAGAGCCGCCGGAGATAGAGAAAGAAGGCGGCGAACGCTCCCGTCGACACCAGCGCCTCGCCGGGCGAGTTGGTGACGATCGACTGCCCGCCGACGTAGAGAACGACAACGAACACGATGCCGGTGAACAGGCGAAGCGTCGCGAAAAACGCCCGGCGGATCCGGAGCGCGGCGACCTGTTCGTCGTGATAGGCCGCGCTCTGGTTCGCGACCCGCTCGCGCTCAAAGGCGTAGCGGTCGAACGATTTCACCACCGCGACGCCGCCGAGATTGTTCTCCAGCCGGCTGTTCAGCCGCCCAACCGTCTCGCGGATCGACTTGTAGCGCGGCTCGATCCACCGCAGGAAGCCAGCGCTCGCCACCCCGATCAGCGGCACCGGCGCCAGCGCGACGAGCGCGAGCGACGGCGAGTAGTACCACAGCACCGCGGCGATTCCCGAGACGGTCGCGACAACGCGGATCAGCTGGCGGAACTCAGTGTTGAGAAACTGCTCCAGTCGGTTGATATCGCTGTTGAGGATCGACATCATCCCACCAGTCTGGTGGTTGGCGAAGAAGTCCATCGAGAGGTGCTGGAGGTGGTCGTAGGTCTCGTTTCGCAGGTCGCGCTGGATCTTCTGGGCCGACGACTGGAGGAGGTATCTTGAGCCAAAGCGCGTGACTGACCGGACCAGGTACGCGAGTGCCGCAATCGCGACCAGTCGCTCGAGAAACGCCAGCCGTGCGGCCTCGCCGGCGATCGCACCCCCCGGGAGAACGCCGAGATCCGCGAGCAGGCCAGCCTCGCCCGACCCCAGCACCACCCGGTCGATCGCCGTCGCAACCACGACCGGGGGAACAAGCCGTGCGGCTCGCGTACAGACTGCGGCGAAGACACCTGCCGAGATCCGTGGCCAGTACGGCAGGGCGTAGCGGAGGAGATTCCACATCGGGTGGCCGTCAACCGTCTCGCGGACGTCCGCGAACCCACCGTCGTCGGTCACAGCCGTGTCACCGTCCGTGTGGCACGGCCGGCGGTCTGGTCACGGACCGCGCTCGGCTCTTATCGCGTCGGTTCACGCCCCAGCGAACGGGGCCACGGATATAAGTGCTGGCAGCCGTCGCCGCGGGCTTTTGCCCGTCGCGCCCCGGAGTAAGTCGTGGAGTACACGACGCTTGTCGCCGTCTACAACCGGCTCTCCGCGACCGACGCGACGGGTGAGAAGCGAGCGATACTTGCCGACGTGTTCGCGGACGCGGGCGGGGCGCTCCCGCGGCTGGTTGTCCTTGTCTGGGGCCGGCTCGGCCCGGCGTACGACCGCCCCGAACTCGGGGTATCCTCTAGCCTCGCGCTAGAGGCGGTCTGTCGCGCCACCGGCGCCGCCAAGAGCGCCGTGCGCGAGCGATGGCGCGAGACGGGCGACCTCGGCTCGGCAGCGGCGTGGGCGGCCGAACACGGCGGCCAGCAGACGCTGTTCGCCGAGTCGCTGACCGTCGACCGTGTCCACGAACGCCTCCGGGAGGTCGCGACGTTCGCGGGCGAGGGCAGCCGTACGCGCCGGGTCGACGCCGTCGCGGGTCTCGTCGCCGACGCCGATCCCGACGAGGCGTGCTACGTCGTCCGCACCGTCCTTGGCCACGTCCGGGTCGGAGTCGGCGAGGGATTGATACGCGATGCTCTCGCCGACGCCTTTCTCGACGGGAGCGACGCGGCCGTTGCGGCCATCGAGTCCGCATATCAGGTGACGAGCGACTACCCGCTCGTCGCGGAGCGGGCCCGTGAGGCGGGCCTCGACGGCGTTCAGGCGCTCGATATCTCGCTTGGCCGGCCCGTCCGGGCGATGCTCGCGGCGAAGGCGGCGTCACTTGACGCGGGCCTGTCGAGCGCCGCCGGCCCCGACGACCGGATCCACTGCGAGTACAAGTACGACGGCGTCCGGGTCCAACTTCACGTCGACGACGAGATCCGGGTGTTCACCCGTCGACTCGCAGACGTCACCGCTCAGTTCCCGGACGTTGTCCGGGCCGTTGAGCGCGGGATTGAGGGGCCGGCTATCCTTGACGGCGAGGTGGTGGGCTACGACCCGGCGACGCTCGGCGGCGACGCCGCGGCGCGCGCCCCGGTCCCGTTTCAGGAGCTGTCGACCCGGGTGAAACGCGAGCGTGGGGTCGAACGGGTCGCGGCCGAGGTGCCGGTCGTCTTTCACGCCTTCGACTATCTCTACAACGGAGCGACCCTGCTTGACCGCCCGCTCGCTGACCGGCTGGACCGGCTTGAGTCGCGTCTCACACCCATCTCACCCCGGCCAGCCGGTGACCCGGCCGTTGCGGGCCTCGAACTCGCGACGGCGGCGCGGACGAGCGCGGACGACCCCGACCCCGCCGCGGCGCTGTACCGCGCGGCGCTCGAGACCGGTCACGAGGGGTTGGTGCTGAAAGACCCGACCGCGCCGTACACCCCCGGCCGGCGCGTGGGGCGACTACTGAAGCTCAAGCCGACGATGGAGCCACTCGACTTAGTCGTCACCCGCGCGAAGTACAGCGAGGGTCGCCGAAGCGGGCTGCTTGGGCGGCTCTCGCTCGCCTGTCGCGACGAGGCGGCGAGCGAGGCCGGCGACCCTGCTCTCCGCGAGGTCGGGCGGCTCTCGACCGGCTACACCGACGACGAACTGGCGGCGCTGACCGACCGTCTCGAGGCGCGCGTCGTCGCGCGTGATGGGCGAGCGGTGGACCTCCAGCCTGGGGTGGTGCTGGAGGTGGAGTATGAAGAGATCCAGCGCAGCGACGCGTACGACTCGGGCTACGCGCTCCGATTCCCGCGGTTTCTCGGCACCCGCGCGGACCTCGGGCTCGCCGACGTCGACACGCTCGCCCGGGTCGAACACCTGTACGAGAGCCAGTAGCCTGGGGGCTGCCGAAGCCGTCGGGGTCCAATATATACCCGGACGTAGCACTACCTGGCGCAGACTCAAGCCCACGCGGCCGAACAAGCAGACGACGTGACGGACGACTGGATGCCGGTCGAGGCGGAGAAGACGCTTCGGACACAGGTCGCGTACGACGACGAGCGGGTCTACTTCAGGTTTCGCTGGGCGCAGCCAAACGCCGGCGGCTGGATACACGACATGCTCGTCTACCACGACGGTGAGTGGCGGCAGTTCGCCGACCCCTCGCCTTGGGTGAGCGGCGACGACACGCACACGGGGTTTTATGAGGATCGCCTTAGCTTCCACCTTGACGACGGCTCTGTGCGCGGGTTCGAGGAGTTCGGCGGGTGGCTGACTGCCCACGAGGGGATGCGCTCGCTGCCGAGTGCCGCCTCTGCGAGCGAGGTGGCGGCACACCCCCACTACGGCGAGTGCCTCGGCAAGTCGGATATTCGAAAGTTCATCCCGCAGGCCTGTGCGGGCGAGTGGTGGGAGGGCGACTGGCGCGAGGTGCGCTCGCCAGCGGCGCTACAGGCGATGAGCGAGCGTGGCGAGTTCCTCGACCTACCGATGTGGCGAGCGCACCGCTCTGACCCCATAGGCTACGGCACCGACGCGCACGTCCTTGACTACCGCCACTCCGACACCGGCCGCAAGACATACGACACGCAGACCTGGGACCCGGCGACCGGTCCCACACTGATGTTCGACCCCGACGTCGTCGCGGACGGCGCGCTCGACCTCGCGACGGTCAAGGCCGGCGGGTTCCCCGACCAAGGAAGCGGGACGTACGCACTCACGCCGGACGTGACAGTTCCGTTTGACCCGAGCGTGGCCGAGTGGGAGGGGGCGATGATCCCTCGTCGGCCGCTGCGCGAGCCACACGGCAGCGCCGCGGACTGGACGGGAAGCGGGACGTGGACTGGCGAGGAGTGGGTTGTCGAGATGAGCCGCGCGCTGTCGACCGTTAACCCGCTTGACACCACGCAGCTGACGCCCGGCGAGACATACCTCTGGGCGCCGGCTATCCACCACGGCGCAGGCAAACGGTGGCACTGGACCGGCTACACCCACCGGCTGGGGCTGGGTGTCGAACCGGAGCGGGACCCGTCGCTGCCGCCGCCGCTGACCGCCCGCGAGGTCGACGGCCCGGACGTCGACTGGGCGACCGTGCCGACACACATCTTGACGCTCGTCTTCCCCGGCGTCCAATCGTGGACCGACCTCGTGACGGGCACGCACGCCGAGGCGGTGCGGTCGCTGGAGACGACAATGTGGGCGCTTCACGGCCGCGACGACGAGGCCGGCTGACGGCGCCGGCCCCGGCGGCCCGTCCCGCCCCATTCACCGGAGCGACTGGAGCGCCGACCACAGAGTCGGCGACGACTCCTCGAAGCGCCGGAGCTGTGCTGCGTCGGTGAACGCGTAGCGTCCGACGAGGAGGCTGGTCGTCATGCTGGTCAGCCCGCCGGCGGCGAAGATCATCCCCATGATCACAAATTGGTACTGCGCCGCGTAGATAGGGTTTGCACCGCCGAGAATCATCCCCGCCATCATCCCGGGGATATACACTAGCCCGAGCGTCCGCATCGCGTCCACCACCGGAATCAGTGAGGCGCGCACCGACTCGGTGATATGCTCAGCGACAGCGGCCTGTGGCGGCACGCCGATCGCCAGAAGCGCCTCGATCTCGCCGCGGTTCGACTCGATCTCGCTCTTGAACCGATCGAGCGCGAGGGAGTTGGTTTTCATCGCGTTTGCGATGATCATCCCGCCGACCGGCACCAGGTTTCGGACAGTCGCCTCGATCGCCCCGGCGGCGAGCATGGTCACGATCACGACCGACCCGCCGAGACCGATCGCGGTCAGCGACACCCGAAACGCCCGGGGGATGCCGTCGCCGCGACGGCGTGACTCCCAGGCGGCGTAGCCGACCATCGCCGCCAGAACGACTGCGGAGAACGACAGCGGGACCGAGAACAGCACGCCGATTAGCGCCCCCATCACGACGACCTGAACAAACCCACGGGCGAACGCGCCGCCCAGCTCTCGCTCCATGCCGAGGTCCCGGAGATACGACAGCCCCAGCACGACCGCCGCGAGTGCGGTCGCGGCAGCGACCTGCGCGAGCCCTTCGAACAGCACCGGGTCCCGGAGCTGTGGCGGGAGTGTGACCATTCAGACCACCTCTCGCGGGCTCCCTCGGCCGCGAATCTGTCCGTCGACGAACTCGACAACCCGGTCGGCGACCCGGTCAACCTGCGCCTGGTCGTGGGTGACGAGTACGACCGTCCGGTCGGAATCGGCCAGCAACGCGCGCAACAGCGCCTCGATCTCGCTCTGGGACTCTGGGTCGAGACTCGCGGTCGGTTCGTCGAGCAGGATGACCTCGGGGTCGACCATCAGTGTCCGGGCGATCGCGACACGCTGGGCCTCCCCACCCGAGAGGTCGGCCGCTGACCGGTCGGCGTAGTCGGCCAGGCCAACGCGTTTGAGCAGTGTCTCGACCTGGTCGGGCGCGACCGTCTCGCCCCGGAGCTGGGGGCCGACTGTGACGTTGTCACGGACGGTGCCGTCGCGGAGAGCGGGGTCCTGTGGCACCATCCCGACTCGCGCCCGGAGCGCGGTCGGGTCGAGCGTCCGGTATTCGGTCCCGTCGAGATAGACGGTGCCCCCGGTCGGCTCGTCGAGTCGACAGAGCAGGCGCAGTAGGGTCGACTTGCCCGCGCCGGACGGCCCAACGATTGTGACAGTCTCGCCGGTGGCGACGCGCAGGTCGACATTGCGAAGGATTGATCTGCCGTCGACACCGAACGAGAGGCTTTCTGTCGCCAGTTTCAGTTGGCGGGCGCTCACGTATCCCTCACGGTCGGTTACACGGGCGGCCCGGGCCTGAGTGTTACGGAGATCTAAGAAGACCGTCCACGAGTTTTGCCGCGGGAGACGTCATGCCCAGCCACAGGTGACACCCGACAGTGTCGGTGCCGCCACGTCACGCGTCGAACTCGGTCGGCTCGTATCCCCTGAAGTCCGGACCGCGCTCAGGTCGCTCGGCACCACCCTGTCTCTCTAGAGCCGTCACCTGCCCGGTCGCACCGCCCCCCGAGCGTGTCGGGCGGGCGGCGGCGAGAGACCCGGGCCGCACGTCGCGTCGCTGCGGGCCACACAGTTATGCGCTCGGCTGCACTCGATCCCGTTGATGACTGAGAGCCCGTGCGTCGGCCGGTGTGCCCTCGACGAAGAGGAGGTCTGTCTCGGCTGTGGCCGGACGATGGCGGAGATACAGGGCTGGGCGTCGCTCTCGACGGCGGAGCGCCGGGCTGTTCTGGACCGGGTCGCAAATAACTGACCGTCAGGCGTTCGCGACGCTCCACCGCGAGGCCGACAGCGCGCCGGCAGCCGGCGGTCGAAACCGATAGTTGTCTTTAGCCACGAGCATATACAGTGACAGATAGCGACCGACGTCGACTGCTCGCCGCCACCGCGGGACTCGCCGGACTGCTAGCAGGTTGTGCCAGCCAGACGACGGGCGACGAGCCAACGCCCGACACAGAGACTTCTACAGAGACTCAGACGCCGACAGAGGGTCCGACGGCGACATCCACCTCGACGGGGACCCAGACGGCGACGCCCACCTCGACGGCGACTCCGACACAATCGCCGACGGCGACGCCACCGACGACAACAGCTCTTATTATCGACAATGTCGGCACAAGCGCGTGGGAGGTCGTCGACGGCTCGGTCGCGCCCACCGGCGAGGACAACCCGACGCTCTCGCTCACTGTTGGGCGGCGCTACACCGTCGAAAACCGTGGGTGGGGCATCCACCCCTTCGCCCTGCTCGACGCCGACGGCGCGGTGCTGTGTTCGCAGGACAGCGACGGCCGGCTGGAGGCCGACCCCGACGTCGACTGGACCGACGAGGGCGACCGGTTCGCGTTCACCGTCACCGAGACGCTGGCGTCGGCCGTCGACACATACGTCTGCACCGTCCACAGGTCGATGCGTGGCGACGTGACGGCCGGCACTGACGACCCGACGCCGACAGCGAGCCCAACGCCGACCGACGGGGGCAGCGACTACTACTGAGCGCCCGAGCGCAACCACCAAGACCGCCCGCCCCGACCACGATTTGTGACGATTCGGCTGCGCGACGGCGTTGAAATAACCCTCTCCGACGGTACCCGGGTGGTCTGTGACGCCGACGACCCCGACGGTGACGTTGCTGTCGTCACCCACGCCCACGGCGACCACCTGCCCGATGGCGAGCTGACGGCGGTCTGCTCGCCGCTGACGGCCGCACTCGGCACCGCCCGCCGGGAAGACCCACTCCACCGGACGACGGACGACCGGGTTACCCTGATCCCTGCCGGCCACGTCGCCGGCTCCCGAGTTGCGCTGGTGACTGATCCCGATGGAACCCGCTACTGCTATACTGGCGACACCTCCCCTCGCTCGCGGGACTATCTCGACGGGTTCGACCCCGCCGCCGCGGGCGACGTGGACGTCCTCGTCACCGAGTCGACCTACGGTGCCCCAGGCTACGAGTTCCCGCCCCACGACGCGGTCGTCAAGGAGATTCTCACGTGGCTGGCGGAGACAGACGCGCCCGTCCTTCTGTTTGGCTACGCCCTCGGGCGCGCCCAGACGCTCCAGCGCTTGGCCGCCCGGGCCGGCCGACGCGTCCTCACCACTCAGGCGGTTCTGCGGGTGAACGACCCCATCACAGACCAGCTTGGCGTTTCGTTCGACGTCACCGAATACGACAGCGCGACCCACGACCTCGGGCCGGATGACGCGCTCGTCCTGCCGCTCACCTCCGCACGGGCGGACTGGATCGATACGCTCCGGGACCAGACAGGCGCGCTCGCGGCTGGGTTCTCCGGCTGGGCGGTCAAGGACTCATTTCGCTTTCGCGGAGACTACGACGCCGTCTTCCCGCTCTCGGACCACGCCGACTTTGCCGAACTGTGTTCGCTGGTTGAGGCACTCGACCCCGCCCGGGTCTACACCCAGCACGGCGAGACGACGACACTCGCGACCCACCTCACCCGGCGGGGCTACGACGCGACAGCGCTCCGGCCCGGCCAGTCGACGCTCGGCGAGTTCTGACTCCCGGAATCGAAGGGGAAAAATACCAGACCTACATAGTCAACTATAGACGTGTCTCGTTTTCGGCCGTGCCGTGTCGCGGCCCGCCACCGACCCCTGTTCGCCGCCCCGCTCCGGTCGTGACGCAGCCGCTCGCCTGGCTCCTCCGGCAGATACTCGCGCTCGACGCTCTGGTGGTCGACCTGATTCTCGCGCTTCGGTTCCCGCTTCTGACGAAGCTGATGACGTCGGTGACGGGACTGGGGTCGGCCTCGGCTGCGGTCGTTCTGCTCGGCGTCTGTTATCTCGCGGGGTGGCGCCGGGAGGTCTGGGTCGCCGCGCCCGCACTCCTCCTCTCGGGCGTCGTCGTTGCCTCGCTGATGGCGTATGTCGGCCGGCCATTCCCCCCGCAGCCGGTGTGTGTGACGTCGGCGACGGGGCTTGCGCCCCACTCGTTCCCGTCCGGTCACGCCGCCGCGGTGACTGTGTTCGCGCTCGTCGCGCGGCATTCAAAAAGCCTGCCGGCCGCTCCGGTCGCCGGGCTGGCCGCGCTCGTCGCGTTCTCGCGGCTCTATCTCGGCACTCACTTTCTGAGCGACACCGTCGCCGGCGTCGCTATCGGCGCCGCAGCGGTCGTCATCGTCCGCGCGTTCCTCGTGCATCGCCCCGACGCGCGGCCGGGGAGCAGCCACCAGACCCTGTCTGACGACTGACCCGTCTCGTGGCGCAACCGCCATGCCCTCGCGCCCCTTCAGTCGATTGTGCTCTTCGCGACCCACCTCGTCGTCGCGGCGCTTCTCGCGCGCCCGACCCGCCTCTCGTCGGCGCTGGTCGTCGCGGGCGCGGCGTTCCCGGACCTCGTTGACAAGCCGCTCGCGAGTCTCGGGGTGTTCGATCTCTTCCACACCGTCGGCCACAGCGCTCTTCTTCTCGTCCTCGTCGTCCCCATCGCGCTGACGGGGCGTGCGGGACTATCCGTGGCGGTCGGGTGGGGCTCACACCTCTTTCTCGACGCTCTCCACATCGTCGTGAACGGCCGGCCGACCGACGCGCTCTTTCTCGGGTGGCCGCTCGTCGTCCCGCCCGACCCGCTGGCGCTCCCGCCCGGTGAGTTCGTTGTCTACTATCTCTGGTCGCCCTCATTCTTTCTCGAGTTTCTGATCTGGGGCGCGCTGGCGGTCGTGCTGGCGCGGCGGTACCGTGCGCGGAACGCGGCGAGTGACTGACGACGACTCGCCTCAGTTGCCTGTCTCCTGCCGTGGCAACTGCCAGTCAACCGCGAGCGCGCGGTCGCGAAACCGGGGAACTGAGACGACCTCAAACGTCTCGTCCGCCGCCGCGGGTGTCACTGGTGCGGCAGCGAGCAGACGCGCCACATCGGCCCGCGAGACAGCCCCCCAGAGCCGCGCGCCGGGCCGTGCGACCGTCACACGGTCCGTTCGCAGGCCGTTCGTCAGCACGCCCGGTCGCAAAATCGTGTGCCGAAGCGGCGCGTCGCGCAGTGCTGCCTCGGTCTCGGCCTTCGCGCGCTGAACCGGCCCGATAGCAAGGTCGAAGACGGTCGCCAGCGGGCTCGCCGGGTCGCCGCCAACGCCGAGCGCCGACTCCATCACGAACGCCATTACGCCGGCGTCGACGGCGGCACGGAGCAGTGCCTGCGCGCCCGCCCCGTCGACGAGTGGCCCGTCGCCGCGAACGTCGGCGATCCCCGACCCGACGGCGCTGTAAACGACGTCGACGCCCGTGACAGCCTGTGAGAGGTCATCGGGCGCGAGGAGGTTGTCGACGACAACCTCGTCGGCACCGGCGTGCCGGAGGTGCTCTGTCTTTGCCGCCGACCGGGTGAGCGCCCGGACTATCGGCACGCGCGACGAGAGCAGGGGGAGCAGTTCCTGCCCGGTCCCACCGCTCGCCCCCGCGACCAGCGCCGTGTCGACCGACTCGGGGTTCACGTCTGGTCGTGGCGCTCGGAGAATATCAGGCTACGGTCGCAGCGGACAGCCTCAATTCCCCCCGGCCCGTTGCTCGTCTATGGGCCAGCAGACTCTCGACGGCGACGACGTCAGTGCCCTCCGGGCCAAGTACGACCGACTGGTGACCCGTGCGCTCCCCGCGGCAGCGCGGTGTGCCGGTGACTGGCCGATCCGCGAGGACCACTGTTTCGCGCGGGTCGTCCTGGACACCGTCTTCGCGGACGTCTGGTACGACCACGTCGACGGCCGGCCGGCAGTCCGGCATCTCCCGGCCGCCGACCTCCGCCATGCGGTTGCCGTCGCCGACCGCATGTTCCGCGAGGGGCGCCCGACGGTCACGCGGCTGAACGAGCGGTCGCTGCGCCGGCGCGACGCATCCGAGTAACTGATCACGCTTGCCGTCGCCGCTCGCCCGATGAGCGCTGGGTGGGCAAACCTGTTGACGCTGGCCGCCGCACTGGCTGGTCTCCCCGCTGGCCCGTTCGTCCACGTCGGCACCGTTGACTTGGCGAACGCGGCACTCTCCTGCCGCAACCCGGGTCTCCGGGCGTTTCTCGACGCGGGCCGGCGGGGCTACCTCCCGACGCTCGTTGGGTCGCTTGCCGTCGGCGCCGGCGCCGTCTTCGCGGGCTCCTCTGGCGGGGCCGCGCCACCGGGCGAGACAGCCGCGGGCGGCGTCGGGACGTTCGTGGCCGTTACGCTCGGTGTCGTCGCGCTCGTTCTCCTGCTCTCGTTCTTGATCACCCTGCTCGTCCACCGGTACGCCCACACAGCCGTCGTCGACGGCACCGGGGCCCTCGACTGCGTGCTCTGGAGCGCCCGCGTCGTCCCGACTGGCGGCCGCACGACGCTCGGCTACGCTGCCGTCACCGCCCCGTCGCCGCACTCGTCGGCGCGACGGTCGTCCTCGTCCCAGCCGTGGCTGGGTTATCCACGGTCCCCACGACTCCTGGTGCGGTCGCCAGCGTCATTAGATGACCGGCCGACTAGCGAGGGACACGCCTTTGCGACTCTGGCACGTTAGGTAGTTGTGTCCGTATCAGACGTCGGTGCGTCCATCTCCTGTGCCGCGTGTCGGGCCACGCTCCGGTCCGGCGGCCGGGACGCGCTCTCGGTGCTGCTCGTCGGTCGACTCCGGATCCCCGTGGTCGGCTGTGACGACCACCTCGACCGGTTCGCGACGACCTGCGCGCTCGGCGGCGACGGGTCGACCGACCTACTTGACCACCGTCCGGCGGGCGGGATCCCCTGTCCCAGCTGTCGGCTCGCGCCCCGCCGCCCGGAACAGGCCATCGTGCCCGTTGGTGACGGCGCCGTCGCGGTCGTCGCGTGCCCGAGCCACCGCGACGAGGTCGTCGACCGGTTCAACTCCGGCGCGCGCGCACGACAACAGCTCCCGACCGACCTGCCGTTCGACGACGAGCGCGACCGGGCGGAGTGACCGAACAGGCGCCCGAGTCTCACCTCTCGTGTATTGCATACAGACCCCCGAGGACGGTCGCGACGTACACGACCCCGTCAACGACGGCAGGACTCTCGTTGACCCCGGCCCTCGCGTAGTTGCCAAGGTCCACCTCACGCGTCTCGACGCGCCATCGCTCCTCGTCAGTCTCGGCATCGAGTGCGAAGAGCGTCGCCGCGCCACCACCGGTCGCGGCCCCGACGTACGCGACCCCGTTTGCGACCGCAGGCGCCTCGAGTTCGCAGACGCCGGTCGCGACGGTCCATCGCTCCCGGCCGGTCGCCAACTCGAGCGCCGCGATCTGCTTCTCTCAGCCGGCCGCGAACACCGTCTCCGCCGTCACGGCGACGGGACCGCCCACTCGGAACACCACCGGGTCGACGTCCTGCCGCCAGTCCGTTGCCCCATCGCCAGTCTCGAATGCGAGGGCGCTCCCGTCCCACGACCCGAGAGAGACCCGATCGTCCACAACGACCGGAGCGGACCGTGAGACGTTGGCCTCGAGGGTCCGTCACCAGCGCACCTCGCCGCCCGTCCCGACCGCGTATACCGTGCTCTCGTCGTCGCCGGCGTCGCAATGGTCGAACGTGACGCCGTCCGCACCGAGCTCTGTCGGGTCCGGCGCCGTCGCACCACAGGCGGTGGCGCCGCGTCGACCGGCGGCGACCGGCCACCGTCCGAGACCGACCCCGCCTCGCTGCTCCCCTGTGACGACTGACCTGGCTGCTGTCGTCCCGTCACAGCCCGCCGGTCAGTGGACCTCGGTCCGCCCGTCGCCGACGAGCATCACATAGTCCGGTGGGAACCCACCGTCGTACAGGAGCCGTGCCCAGTCGGGATCGATCTCGAAGCAGGTGCTGTGTTCGTTGGTCAGATAGTCGCTCTGGCCATACTTCGCGGCGTAGCGCTCGTGGACGCCGGTCACCGCTGGGCCCTCCAACTCTCTCGCCGTCCCCTCGAGTTGGATGTTCTCCTGGTCGCCGTCAACGACGACCGCAACGCGGGGGTTGGCGGTCAGATTCTCGTACTTCCGGTAGGTCGTCGCGGTGTTAATAGAGATGGTGTACTGATCGTTCGCGACGAACCGGACGGTCGCCGCCTCGGGCGTTCCGTCCGGCGCCGCCGTCGCGAGTGTACACGTCTCCGCCTCGTCGAGAACCCCGAGGGCGAGGTCCCGTGCCGTCTGTCCGTTCTTGAGGGCGTCCGCCTCCGTCTCTGGCATACGTGAGTCACGGCCTCCACCCTCGAATACCCTGCCCGACGGCGCGACACGTTTCGAGCGGCCAGCCCGGCTCTCCGCCGTGGATAGCGGACAACCGTGTCCGCCATCCACACCGGCAGCGGGCACGACCGGGTGTCGGCTGTGTCCCGCCTGTCACGCCCTTGAAGAAGACGCAGCCCGTACGATCGCTACGTCCACCAACATCCGTGTCCCCCACCGATCACCCTGTCCCCGACCGACCGGCGCCCGACCCTTCGTACGGCCCCGAGCGCGTCGTGGCGATCCAGCTCGACGCACTCGCGACGAACGATGATCCCGCTGCGAACGCGGGGATCGAGACGGCCTACAACTTCGCGTCGCCCGCCAACCGCAGCGCGACCGGGCCGCTCGATCGCTTCGTCACGATGGTCACGAACCGGCGCTACGCCCCGATGGTCGACCACGTCGAGGCGACGACCGGGCCGCTGGAACGCGACGGTGATGACGAGGCGTCCCAGCGCGTGACACTGACCGGCCCCGACGGTCGGACAGTGACCTATCGGTTTGGCCTCTCGCGCCAGATTGGCGGCGAGTGGGACGGCTGCTGGCTGACCGACAGCGTCGTCGCCGAGTGAGGCAGAGCCCGCCCCAGGTTCTCGACCGCGGTTCGTGTGGCCCGGGTCGTCGTCGAGTCCCGCCGCTCGGCTACTCGCTGTCGCTGTCGCTCCGCTGTCGCCGTCGCGACAGCCGGTCGAACCGACTCTGTGCTGCCTCGGCCCGCTCGCTCGTCTCCCCGGGCCTGGCCTCGAACTCGACGGGCTCGCCGTCCACGAACGTGACCTCCAGGACGGTATCGACCGCGCGCGCATCTGCAGGGAGAGCCGTGCGCTCGACCAGACGCTCGGCGATGTCGCGTCCCTGCTCCTCGTTCCCGACGACGAGAACCGCGATGTCGTCCTCGTAGCGGTCCAGCACGGCCGTGTATACTCCGTCGAGCGGGGCGTCCGTGTCGTCTGTGTCCTCACCCATCAGTAGTCCTCCTCCAGCACCACGGTCCCGTCGTCGTCGCGAACGGTGATTGTATCGCCCCCATTATTCCACACCGCGCGGCCGCTCCCCCAGTACAGGTCGGTCGTCGTGTCGTCACCACTCCCTGTGTGGAGGGTCACCTGTGCTCCGGGGGCGAGTGTGGTGCCTTCAGGGACCGTGTACGTCGCCCTGGCCTCATCGCTGACGGTCCAGCCGCTCAGGTCGATCGCCGTATCGTCGGTGTTCTCGAAAACGACGTTCTCGTCGTTCAGATTGTCGTTGTCGTCACCGCTGGCGTCGGCGTTAATGTTGGCGATGGCGAGTTGAACCTGGCCATCACTGGTCGTCCCGCCGTCCGTCGCCGTCGGGCTCATCGGCCGCTGGATGACGCCCCCGGTCGCACTGATCAGCGCGCGGTCCACGACCGGCGTGGTCGAATCCAGCGGGACCGCACTGGCGTCACGAAGCGCCCCTGGCGTCGTCGGCGCCGCTGCCTGCGAGCGCACCGTGACGCCCTCGCCGTTGCTCACGAGGACCACGTTCCCGTGCGTCGCCGTCCAGTAGGTCGTGATCGACCGCTCGCTGAGGCGTGCGAGGGTCTCCTCGTTCGGGTGGCCGTACTGTGAGTCGTAGGCGCTGGAGACGACGACCGCTTGGGGCCGAGTGGCGTCAAGCAGCGGCCCGGTTGTACTGCTCGCACTGCCGTGATGGCCGGCCTTCAGCACCGTCGCCTGGAGCTGCGAGCCGTACTCGTCGACAAGATACACCTCCTGGTCGTCCTCGGCGTCACCCGTGAGGAGGAACGACGTCTTACCGAACGTCAGCTTGAGGACGATGCTGTTCTCGTTGCGAGCGCTACTCTCGAGGTACGGGTTGGGCGGGCCCATGACCTGGGTCTCGACGCCTTCAATCTGGAGCGGGTCGCCCTCGCGGGTCTCGACGAGGTCGACGTCGTACTCCTCGAGTGCGTCGAGATACGACTCGTAGGTCTGTGTGCTCGCGGCGATACCGGGATCATTGACCTCACCGATTCCGTCGGCCTCGGTCTCGTAGTACTCGATGATCGCTGCGTTCCCGCCGATGTGGTCGGCGTCGGCGTGACTCACTATGAGATGGTCGATCCGCTCGATTCCGTGGCGTTGGAGATACGCGAGGACGTGTTCGCCGTCGTCACGGAAATGCCCCGTATCGACAAGCACCGTCTCGCCCGCCGGCGTGACGACAAGCGTACTCACCGACTGGCCGACGTTGATGAAGTGGAACTCGAGCATCGCGTTGAGGGGGGGCGCCGACGTCGTCGACGCGACCGTCTCCCCACCGCTGTTATCAGCCGCCGGCGCACCGCTGCCGATTCCACCCGCACAGCCCGCGAGAATCACGAGTGCGACTACCCCGGCGACCAGCCCACGACGACCTGTCATTCTTGTAGCCCGCTCGCTCTTCGCCGGCATAACGGTGTGGTCGTCGCGACCGACCTGTCTCGCTCCGAGAGTGGACTCCGACGTCATGGGGTGGTGTGACGCGCCTCTGTGCGGACGACGAGGTCTGTGTGTCGACCGACTCGAAGGCTTTGTTTGTGTCGTGTGGACAGCGGGAGCCACCTGTCGACCCGTTCGTCAGTCGATCACTTCGGCCTCGAACTCGCTCGCCCGCACCCGCATTGGAAAGCGCCCGAGCTCGTCGACACACAGAAGCGCCTCACTGTAGCCGTCCACCGTGTTGCCCGCCGTCGCCGAGCGGACCCACTCCGTCTCGCGCTCGTTCAGCCCGAACCACTCCGCAAGCTTGTCGGCCTCCTCCCTGACGCGGTGGATCTGGACGATCGAGCAGAGGTTCGCGATCGTCTTTGTCTCGGGCGTGAGAGTGAACTCGCCGCCGGTCTGGGTGACGAACTGGACCGAGAGGTCGTAGTGTCGACTGTGCCTGACAGCCGTCTCCAGAAACTCGACGGAGGCGCTATCGTTGAACAGGTAGTGGGCCTCGTCGATGACAAAGACGACGCGCTTGTCCGTCTCCTTCGTCCGTTCGTACACCGCATTGAACAGCACCTGCATCGTCAGGCTGGTGTCCGCACCTCCCAGCGACCCTTCGCCCTGTGAGAGGTCGAGATACAGCGTCTTCGCGTCGAAATCGAGTTCTGTCGCGTTCGCAAGATTCGCGAGGTCGCCGCCGGCACGGAACGACGGCCGGAGGTCGGCGAGCAGCGAGCTCGCCCGCCCCACGAGCTGCTCGCGCTCAGCCGCGGTCCCGTAGTCGAACGACCTGGGCGCCTCAACCATCTGTTCGAGGACCTCGACGACGTCGTCGACTGTTGGCGACTCGCGGTGATGGGTGGCCGGGTCACGGGTGATCCCAGCGACGTTGTACGCCTGCTGGACCGCCAACCGAAGCGTCTGTGTTCGCTCGCCGAGCGGGTTGTCCGCAACTGTGTCGAAGAACGTCGCAAAAAAGTCTATCACCCACGCGATCTGCTCGCTCCACGGGTCAAGATCGGGAGCCTTGTCCAGTACCGCCTGTGGGGTCGCGCGGAGTTCGAGCGGGTTGAGCGACTGTCGCCCCCCGATGGTGAGCCGGTCGGCCCCGAGCGCGTCGGCAACGCCCGCGAACCCACCGAGCGGGTCGAGCATCACGAGCATCGTGTCGCGGTCGAACATCGCGCGCCGGGCGAGTTGGAGCTTCGTCGCGAACGACTTTCCGGCTCCCAGCTGCCCGATCGTCAGCATACAGTAGCCCGTCTCGCGCTCGAACCGGTCGAGAACGAGCGGACTCTCGTTGAGGGCGTAGGTGCCGTACTCGATACCTTGCTCTGCGGTCGCGCCCGCGACGAACGGGAACATCGCCCCGATCGCCCCCGAGAGCATCGGCGTGGTCGCGTCCAGGCGCTCGTTCAGCCGGTCGACTGCCAGCGGACTCGCCGAGACCATGGCGTCGAGCTGTGCCCACCGCGGCGTGATCGGCGTGAGATTCGCCGGCGATTGCCGGGCTGCGGTGCGGACCCCCGTCGCGTTCAGCCGGTCCGGGCGGTCGCCCCGTGCGGTGAGATACATCGAGACGTCGAACGCCTCGACCGACGTGTTCCGAAGGACGTCGTAGAGGTCGCGATGGTCGTCGAGATCTTTCTTTACACCGCGAGCCCCGGCGCGGCGTCTGTCGGCGAGATACTCGAAATCGGCCTCGAGCTCCTCCATCTGGTTTTCGAGCGCGTCGAGCGTCGCCGTCGTGTCACGCGGGTCGATATGAATACTGATGTCCGTCCGCTGGGTCTCGCCCGTCGCGTAGAGCGTCTCGAACAGCCCGTCGACCGGAAGGTCGGGAAACTCCGCGATCCAGAACGTCCGCGTCCAGTCGCGACCCGCCCGGACGGCGTTCGGGCGTGTCTCGACCGCGTCGGGCCCAACAACGTGCTGGTGGCGCGTTGCCTCGTCGATCAGCGGGCCGACCGTGTCGCCCCGGGCGTCGGCGACCGTCACGTCGGCCGGAACGTCCTCAGCGTTGATGTCGGCGGCCGGGACCGTCGAGTCGTCTGCGGACTCGCCGTCGACGGCCTCGACGCCGTCCGTCCGAGCGGTGTCGTGGGGTGAGTTGTCACTATCGCTGCCCCCCACAAGTCCGCCGAGCCACTCACGCAGTCTCACTGTTGCTCACCTCCCGGGAGGGCGCTGTCACGTCGTCAGCTGGCGACCCGTCGTGTCGACTCCGGGCGATGGGCGCGCTTCCGAGGACCTGGTCGGGGTCGTCGATCTCGACCGATTCGCCGCGCCAGAAGCCGGCGACGAGCTCTACCGCGGTGCTCGCCGACACCCGTCGGGTGTTCACGCCGTCCATCTCGCGAAGCCCCCGCGCGACAAGGCGTGTCCGTTCGCCGAGCTGGGTGACCATCGCCGTGCGCTCTTCATCGAGTCCGGGCGCGAGCCAGATCTTGAGGAACACCCCAAGGATGGGCAGGCGAGTGAGCTTCTGGACGAGACTCTCTGCCTCGAAGCGCACCTCATGGGGGTGGACCGGCACTACGACGTAGTGGCCGCGAATCGTCGTCTGTCGCCGTTCGAGGTCGTCGGCGTACCAGTCAACGTACTCCTCGATCAGCCGTTCCAGTCGCTCGTTTGCGCGCACGTCCGGGTCGGCGAGCCGGTCCTCGAAATGTGTGAGATAGGCGTCGACGTCGAACGGGCGAGTCGTGGCGTAGAGCTGGATCGGATAGTCGACGGTGGTGTTGAGAAAGTCCTGAAACGCCGCTGCCTGCTCGCGCCACTCCGCGTCGGTCGCGAGCGCCATTGAGGGGGGGTCGACCCGGACCACCCCGACCAGCGCGCCGTCGGCGCGCTCGATCGCGTCCGCTCTGGGATACACCCGCTCGACCTGGGTGTGGTCGCTCGCGGTCGCGTGGGATTGCTGCGAGGGCCGCTGCCGGTACTCAAGCATCGTCGCGAGCCACTCGTCAGTCGCGCGGTGGTCGGGCGTGAGATAGACCCCGACTGCGCCGAGTGCGACGCCGACCGCACCGAGCGGGAGCGTGAACTCCCGGGCCCGAGCGCCCGCGATCGTGGTGTCGGGCGGGACGAACAGCTGCATCCCAAGTACCACGAACACGGCCGGCAGCGCCGCGACCAGCAGGTCGGTGACCGTGTAGCTCCCGACCAAGGGCGTGCCGCCGTCAAGTGACTTCGGGACACGCTTGCTCGCCTCGCGGGTATCCCTGCTCACCGCTGCCCCGCGTGTCGCGAGTGGTGTCCGTTGGCTGTCCAGCTCGGCTCGTCACCACTCGGTGTTCCGTACATCAGATTATCGCTCCTCCACGTCGGTCGGCTCGTGTCGCGTCGTGTCGGCACTGTCGTCGCGTGTCCGGCCGCGTACCCGATCGAGGCCACGACGCACCCGGGCTCCCGCGGCGTGGGCGCGCGAGCCTCCCGACTCGAGTGTATCCTGGCCGCTCCTGCCCGCCGTCGGCGCTCGTACTCCTCGTGCGAGATTTCGCGCTCCGGCCGCGCCCCGTGCGCCGCGCTTGGCGACCGCCCCGCCCGTGTCGCGAAGCCGCCCGACCCGCTCGCTCGCCTGCCGTCGCGACACGTTCCGGGCGGCCATACTCGCCGTCGCGGTGATTCGCCCGGTCTGCCAGAGCAGGACGAGCGGCGCGAGAACGGCGACGAAGGGGACGACCAGCGCGGCGACCCACGCGCCGAACCCGCCGAGCGAGGAGAAATTCGCACTCTCGCCGAGCAGGAGGCTCAGCCGGAAGAGCAGCGCCACCGGTAGGGGGACGACAAGAAGCGGAACGTACAGACTCGCGGCCTGTTTCGCCACGCCGCTCACGAACCGAAACGGCCCCACACCGGGGATCCACGCGACGACGAGCAGCGGGACCAACAGCGTATAAAAGTAGACCAGAATGTGGCGCAACACGTAGAGCAGGGCGACGATCCCGATCAGCACGAAATCCGTCGCGAGCGAGACGACGGCGCCGAGAAGCCCGAGCGCACCGAACGAGACGGTCCCGAACAGCGACAACTCGGCCACCGACGGCGCGATCGTCAGGACGAGCCCGTCAACGAGTCGGAGCGCAGACGCGTTGATCCACCACCACGACAGCACGCCGAACAGCGCGACGACGGCCCGCCGCTTCAGCTGCGCGCGGTGATAGCTACTGAACAGCGTACTCGTGGTCTCGAGCAGGATGACGAGCGACCCTGCGAGTACGAACAGAAGGAGCGCGACCGGGACAACGGCGCCCCAGTAGTAGTCGTAGATCGCACTCCACGGTGCGTTCGTCGGCGCCGCAAACACCCGTGTCGGCGTCGGTGTGTCGAGTACGATCCGAACGACCGACCCGGTGTACTCCTCGATGAACCCCTTGACCGGAGCGAACAGTTGGACAAGGAACTCCTCGATGGCGTCGACGACAGCGTCGGTGACCTGCTGGCCCGAGATGACGGGCCCGGCACTCTCGCTTCCGCTCTCACCCGCTCCGTTCGGCGTCGGTGTCGACTGCGCGCCCACACGACCTGCTATCGCGAGCGTGGCGAGTACGCCCGCCGCGACGCCTCCAACCGACCGCCGCCGACTGACCGCTTCAGACATCTACGTAGCTGTCAGAACCCGCAGGCCGACGCCCCGGCGACGATGTCGGTCAGGAGGAACTGAAGTGCCGTCGTCCCGAGCGGCGCGACGATAACACCCCAAATAACGCCCCGGTTGCGCATATCTTTCAGCTCCCGTTTCATCTCCGCGCTCCGGATGGCCGGGGCAACCGCCACCGCCCCAATCGCGATGAGCCCGCCCAGTAGCGGGCCAGCCAGTCTGACGACCCGGATCATGTTCAATATCGTCTGGGCCATGTTGGTCTCACAGAAGCCCTGGCCTGCCGACTGCGCCAGCGCCGGCGTACTCGCGAGCAGCGCGAGCGTGACAAAGCCGCCCCCCGTGAGTGCGAGCCGTGTTGCCCATCGTGTGCCAGCCGTGGCGACGTCCGCCCCCGGCCGGTCCCCCCGTTCGGTATCGTTAAATCGTTGTGACATGTGTAGCAATGATCTACGGTCACACCGCTTCGTATCAGTCAAGCACTCTGTTTCGTCGGCCGATTCGCTCGAATTGTACGAGTCAAACTACCCGGGCGGTAACAGTTAATATTTATTACTACTCTCCGACATGCAGTCACGTGGTGACGCGCCGGCGGGTAAGCCACACGCGGGCGACTCGCCGTCCAGGCGCCGGTCGAGCCCCTCGAGAAGTGCGTGCCATCACGCCCGAAGTATCGACGGCGTCGACTCTGCCGCCTCGGCGACTTCCGCCTGTCGCGACGGCGGCGGATGGACCTGTGTCGCCTCGTACACACACGCTGCCACGACGCCGCAACGCTGACAGCCAGCGGTGATCCCGGCCTCGACCGCCACCGTCGCGAGTTCTCGTGCCCGCTTGCGCGCTCGTGGCGACGCCTGACACGCCGACGCGACCCGGTCGACCCACGTGTCGAGGGGGTACGGCTCGACGGGCAAGCCGTAGGCCCGACAGAGGATCTGATAGCCCAGCCGGACTTTCTGTGTCGAACACCGCGCGGGCTCGGTGACCTCCGCGACCGTCCACGCCTCCCCACGGAGCCGGCACGCTGCGTACACCGCCCCCGCTGCCAGCGTCTCAATCGCCCGGCCCCGGAGCTCGCCGTCGTCGTGGCGCGCCTCTGTTCGGGACGCGCCCGTCCGCCGCACCTGCTCTGTTGTCTCGTCTGCGACCCGCCACTCCGGGCCGTGGTCGATCTGTTGGTCGGCGACGACCAAGCCACAGTCTGTACAGACGGTCTCGGCTTCGTTCGTGATCACCTGCCCGTCACACTCCGGGCAGCCACCGGTTGTTCTCCCGGTGTCAGTCGTCTGGTCGTCGTCGAACGTTCGGTCGTCGGTGCGATGCCGCTCGTCGTGGGGTCGGAGTCGTCGAGCCATATCGAACACGGGGACGCGGCGCTGCTGTCACGCCCCTCGCCCTCTTACGAGCAGAGAAACCGACTCGCGACAATGAGGGGGTCGCTGCCGACAGAGTGCGTCCACACGCCACCAACCCACACAGCGCGGGTCTCGAAATCCTCGCAGCCGGCCGTAGTGAGCGCTGTGTTGACCGTGTCCGATCAGGTCTCCCCCGGGCTAGTCTCGCCCCGTGCCGCTCTGGCACGTATGCGTACTGGGCGGTGTCTGTCCGAACACCTCGCCAGCCACGTCGATGGCGTCGGGCACGACGACAATCGAGTACGAACTCTCTATCACGACACAGACAGCTGTCGAGACTGGACGAGTATCCATACCGCCCAGACTGGCTTTGTACGATATACCTCCTCCACAGAACACGCCGAATTCAATACGCCGCGCGCCATCCACCCGACGATGCCCGACGACCTCCATCAGGAGATACTCGACACCCTCGACAGCGCTGGCGCGCGCGTCGGTGAGTCGACTCACATCACCACCGCGGGCCTAGCCGACCGCCTCGACGTCGACCGCGCTGCCGTCGAGCAGGCCCTCGCGACGCTCCGGTTCGACGAGCAGCGTGTACTCAAAGGCCCGCGCGTCGGCGACGCCGGTAGTCAATGGCGAATCGAGGACCGCGACGATGATGCCGACCACCTCGCGGTCGATGACTGATCTGCCCGACTGTCTCTCGGTGCCTCTCGACGGCGACTCTGGCTCGACAGCATTGTCGTCGTATCCGCTGTTCCCCCGCCGAGATCGAAGACTGTGCGGCGCCGTCGTCGCCCGTTTTTCGACGGTGCCAGCGTTCCGCCAGTACTAGTCGCACACGGTCGTTGGCTACTTGTGGCCCGGGCTATCTTTTTTAAGGCGAGATTCCCGCCCTTTAGGGCGGGCGTGAAGCCGACAAATCCTACACGAATCACCGTCGG
>CAKZPG010000082.1 GCA_937138675.1 uncultured archaeon | reverse complement strand
CCTCAACGAGCGAACCCCGTATGGGGTGAGCGAAGTAGGGTAGGGTAGTTTACAGGCGCTCGCTCGCACCGAGACGAAGTTCGGTACGGCGCTCCTCCCGCAGGCGTACCCGGAGGGGAGCCCGACCCATCCGTCGTATCCGGGCGGTCACGCGGTGTCGGCGGGGTCGTGTACGACGGTATTCAAGGCCTACTTTGAAGAAAAGGGCGAGATCACAGACCCGAAACGCTCCCATCCAAGTACGACTACAGCATACTGGAATCCATCGACGCCGACCCGACCGTCGGGGGCGAACTGAACAAGCTCGCGACGACCCCGTCCTACACCCGGAGGTGGGCCGGTATCCACCACCGGAGCGACACGACCGCCGGGCTCCGGGTCCGGCGAGCGGATCGCACCCGCCTACCCCCGCGACCAGCTCCAGCAGCGTCCGGCGACCGCGTATGGCGGCTCCCGCGGGGAGTTCTCGTTCACACCGTTCGATGACGAGCTGGTCACTGTCACCGCCGACGGAGTCTCAGCAAACGATACGTTCGACCCGCCGCTGTTCGGGTTCTGATCCCGGATCTGACGCTTGGCTCGCGTCACGAACGGATTTAGTGGGTCGGGCTGTAATCTAGCCCATGGACGCGATCGCCCTTCGCGGCGTAACAAAGCAGTTCGGCGACGTCACTGCGGTCGACGGCCTTGACCTCGCGGTCCCTGAGGGCGAGGTCTTCGGCTTCCTCGGCCCAAACGGCGCCGGCAAGTCGACGACGATCAACATGCTCCTCGACTTTGTTCGCCCGACAACCGGGACGGTCAAAGTGCTTGGCCGGAACGCTCAGGCTGAGTCCGTTGCGGTCAGACAACGGACCGGCGTCCTGCCCGAAGGGTTCGACGTCTACGACCGACTCACTGGCCGGACGCACGTTGAGTTCGCGATGGAGTCAAAAGACGTCGACGGCGACCCCGACCGACTGCTGGAGCGCACGGGCATCGCAGACGCCGCCGACCGGAAGGCCGGCGGCTATTCGAAAGGGATGCGCCAGCGACTCGCGCTGGCGATGGCGCTCGTCGGAGAGCCGAAGCTCCTGATCCTCGACGAGCCCTCTTCCGGGCTGGACCCGTCGGGCGCGAAGGAGATGCGCGAGATCGTTCGCGCAGAGGCCGAACGCGGCGCGACCGTCTTTTTCTCCAGTCACGTCCTCGGACAGGTCGAGGCAGTCTGTGACCGCGTGGGGATCCTCCGCGAGGGGTCGCTCGTCGCCGAGGACAGTATCGCTGACCTGCGCGACGCCGTCGACGGGGGCGAGCGCCTGGTCGTGAACGTCGCTGGCTCGGCCGACGCGGTCGACCTATCGGGGGTCAGCGCGCTCTCGGGTGTATCGAGCGCCGATGCGGTTGACGGCGAGATAGTCGTCTCCTGTGACGCCGACGCGAAACCCGCGGTTGTCGACGCCGTTGAGGGGGCAGGTGTGGCCGTCAAGAACTTCCGTACAGAGGAGGCATCGCTTGAGGATCTGTTTCTCGCGTACACCGAGGGCGACGAGCCACAGGAGGTCCGGGCGTGACCTGGTCTGTCGTCGCCCGCAAGGAGTTCGAGGATACGATCCGCTCGCGGTGGCTCATCGCCCTCTCCGTTCTCTTCGCGCTGCTCATCGGCGCCGCTGTCTACGTCTCCTCGCTCATCTTCGGTGGGGGCGACACGACGCTCTCGTCGACGCGGGTGCTGCGTGCGTTTCCCATCAAGGACGGCATCGTCACCACCTTGCTTCCGCTCGTCGCGCTCGTGGTGTCGTACAACGCCGTCGTCGGCGAGCGCGAGTCCGGGTCGCTGAAGCTCCTGCTCTCGCTCCCGCACGCCCGCTCCGATGTGGTCGTCGGCAAGGTTGCTGGCCGGGGGGCGGCGCTCGCCCTCGCGCTCGTGGTGGGATTCACGATCCCGGCGTTCGTCTTCCTGTTCTCCGGGACGTTCACGCTGGAGGCGGTCGCGTACGTCCAGTATATTATATTCGTCGTTCTCCTTGCCGTCGCGTTCGTCTCCGTCGGTGTCGGCGTCTCCGCGGCAGTCGACTCGGACCGCCTGGCCATCGCTGCCGCTGTTGCCGTCTATCTCGTGTTCGTCGTGCTTCTCGGCGCAGTTCAGGGGTCACTCGGGCTATTCTCGGCGTTCGTCGGCTGGCCTGGGTGGATCCCCCTGACGGTCGACCAGACGACCCGCGTCCTCCAGCTGCTCAACCCCGCGGGGGCGTTCAAGTTCGTCACGAACGGAACGCTTGGGACCGGCCTGTTCCTTGAGCGAAACCCTGGAAGTGGTGTCGGCCCGCGCCTCCAGATGTCGGGCCTGCTGATGCTCCTCGCGTGGATTGCGATCCCACCGCTCCTCGGCCTGCTGCGGTTCGAGGAGGCGGACCTCTGACGCACGACGCCCTTCTGGGTATCGTGAATCCCCGGCACCGTCAGCACGACGGCACCCGTACTTTCGATTAACAGCAACAGGTCACCGGCGGTCCCGATGCCGTCCCGCTAGCCGCGCGGCGGGGAGACTGCCCACTATCTGCATCGCCGGCTTCCCGTTCCCCCGGCCCGAACACCCCGTCTTAGGCCGGCGGCCAGTCGACCTCGCGCTCCGCGAGGAGGTCGACAAAGGCGTCCTCGTCCAGCTTCTCGGCCCCCTCCGCGTCGGCGTCTTCGCGCTTCGCTGCCCCGGGATTCTCGCCGACGACAAGGTAGTCTGTCGCGCCCGACACTGACCCGGTCGCGGACCCGCCCGCCTGCTCTACGACCGCCTCGGCGCTGCTCCGCGGGACCGACAGCGACCCTGTGAAGACGAACGTGAGCCCCGTCAGCGCGTCACCGCCCTCTGTCTCGACGGGCTGGGGGTCGACCCCGACCGCGAGGAGGTCCTCGATTGCCGCGCGGTTCGACCCGGTGCGGAGGAAGGTGGCAACGGCGTGGGCCACCTCTGGCCCTACCTCGGACACGGTCTCAAGGCGCGCGTGGAAGGGCGTCTCCTCGTTGTCGTCTTCGTCATTTTCGTCGGCCTCGTCGCCTGTGAACTCGCCGAGCGTCGTGTTCGCCACGGGAGCGCTCTCGTTCTCGTCCGTGCCTCTCGCCTCGCTCGCCGACAGCAGCGCCTCCAGTGACCCGAACTCTTGAGCGAGCGACCGAGCCGTCGCGCCGCCGACCTCGGGAATCGACAGGCCGACGAGGAAGTCGTCGAGATCCGGGTCACGCGCGTCGTCGACGGCGGCGACCAGATTCTCGGCGCTCGTTTCGCCCCAGCCTTCGAGATCGACGAGGTCGTGGGCCTCAAGACGGTAGAGGTCCGCGAGCGACTTGACCAGTCCCGCCTCGACCAGCTGAGCGACACTTTTCTCGCCCAGCCCCTCGATATCGAGCGCTCCCCGGCTCGCATAGTGGACGATCGTGCGCTCGACTTGTGCAGGACAGGCGAGGCCGCCGGAGCAGTACGCGACCGGCCCGTCCCGCTCGACCGGGCTATCGCAGGCCGGACAGCGGTCAGGGAATGAAAAGTGGTCGTCGGCCTCGTCGGCGACAACCTCGACCACCTGTGGGATGACGTCGCCCGCCCGTTCGATCCGCACGCGGTCGCCGACGCCGACGCCGAGGCGCGCTATCTCGGCGGGGTTGTGGAGGCTCGCGCGCGAGACAGTGACGCCGCCCACCTCTACCGGGTCAAGCAGGGCAACGGGTGTCAGACGGCCGGTACGGCCGACCTGGACCACCACGTCTCGGACCGTCGTCTCCTCGGTGCGTGCGGGGAACTTGTAGGCGAACGCCCAGCGCACCTCGCGGCTTGTTGTGCCGAGTTCGGCACAGGCCTCGCGGGGATCGACCTTCACGACCGCGCCGTCTATCTCGTAGTTCAGGTCGTCCCGGCGGGTGAGCAGGCGGTCACGGTAGTCGACAGCGTGTTCGATATCTCCGACCCGCTCGACGTGGTTGCGGTCGGTCCGCAGGCCCCAGTCCTGGAGCGCCGTCAGCTCGCCCCACTGCGTCTCGGGGACGCCGTCGACACCGACGCCGCCCGCGCCGACCTCGAAGGCGTCGCCCGGGTCGGCGTTCGGGTCTGCGGACGCCGCGAGTACGTCGTAAAAGAAACAGTCGAGAGGGCGCCTGGCTGCGACCGACGGGTCGAGCTGTCGGAGGGTGCCCGCGGCGGCGTTCCGAGGGTTGGCGAACGGCTCCTCGCCGCGGGCCTCGCGGTCGCGGTTCAGCGCGACGAAGCCGTCGCGGGGCAGGTACACCTCGCCACGGACGGCGAGAAACGGTGGGTGGTTGCCGCGGAGCCGTCTCGGAATAGAGGCGATGGTGCCCACCTGCGCGGTCACGTCGTCGCCACGTTCTCCGTCGCCCCGTGTAGCCGCGCGACTGTAGACCCCGTCGCGGTAGATCACCTCGACCGAGAGGCCGTCGAACTTCGGCTCGCAGACGTACTGGCCCTCGCCGATATCCCCCCGGACGCGCTCGTCCCACTCGTATACCTTGTCGGCCTCGCCGCTCTGGCCGATGGAGAGCATCGGGACGACGTGCTGGACGCTCTCGAGTTCGTCGAGTGGCTCGCCGCCGACGCGCTGGGTCGGACTGTCGACCGTGTCGAGGTCGAAGCGGTCCTCAAGCTCTTTTAGCCGCGCGAACAGCGCGTCGTAGGCCCGGTCGCCGATCACGGGGTCGGCTTCGACGTAGTAGCGGTAGTCGTGTTCGCGAATCGCCTCTCGGAGACGGGCGGCCTGCTCCGCGGCGGTCGCCTCGTCGAGTTCGTTGACCGGGTAGAACTCGGTCGGCGGGTCCCGGAGGTAGGGGTTCTCCCCCTCGGCCTCGCTCATACTGATGATCGGGGCGCCGAGCGTTTGTACCTCCCGACTTCCGGCGAGCAGCCCTGTCTTCCCGCCCACCGGCCGGCGATAGCCCGGATACTCCACCTCGGGACCGCTCTGTTCTACAAGCGGAACAGGCCGAGTGCCTCGGGGTCAAGCCCCGAGGGTGAAGGCCGTACGCTTATTACGCACGTCACCGTCCTATTGAATACAGTTACGACGTGGATTAAAGACCGTAATCCGAAGCAACTGCCGGCAGTTGCGGGGAAATGCGACACCTCTCAACACCCTGCTACGGCAGGTGAGACGGGTGTTGTCGGGCGGGGTGGAGCCGCCGACCCTCACGGACGCACCGAGCGTTCGGGTGTGAATTCCAGCCGACCCGGGTCGGGAAGGTCGAGGGGAATTAAATTCGCCTGCGTCCATCCGTCCGTTTTTGGACGGCACGGACAAAACGGCGAAGCCACGGGGCTTGTCCCCGAGGTACTTCACTTCTCGTCTCGCTCCACCGCCCCTTGCTATCCCGCGCTCGCCTCGCAGGTAGTTTAGTCATCGCGTGCGTCCCCCGTCGGCTTTATTCACTCGCGCCCGATGTGGCGGGTATGGACGACGAAGAGGAGTTCCTGCTCCTCAACCCTGGTCCGGTGCCCGTCACAAGCGACGTGCTGGAGTCGATGGCCGAACCGATGGTCTCACACCGGTCCACGGAGTTCGAGACCGTCTACGAGCGCGCACAGGACGGACTGGAGTACGTCTTCACCGAGTCGTCGCTCTCCGGGGCGTCAACCGTCGACGACCCCGACGCGGGCGAGACACTCGTGTTCAACGGCACCGCGACGATGGCGATGGAAGCGGCGGTCACGAACCTCGCCGGCCCGGCCGACGAGGTGGTGTCGCTCGTCAACGGGAAGTTCGGCCGGCGATTCGCCCGGATCGCGGAGCGTCACGCCGAGTCGACCAGGGTTGAGACCGACTGGGGCGAGTCGATTCCGATGGATGCTGTCGCGGACGCAGTCACCGACGATACCGAGGTGGTGACGATGGTAATGAACGAGACGTCGACCGGCCTGCTCAACCCCGTCTCCGGCGTGGGCCGGATCGCCCGCGACCACGACGTCACGTTCGTCGTCGACGGTGTGACCAGCATCGGCGGCGACGCCTTCCACGTCGACGACTGGGGCGTTGACGTCGCTATCACGGACGCTCAAAAGGCGCTTGCGGCGCCGCCGGGCACCAGCGCGATGTACGTCGGTCCGCGGGCGATCGACCGCATTGACGGCGAGTCCGCGCCGTTCTACGAGGACCTCGACTGGCACATTCGAAAGGCCGACCAGCACCAGACGCCCTTCACCAGCGCCGTCCCCCTGTTTCGCTCCCTCGCGGTCGCCGTCGAACAGATCGAGTCCGAGGGGATGCCGGCGCGCATCCGCCGCCACCGCCGGCAGGCCGCTGCCTTCCGCGACGGCTTCCAGGCGATGGGGCTGGACCTGTTCCCCGACTGCCGGGGCGCGACGGTCTACTCGAACACCGTCACTGCCGTCTCGCTCCCCGACGAAGTGTACGGCGACGACGCCGACGACCTCTTCGACGGTGTCGACGAGCGCAACGTCTCCATCTCGGGCGGACAGGCCCACCTCGGCGGCCAGATATTCCGCGTCTCGAATATGGGACAGCTGACGAGCCCACAGGTCGAACGTGGCGTCCGCGTCGTCGGCGAGGCGATGGCCGACGCCGGCGTGGACGTCGACGTCGAGGCCGGACTGGCGGCCGCACGCGAGTACCTGTAGCTACCGTTGCCCGCCCTCTGACGCCCGCTCCCAGTCGTTCCGTCCCGCCGTCCGGTCGCCGACGGAGCTGGCGCGCACGTAGGTCACGCCGGATTCGGCGACCCGAAGGCGCCGCACCGTATCGTCGATCCGACCGACGTAGTGGTCGAAGTCGCCGTCCTCGCGCCGGATCGCTACCCCGACTGCTGGCGTGTCGGCGCTCGCGTCGAGAGTGACCCGTCGCCCCCGGCGGTCGGCAACCCCGACTCGCCGGTCGGTATGCTGGAGTTCGACGCCGCCAATCCGGCGGTCCGCGCCCTCGCCGAGCGTCGCCGGCCCAGTCCCTGCTGTGTCGCCGCCCACCGGCACGAACACGTCCACTTCGGCGTCGACGAGGCCGTCGCCCGCCGTTGAGACGAGTACCTCGTGCCCGCCGACTGTCCCCCGCGCGAACAGGTCGCCTGCCTCGTCAGTCCGTAGCTTGAGGTCGACCGTGGGAGTCGTTCCCATCTATCGCGCTCCCGGGGACGCCAGAACCTACCTCTTTCGATCGTCACGGCCCTGCCGGAGGGTAGTCGCCTGCGCGTTGTCTGCGTCCACCTCGTCTGCGCCGAGCACGCCGTTGCCCGCCTCACTCCGGCCGGAGAGCGTCCCGCGCCTACCGACCACCCGATGGGTGAGTTGCTCTCTTCCGCCGACGACCACGGCCTCCGGACCTACAACGGGTGCGAGCGCCGGCGACCGAATACAGCCTGTGGCTCGCCACAGAACTCGTAGTTATAAGTTTATCCGGTTCTATGCGCACTATACATGAGCGACGGCGGAGACCACGGGTTCGCGACCCGAGCGCTTCACGTGGGCGGCGACCCCGACGTGGCGACGGGCGCGCGGGCACCGCCGATCCACCAGACGACGAGCTACGAGTTTGGGTCGTCGGCCTCTGCGGCCGCACGATTTCGACTGGAGAGCGAGGAGCCGATCTACTCGCGGTTCACGAATCCGACTGTCCGGCGACTGGAGCGCCGGATCGCCTCGCTGTCGGGCGCCCCCGACGCGGTCTGTACAGCCTCTGGGATGGCCGCCTTCGACGCGGCGACGAGTCTACTCGCAGGCGTCGACGATAACGTAGTCGCGGCCGCTGACGGCTACGGCGGCACCTCAACGTATCTGGCGACGATGGCCACGCGCCGGGGCGTCGAGACGCGGACGGTGGACACCCTTGACCCCGACGCGTACGCCGAGGCCATCGACGACGACACCGCGTTTGTCCACTGCGAGACAGTCGCCAACCCCTCGCTGGTGACGCCGCCGCTCCGCGAGCTTGCGGACGTCGCCCACGACGCCGGCGCACCGCTGTTCGTCGACAACACGTTCGCGACGCCGCATCTGTGTCGCCCGGTCGAACACGGTGCCGACCTTGTCTGGGAGTCGACGACGAAGTGGATCCACGGCGCCGGGACGACCGTCGGCGGCGTCCTCGTCGACGCCGGGTCGTTCCCGTGGGCTGCTCACCCCGACAAGTTCCCGGAGATCGGCGGTGAGAGCCCCTCCTACGACCTCTCATTCGCAGACCGGTTCCCCGACGCCCCGCTTGCGGCCGCGGTCCGCTACCGCGCGCTTAGAACAATTGGGGCCGGGCAGTCGCCGTTCGACGCGTGGGTCACTCTCCAGGGAGTCGAGACGCTCCCGCTCCGAATGGACCGCCACTGCGCGAACGCCCGCTTGGTGGCCGAGTATCTCTCTGACCACCCGGCAGTCGAGTGGGTTGTCTACCCCGGTCTGGCGGGTCACGAAACCCACGACGCCGCGAACGAGTATCTCGACGGCTACGGCGGGATGGTGGGTGTCGGTCTCGCCGGGGGGTACGACGCCGCTCGCGACCTCTGTGAGGACGTCGACCTCGCATCGTTCCTCGCGAATGTTGGCGACGCGCGGACGCTCGTTGTCCACCCTGCTTCGACGACCCACTCACAGCTGAGTGCCGAGGAACAGCGTGCGGCAGGCGTCGCCCCCGAACTCGTCCGGATATCGGTCGGACTGGAGGACCCCGCGGATATCTGCGCGGACCTCGCGGAGGTGCTATGACGACGGTCGACCGCGACACACGCTCGGTTGGGGGGTTCCAGTTCGCCTGCGGCGAGTCAGTTGACGACCTCCGCCTCGCTTACGAGGCCTACGGCGACCCTTCGGACCCGACCGTCCTCGTCTGCCACGCCCTCACCGGAAGCCAAAACGTCGCTCCTCTCGGTGAGTTCGGCGAGGGGCAGGCTGGGCAGGCCCGCGCGTGGTGGGGCGACGTCGTCGGACCGGGGAAGGCCGTCGACACCGCCGAGTGCCACGTTGTCTGTGTCAACGTCCCTGGGTCGTGTTACGGCTCCTCTGGACCGGCGTTGACCGACCCGGAGACTGGCGAGCCACACGGCACCGACTTCCCGCCCGTGACGGTGCGGGACTGGACCCGCGCCCAGCGTGCACTGCTCGACGATCTCGGGGTCGGACGTCTCCACGCTGTCGTCGGCGGGAGCGTCGGGGGCATGAACGCGCTGGACTGGGCTGTAGCGTATCCCGACGACGTGCGGCGGGTGGTGCCTGTCGCCGCCGCGGCCCGCCTTGACCCGCAGTGTCTCGCGCTGGACGCCATCGCGCGCCGGGCAATCACGACCGACCCCGACTGGCAGGACGGCGACTACTACGACGGTCCCCGACCGACCGATGGGCTCTCTATTGCCCGTCAGATCGGCCACGTGATGTACCTCTCGAAGGACTCGATGGAACGAAAGTTTGGCCGGCGCGCCGCGGGCCGTGACGCCACCCGCGACTCGTTCCCGGTTGACCGCGCGGCCGCCTACTTCCCCTACCGCGACGTTGAGTCGTATCTCGACTATCAGGCTGAACGGTTCGTTGACCGGTTCGACCCGAACTCGTACCTCTATCTCACCCGAGCGATGGACGACTACGACCTCGCGGCGGGCTACGGCACCGATGCGGAGGCGCTTGCCGCTTTCGAGGGCGAACTCCTGCTCGTCTCGTTCACCGGGGACTGGCATTTCACGGTTGAGCAGAGCGAAGCCTTAGCCGAGTCTGCCCGCGACGCCGACGTACCTGTTGCCCACCACGTCGTGTCGAGTGACCACGGCCACGACGCCTTCCTCGTCGAACCGGGGAAGGTCGGCCCACCGGTTCGGGACTTTCTCGCCGACGGCGTGGCCGGACGGGCGGTGACCGACACTGCAGACGAGAACCGCGAACGGACCGGCCGGCGCCGCCGGCCTGCAGCGGGCCGACTGGAGCGACTTGGGCCGCGACACCGGCCTTGACATCCTCCCCGCGCTAAAGGGCGAGGCTTTCGCCTCGAATTTTCCGTAAGGTGTGGGCAGAGCCCGGGCCGTCAGACTGAGTCCGACGTCATCAAGCTTACACGAGCGCGACGACGGCCCCGACAAGCGTCACCCCGGTCGCCGCGCCGGCGGCGAGCGTCACGGCTTCGCGGAGCGGTGCGTCGAAGACGAGAATTCGGACGGCGACGACGAGGTTACCGAGAAGCAGACCGACACCGAGCAGTCCGGTGATCGTGCCGACGACACCGACCGTAGCGAGGGGGAGGTGAAGGGCGAACACGCCGGTTAACTGTCGGCGCCGTGGCATGTACCGTGCCATCGGTGTCGCTCACGCCGCGCGCTCACCGGCCCGCGGAGCCGGGTCGCTCCTCCGTCGCTCTTCGCCTCTAGTTCGTGGTGTACGAGCGGTGTGACGCGTGAACGGAATGCGGGCCGCGCGCGTCACAGATTCCGGCAGTAATCGCGACCTAGTGGGGATTTAGACCCACGGCTTCTGTAACACAGGCATGGTAGACGAGTCAGCGGACGACGATGGACCCGGATTCGCGACAAGGGCGCTCCACGCGGGCGGCGACCCCGACCCCTCGACTGGTTCGCGGGCGCCCCCTATCCACCAGACGACGAGCTACGTCTTCGAAGACGCCGACGACGCAGCCGGACAGTTCGCCCTCGAGAAGGAGGGCCATATCTACACCCGGCTCATGAACCCGACGGTCGGGCGCCTACAGGAGCGGATCGCCGCGCTGGAAGGGGGGATCGGCGCCGCCTGTACGGCCTCGGGGATGGCGAGTCTGGACCTCGCGACGTTCCTGCTCGCGAGTGCGGGCGACAATGTCGTCACCTCCTCCTCGCTGTACGGCGGGACGTACACCTACTTCACACACACCGTCGGTCGCCGTGGGGTCTCGACTCGCTTCGTCGACACCCTTGATTACGAAGCCTACGCGGAGGCGGTCGACGAGGACACCGCCTATCTCCACTGCGAGACGATCGGCAACCCGGCGCTCGACACGCCGGATCTTGAACGCCTCGGCGCGATCGCAGCCGAGAACGGCGTCCCGCTGTTCGTCGACAACACGTTCGCGACGCCGTATCTCTGCCGGCCGCTGGAGCACGGTGCCGACCTCATCTGGGACTCGACGACAAAGTGGATCCACGGCGCTGGGTCGACCGTTGGCGGTGCGCTCGTCGACGGTGGGTCGTTCCCGTGGGCCGACTACGACGACAAGTTCCCGGAGATCGGTGCGGACAACCCGGCCTACCACGGCGTCAATTTCGCCGAGCGGTTCGGCGACGCCGCTTTCACTTACGCCGCGATAGCGCGCGGCCTCCGTGATCTGGGCAGCGCCCAGAGCCCGTTCGACGCTTGGGCCACGCTCCAGAAACTGGAGTCGCTGCCACTCCGAATGCAGCGCCACTGCGACAACGCCGTCATCGTCGCCGAACATCTGTCCGACCACTCGGCGGTCGAGTGGGTCACCTACCCCGGCCTCGCGGACCACGAAACCCACAACAACGCCTCCGAGTATCTGGACGGCGGCTACGGTGGGATGATCAGTTTCGGCCTCGCCGACGGCTACAACGCCGCAAAGTCGTTCGTCAACGACGCAGAACTGGCCTCGCTGCTCGCGAACGTCGGCGACGCGAAGACGCTCGTCATCCACCCTGCCTCCACGACCCACCAGCAACTGACCGACGCCGAAAAGCAGGCCGCAGGCGTCACCGACGACATGGTTCGGCTCTCAGTTGGTATCGAGGACCCAGCGGATATCCTTGCGGATCTCGACGGGGCGCTCACGGGCTGAACGGGTCGCCGTTTCGCACCCACCGCTCAGTATCTCTCGTCACACAGGTCGCCCTGCGGCGCCCCGACCGCCTGCGACGTCGGCTCGGTCGTCTTCGTGTGCGGGCGCCTGTCCGGCCCCGAGCGACTGGACGCGTGGGTCGACGACTGCTTGGTCGACGGCCTGCCCGGGGGTGTTGAGGCCGGCCTGTCCCCTTGTGAGAACGGCGTGCGCGGTTAGAGCAGGCTGCGCTCGGCGAGTACCGCTCGGAGGTCGGCCATCGAGGTGACCGTCACCTCACAGGCCGGCTCTACGTTTGGCTTTGGTGCATAGCCCACCGCCAGCCCCGCGGCCTCAAGCATCGGCAGGTCGTTCGCGCCGTCGCCAACCGCGACAGTCTCCTCAACCACGACCCCCTCGCGGTCGGCGAGGTCGGCGAGCGCCGCGTCCTTCGTCCCCTCAATGAGCGGTCCCTCCACTGCGCCGGTGAGTTCGCCGTCGCCAACGGGGAGGCGGTTCGCGACAACCGTGTCGACCTCCGTTTCTGCGGCCGCGAGCGCCGCCTCAACCCCCCGTTCGAACCCGCCGGTGAGGATCGCGACGTGGTGACCAGCAGCCCGCAAGTCGGCGATTAGGTCCCCGGCGCCAGGGCGGATTCGGGTCGACGTGAACGCCGCTTCGGCCTCGTCGTCCGACAGGCCGGCGAGCAACTCCGCACGCCGGCGCAGGCTCTCGGCGTACGCAATCTCGTCGTTCATCGCCCGTTCGGTCACCGCGGCAATCTCCGCGCCGACGCCTGCCCGGTCGCCGAGGGCGTCGATCATCTCGGAGTCCGAGAGCGTACCGTCGAAATCGAACGCTACGAACACAGGCGTCTTGGGCGCGCGGGCGTCCTTAGCGTTCCGCTCTCGACAGGCACAGCGGTGTTATATGACCGCAGCACGGCAGAGACACACGGTCCCGCACCTCGCGGCTGCCAGTGCCGGTCTTGCGTCTGTCCAGTCGGTCGCCGAACAGTTGGGTGACCATACCATCATAGCGTTCGCCGGCCTCTCGGCGTACTACGTCGCCATTGGCACTGCCGAGACGTCCAGCGGTGAGACTCTGACAGGTTTCGATCGGAAACTCTTATCCGCGATCCGAGGATGACTTCGATAATGAAGGTCCTCGTGACCGACCCGATCTCCGAAGCGGGGATAGAGCGACTCCGGGAGGCAGGCCACGTGGTCGAGAAGGGGTACGACCTGGAGGGCCCGGCGCTGCTCGACGCGGTTGCCGACGCCCACGGCCTGATCGTTCGCTCCGGGACCCGTGTCGACGCCGAACTCTTCGACGCCGCGCCGGACCTCGTCATCGTCGGCCGGGCTGGTATCGGCGTCGACAACATCGACACCGACGCCGCGACCGACAACGGGGTCATCGTCGCGAACGCGCCCGAGGGGAACGTCCGCGCAGCGGCCGAACACACCGTCGCGATGGCGTTTGCGGCCGCTCGCTCCATCCCACAGGCCCATACGCGCCTCACGGACGGCGAATGGGCGAAAGGCGACTACCTCGGCACCGAACTCGGCGGCGCGACGCTCGGCATCGTCGGTCTCGGCCGGGTCGGTCAAGAGGTGGCGAAGCGGCTCGACGGCCTTGGGATGGAGATGATCGCCTTCGACCCGTATATCGGCGAGGAGCGCGCCGCCCGTCTCGGCGCCGAACTCGTCGAGTTCGAGGAGTGTCTGGAGCGCGCCGACTTTCTCACCGTCCACACGCCACTTACCCCCGAGACGGAGGGGATGATCGCCGAGGAGGAACTCGCACTGCTCGGTGACGGCTTCCTGATCAACTGTGCGCGCGGCGGCGTCGTCGACGAGGCGGCGCTCGCGGACGCAGTGGATACGGGCCCTCTTGCCGGCGCCGCGGTCGACGTGTTTGCGGACGAACCCATCGACGCCGACAACCCCCTGCTTGACGCCGAAGACGTCGTGGTGACGCCCCACCTCGGGGCCTCTACCTCCGCTGCACAGGAACACGTCGCCGTCTCTACCGCCGACCAGGTGGCTGCGGCCCTCGCCGACGAACCCGTGGTCAACGCGCTGAACGCGCCCTCCGTCGACGAGAGCGCGTTCCGGCGGATCAAGCCGTACGCCGACCTCGCCGAGACCGCCGGCCGGGTTGCCGCCCAGACGTTCGACGGCCGCCCCGTGCAGGTGACCGTCCGGTACGAGGGCGACATCGTGGAGGAGGACGTCGAACTCATCACGGCAAGCGCGCTGAAGGGGGCGTTCGCGCCCCTCGAGTGGTCGGTCAACGCCGTCAACGCCCCGCGCGTGGCCGAGGAGCGTGGCGTCGAGGTGACCGAAGAGAAAACCCGGCAGGCCGAGGACTTCCAGAGCCTCGTCACCGTCAGCGTTGGCGATGGCGAGAACTCGGTGTCGGTCTGTGGAACACTCTTTGCGGGCGACGACCCACGGATCGTCCGGATCGACGGCTACCGCGTCGACGCGGTGCCGTACGGCCAGATGCTCGTCGCGCGCAACTACGACACTCCGGGCGTCATCGGCTTTGTCGGCACCGTCCTCGGCGACGCCGACGTCAACATCGCGGGGATGTTCAACGCCCGCGAGACGATCGGCGGCGAAGCGCTGACGGTGTACAATCTTGACGAGGAGATCCCCGACGACGCTCTCGAGACGCTTCTCGCCGACGAACGGATGATCGAGATGCGGAAGATCAAACTCGACTCGCCGAACGGACGCGAGTAGTCCCCGGGGACGCCCGGTACAAACGCACCCTCGCACGCCGGCGGCCGACAGGTCGACCGTACTGTGCCGTATCGTACTGCGCCGTCAGCGGAGCGACGACCCGCCCCTGCTTCAGTCGCCCGCGAGGTGCTCAAGGATACCTTCTGTGTCGTTCGGGACCGCATCGGGCGCGCCGCCCGCGCGGTAGGCCTCGTCGGGGTCTTTCAGGAGGTGACCTGTCGTCAGGCAGACGACGCGTTCGTCGGCGTCGATGATATTCTGTTTCCTGAGCTTGCGCACCCCGGCGATCGAACACGCGGAAGCTGGTTCGACGCCCACGCCTTCCTCCGCGAGGGCGCGCTGGGCGCTCGTTATCTCGTCGTCGTTGACGGATACGGCGGTCCCGCCCGTCTCGCGGATGCCCGGCAGGGCCTTCGGCGCGTTGACTGGGTTACCGATCCGGATCGCGGTCGCGCGGGTCTCGACCTCTTCCCACCGGCGGATTTCGTCGTTGCCCTCCGTTATCGCCTCGACCATCGGAGCGGCGCCCGCCGCCTGAATCCCGGTCAGCTTCGGTACCTCCTCGGGCCGGAGCGCGCCCGCCTGAACGAGTTCGCGGAACGCCTTGAACAGCGCCGAGGTGTTGCCCGCGTTACCGACTGGCAGGATGATGCGGTCGGGGAACGCGCCGTAGTCGGCGTAACACTCCTCCAGTATCTCGAGTCCGATCGTCTTCTGGCCCTCCAGCCGGAATGGGTTGAGCGAGTTGAGCAGGTAGACCTCACCCCGGGCTGCGAGATCCTGCACCCGGTCGAGGCAGTCGTCGAAGTTGCCGTCGACCTCCAGAATACGCGCTCCGTGCAGCGCCGCTTGCGCGACCTTGCCGGCCGCGACCTTCCCCTCGGGCAGGAGGACGAGCGTCTCCATCCCGCCGCGGGCGCCGTAGGCCGCAAGCGCGGCGCTGGTGTTGCCCGTTGAGGCGCAGGCGAGGCGGTCGACGCCGATACGCTTGGCCACCTTCACACCAACTGTCATCCCGCGGTCTTTGAACGAGCCGGTTGGGTTCATCCCCTCGTGTTTCACGCGCAGTGCGCGCAGGCCGACCTCCTCGCGGAGCCGTGGCACCTCGTGAAGCGGCGTCGCGCCCTCGGGCAACGAGACACCCTTGTCGAACGGGAGGGCCTCGCTGTAGCGCCACACTCCGTGCCCCTCGAAGTCGTCGAAGGTCGGATGGTCGGCGTAGCGGACCTCGAGGAGACCGTCGCAGTTGTCACAAGTGAATCGAACCGCCTCGAACGGGGCGAACTGGGCCCCACAGGCGATACAGGTCAGCCACACCTCATCGTCAGAGACGTCTGGGGTCGGCTCCGCCTCCGCGGCGAGTCGCAAGCTCATACATATCTCTGACCGGCCCGGGGCAAAAAACACCGCGCTACTTCGCGCGCTCGTCTCCGTCGAACTCTGCGATTACACCGTGGACGCGCTCGACCCACTCGTCGAGCGCGTTGTGGAGCAGTTCCTTCGCGTCCGGAATCGGCGTCGCGGTGTACTGGTAGACGTACCCCCCCGGGTCAAGCAGGCGACGCCGGCGCTCGACCAGCCCCTTGTCCATCAGCGTCGAGAGCGAGCGGTTGACGTTCGAGCGATCGCGATTGAGCTGCTCGGCGAGCTCGGCAACCGTACTCCCTGGCTGCTCGGCCAGCGCGAGGTAGGTCCGGCTCTCGTGGTCTTGCACGCCGAACACGCACGAGAGGACGTGTTCGAAGCTCGGGTCTGGATCCCCGACGAGATCGTCCATCGCGTGCGAGTCAGACATCACTGATAAGTCGCGCTCCCGAAAAATAAACGTCCGGGCGCGGCGACTCAGGTCTGCCGCCCGTAGCCCATGTTCTCGATACACTCGCGCATCGCGGCCTCCTCCGTGTGGCGGTGGAGCGTCGTCGGTGTGTCACAGTAGTACGTCGTGCCGTCGTGCCGGAGCGTGACCTCGTGGTCCCCGCCGAGCATCTCGGTCTGGACGACCACCCGCCGCCCCTCACGGAGTTCGGCGATTATCTCGTCGGCGCTACACTCGCCGGCCTCGATGCGCATCGGTTGGATCACGACTACCTATCCGTGACACAGCGACAAAAGCGCGACTGCTGGGACCGTCGGTCGGCGTGTCCCGAGCGATTCCTTGCGGTCGTCGGTCTCGATATCGAGTATCGATCGTGTCGGCCGCGTCTCTGGCTTAGTTCGTCGTCGAGTTCTCCCGTTGTTCTCCGCCCTCGCGTTCTCGCGTGGAGAGCTCTGCGCCCTCCGCGGCGGCGGCGTCGTCAACCCGCTTTGGGGTGTCGATATGCCAGCGGTCGACGTCCTCCTCGAACGCTGCGAGACTCTCGCGCACCTCGTCTTTCAGACCGTCGTCGTTGACGTTCACCTCGAAGATATAGCCGGGATCGACCGTCGAGCCGACGCGCTGGACATTCGCGCTTACAAGATCGTTATCGAAGTAATACGGCGCGATCTGCGTCATCACCCGGCGATAGACAGTGTTTTCGACCTTGCGCAGGGCCTTTCGGCCCGCGGAGTCGGCCGCGCGGGCGACGTACTCGATTGACTCGCCCCATGACTCGACGGCGTTGTCGCCGTGGCCCTCCTCAACCTGCTCGTAGGACTCCGAGAGCTTCTCGCCTGCGGTCCGGAGGTCCTCGTCGGGGTCGGCACCCGCACGCTCGCCCTCGCCCTCGCCGACGCTCGCCTGCTCTGCGGTCTTCTCGTTCACGTCCTCGCCCAGACGCTCGTGGGTCTTCGGCCGCCACTCGTTCCACTCGGCGAACGTCTCGTCGTCACGCTCGACGCCTGCCTCGCGGAGCGCACGTGTGATCCGTTCGCCGTGTTCGACGACCTCCGACCACGACCCTCTGGTCTTGAACCCGGAGACGCTCTCCTCCATCTCACTCTCGACATGGAGGCCCGAGTACAAAACTCGCGTGTTCAGGCAGAAATCAACGATTCCGCGAATATCGCACGACGGATTGACCCGTGGGGAGAGAGCGTCCCGGTTGACAAGGCGGAACGCGATGACTCGCCACGCGATGGGCACGGTTGAAAGCGTGTCGCTCCCGGAGCCGGGATGTTTTAGTCGCGTCCGAGCGATCGTTAATCGGATGTCTGCATCGACGCCAGTTACCGTCCTCAGCGGGAGTCTCGGCGCCGGCAAGACGACGCTGCTCAACCGTCTTCTCGAGGAGGCTGGCGATCACGATATCGCCGTCCTCGTCAATGACGTGGGCGAGGTGAACATCGACGCAGACCTCGTGACCCGTGGCGGTGGCGTCGACGAGGGACAGCTTGCAGAACTGTCGAACGGCTGTATCTGCTGTGAGCTCCGCGGCGACCTCGAGACGGCGGTGGTGAGCCTCGCGCGCGGTCGCGACTTTTCACACCTTGTCGTCGAGCCGTCGGGGATCAGTGAGCCCAGCCCCATCGCGGACCTGTTCGAGCGCGGCTCGAGCGCCGCGGCGCTCTACCACGTTGACGCGGTCGTCACTGTCGTCGACGCCCGCCAGTTTCACGACGCTCTCGCCGACCGCGACGTCGAAGAGCGCCTGCCTGCGGCCGACACAGAGGGGGTCGAGACCGACAGTAAGACTGAGGATGAGGCTGGGCCCGACGCCCCCCGCCCCATCTCCGACCTCCTCGCCGAACAGGTAGAGTTTGCGGACGTCGCTGTCCTGAACAAGACCGATCTCGTGGACGACGCGGAGCTGCGGACCGTGCGCGAGATGGTCGCGGCGCTCCGGCCCGGCGCCGAGGTCGCCGAGACGACGTTCTCGGCGGTCGACCACGACGACGTTCTTGACCGAGATCTGTTCGGACGACGGAGCGAGCGAGCGGCGCACAAACCCGGCGAGGGACACGACCACGCTTCCGACGACGGACCCGGCGAGGGGCACGACCACGTCCACCCCGAGGAGGAGTACGACGTCTCATCGTTCGTCTACCGCCGTCGACGCCCGTTCCACCCCAAGCGGTTCGCTGCCGTTCTCGCTAATCTTCCAGCCGCCGTTCTGCGCTCGAAAGGAACCGTCTGGGTCGCCGGGCGCGATAATGTCCGGCTTGACGTCGGGCAGGCCGGCCCCTCGGTACGGGTTGAGGCGACCGGTCCCTGGATCGCAAGTCTCCCCGAGGCCGACCAGGATCTCTACCTCGCGAACCGCTCGAACGTCGACTGGCACGACGAGGTTGGCGACCGCCAGACGGAGCTGGTCGTGATCGGGCGAGAGATGGACGACGACGGGCTCGTTGAGACACTCGACGGCTGTCTCGCCGCTCCGGATGCGAGTGTTGACGGCGAGAACCCATTCCCGGCAGAGCCGGGCGACGTCCAGACGCTCTAGCAGGCGCAGCCAGTTGAGGAGGTTGAGCGCTCGAACGTCATCTCGTCCCCACAGGCGGGGCAGGTCGGCGACTCTTCACCCTCAACGTCGACGTTGAGATCGAGCACCCGCTCGCTACAGTCGTGACACCAGTACGCGCCTGCCGATTCGCGGTCGTTCCGTCCGGTTGTCGAGGTAGAGGCGGCGAGCGTCTCCTTGAGTGTGGCGAACAGCCCCATAGAATACTGATCTTCGGTTTCGTATATAAATCCCGGTCCGGTTCTGTCCCCGACTCGCACGACCGTCAGCCGCTGATATCTGCCGCGAGGACGTCGAGCGCCCGGTCAAGCTCACCCTGGCGCTTCCACGCCGCGACTCGGTCGGTCAGGGCGGGGAGTGGGAGGCCGAGGCTCACCACCGATCGGAAGTGGACACGGGTCCCGCGCCCGTCGTTGACGGCGGCGGTCTCGACCCACGTCTCCATCGCATCGAACGGGCCAGCGTCGCCCTCTTGGGTGTAGTAGTAGCCCCCCCTCTCGCGGCTCGAACCGGAGAGTGAGTTCGAGCCCGCTAGCCGCGGCGATAACGAGGGTTGCGACGCCCTCTTCCCGGCTGTCGACCACCTCGAAGCTGCCCTCGTACTCGACGAGCGTCCTCGGGTTGAGCTGACGCCGCACCACAGGGGGCGACGCGTCAACGACGCGTTCGACGCTGATATCGCGCACGCCAGACGGTGCGCGCCGGCCGTGCTAAAGGCTCCGTCCGACGAGCGGCAGGGCCGGAAGGACAAGGACCCCGATGAGAACGAGCGTGATCCAAAACAGTCGTGGCGCTCGCTCGCTCGCCGGGAGCGCGGCTTGGACATCTGGGCGGTAGGCCAGGACGAGGCGGTAGTAGGCGACGGCGACGATGCCGGTACTCACGGCGATCGAGACGCCGACGGCGAGCCGGATGGGGACGCCGAACGCCCCAAGATAGAGCGGCCCAAAGCTGAGGACGGGAAGCGTACCCGTGCCGGAGACGGCAACGAATGGCCACGGCTCCACGGGGTCGCCGTCGCGGTTGTGGAACGGGCGGTACACAGACTCTTGTCTCTCGGTCGGAAAGAAGAATCTAATCCCCCCCGACCGAGAACGCAGATGTGTCTGACTCCCCGGGTGACCCGCGCGTGCTGTTCGTCATGAACGTCGTACTCTCGGCTGCCTTCGCGGCGTTCGTCGTCTGGGGGCTCTCCTTCGTCGACCTCGTCCCATTCACGCTCCAGGGAGTCGTGGGGCTGGCGCTCGTTCTCTCGCTCGTCACCTACCTCGTGGTCGTGCGCTGACGCGGGCTTTTTCACCCTTCCCGTCGCCCCTGTCGGTGTGCCAATTGAGAACCGCGACGACGCCCACGTCGTTACCCACCCGCTGGCGCGCGCGGCGCTCACCCGGCTGCGCGACGTCGACGCCGACCCCGTCGCCTTCCGTGAAGATCTCGTCGAACTCGGGCGAATCTGTGGTGCGGAGTTGGTCGCGACGCTGTTCGAGACCGAACAGGTGCCGGTCGAGACGCCGCTGACCGAGACCACCGGCGTACGGGTCGTCGGGCTCGATGACGTGGTGCTCGTCAACGTTCTTCGGGCGGCGACGCCGCTCGTCGAGGGTCTGCTTTCTGCCTTTCCCGCCGCCAAACAGGGCGTGATCAGCGCTAGCCGCGATGAAGAGGCGGGGATGGAGCCCGACGGCTCGTTCCCTGTCGGGATCGAGTACGTCAAACTCCCCGATATCGACCCCGAGGACACCGTCGTCGTCGCCGACCCGATGCTAGCGACCGGGTCGACACTCCGGGCGGTCCTCGACCACGTGACTGCCGCTGGAGCGTCGCCCGACCGGATTATCGTCCTCTCGGCCGTCGCAGCTCCCGAGGGGCTATCTCGCCTCACGGCGTCACACCCTGCGGTCCGCCGACTCACTGTCGCGGTCGACAGTCATCTTGACAACGACGGCTACATCATCCCCGGCCTTGGCGACGCGGGCGACCGCTCGTTCAATACGAACTGAGTCGACCCCTCCGGTTCGCATCGAGAATCGACAGACTGAATCGCTGTCTTCCTCCGATATATTCCATCGGACTGTCCGCTCGGACCCACTCTGTCTCTGTCTCTCCGAACTCACACAGACACAAGGAGGAGCCTACGGCTGTAGCCGTGGAAGGAATCAGACGGCGAACTCCTCGCGCTTCGACGCAGAAGGGCTGTCAAGCCAGTCGAACCCGGCCGCTCGTCGCGCTCCGCAGCCTGTTTTTGAGCGATTCGGCGTCCGACACCGGCACCCGGACGTCGAACCGCACCACCTCCGCGTAGTCGGCGTCGAACTCGGCGCCTACACTCTCCAACACGCCGCGAACCGTTCCCGAGTCGTCGTAGCCGACGGTGGCCACGACGCGCTCCGTCGGCTGCCGGTCGACTATCTCCGCCGCGTCGAGCGCCTCGCTCGCGCTTCGGGCGTACGCTCGCGCCAGTCCGCCCACTCCGAGGTTCTGACCGCCGTGGTAGCGCACCACTGCGAGGACGACGTTCCGGACCTCGCGCTGTTCTAAGACATTTAGCGCCGGCTTGCCCGCGCTCCCGCCTGGTTCGCCGTCGTCGTTCGCGTACTCCCGGAGATGTCCTCGCTCGTCGTTTGGGTCCGCGGGCACCCGGTACGCGGGCACAACGTGGGTTGCGTCCGGGTGGTCCGCGCGCCGGCGGTCGACGAACGCCTCCGCGTCCTCGCGGCTCCGGGCGGGCGCGAGAGAACCGGTGAACCGCGAGCCGCGGATCTCGAACGTCGTCTCGACAGGGCCGGCGACGGTGCGAAAGGCGTCCGGGTCGCTCACGGTCGAGATGGGCCAGTGTCGGAATTGAGTGTGGTGGTCGACGCGTCGTGCGCGCCGCGGTTTGCGTGCCTCAGAACTCCACCTGCCGCACGTACGGCAGGTCCCGTATCGCCACGAGCAGGTCGCCTGGCGGCCGCGTGTCGGTGACGACGTAGAGCTTCGGATCTGTTGCGAACTCTGGGTCTTCGCTTATCACCTGCCGGATGCTTATCCCGTGGTCCGCGAGCAGGCCGGTTATCTCCGCGACGATACCGTGTCGGGTCTCGTCTTCCACCCAGACTGTCAGCACCGACAGGTCGAGCACCGGCGCGAGGTCCATCAAACTCGGGATTGCGGAGATGTTCCGGAAGATCCGACGAAGGTCGGCGTCGTTGAGGATCGCGTCGGTCGTTGAGTCGACAACCCGCCGGTCGACGTCGGCCTCCCGGGCGATGCCGGTGTCGGGTATCTCGATCCCGCCCGAGACGACACGCCCCTCGTCGTTGACCGAGAACCCGCGCTCCAAGAGGAGCCGTACGACGGCCTGTTGGCCCGGGCTGCCGGCGAACTTCTCCATTATCTCGTCAAACACTAACTTTTAGCTATACCGTGCGGTGACGACTTAGTTTGTTTGTGTCGGGCGTACGTCTGACCGGCGTGTATCGGGCCGGCTGCGACGGCTGGTATCTCCCGATGGGTGTGGCGGCGACGCTCGCCACCCTCGGCGATCTCCCCTGACAACTGGTTGCCGAAGACAGAGGCGCTGGAGCGGGTACCCCAGCACTCTCTGGGCCAGTCGGACCGCTTCGAGACCGCGCTCGTGGAACTGCGGTGGCTCGCGTGCCGCCGCCAAGAGAACGCCGCCCCCTCGCCTGTCGAACCGGTAGCGCGCGACACGTGCGACACGTCCGTCCATCAAGACTCTGATGACGCCTTCGGCGAGAACGTGGAGTACCTACGCAGCTAAAGCTCGCCTTTCGTACTCGGAGCTTCACTCCGACGCTCGTCGATCCGGGTCGCGTCGTCGAGGGCCCGCCCAAGGCTCTTGAATACCGCCTCGACCTCGTGGTGGGCGTTTTCACCCTCGACATCAAGGTGGAGCGTCAACCCTGCATTTGTGGCGAGCGAGCGCGCGAAATGCGGCGCCATTCCGGCGGTGAACCCCCCGATACGCTCCTGAGAGAACTCGCCCTCGAAGCTAAACTGAGGTCGTCCGGAAACGTCGAGGACGACCGACGCCACCGCCTCGTCCAGCGGCACGCGCCGGTCGGCAAACCGGGCGATCCCGCGTTTCTCACCCAGCGCCTCGTCGAACGCCTCACCGAGAACTATCGCAACGTCCTCGACTGTGTGGTGGTCGTCGATCTCGAGGTCGCCGTCGCAGTCGACAGTGAGGTCGAACAGCCCGTGTTTCGCGAACGCGTCGAGCATGTGGTCGAAAAAGCCGATCCCGGTGTCAACGCGGCTCTCGCCGTCGCCGTCGATGTCGAGGGCCACCTCGATACTCGTCTCCGCCGTCTCGCGGGTGCGGGCGGCGGCGCGGGCGCCAGTCTCGCTCATACCGGGCAATCGCGGCCCGCCGGCTTGGGTGTTGGCCTTTTTCACGCTGCCAGCGCCTCGGTTAACGTGAACGCGCCCTCGTACAGCGCCGTTCCGACAACGACGGCGGCCGCCCCCGCCTCGCGGAGCGCCCGCACGTCGTCAAGCGTCGCCACCCCACCGCTCGCGACAACTGGACTTTCGGTCGCGTCGACGACCCGGCGGACCCGGTCGGCCCGCACCCCGCCCATCCGGCCCTCCACGTCGACGTCGGTGAACAGCACGCCTGCCGCGCCAAGGTCCTCGTACCGCGCCGCGGCCTCGGCGGGGTCGAGCCCTGTCCCCTCGGTCCAGCCTGACACCACCACCTCACCGTCCGACGCGTCGAGGCTCACCAGCACCCCGTCGGGGTATGCATCGGCGATCCGTTCGACCAGGTCCGGCTCCTCGACCGCCGCGGTACCCAGGATGACGCGGTCGACGCCCGCGTTGAGCAGCGACAGAGCGTCGTCCTTGGTCCGGATCCCCCCACCGACCTGCAGGGCAACATCTACTCGTTCCGCGACGGCGGCGATCGCCTCGGTGTTCTGTCGCTCGCCCTCAAACGCGCCGTCTAAGTCGACGAGGTGGAGCGTACGGGCACCCTCGTCGACCCAGCGTTCCGCGGCTGCGACGGGGTCGCCGTAGCGCGTGCCCGTGCCGCGCTCGCCCCCCACCAGCTGTACGGTCTCGCCGTCCTCGACGTCGACTGCGGGGACGACCTCGAACGATTGGAACACGACGGGGGGAGACACGGGCCGGACAAAAGCGCTCTCGTCGGCTCCCAACTGCCCCGTCCCGCGAGCCGGTTCCCCGCGGCTCGTTTGGCTTCGCTCGCCGCGCGGTTGTGTAGGCGCGCTCTGTCACCGGCGACGTAGCGGGGGCTCGCAGTCGTCCCACAACGACTTTCGCCCTCGGCCGGAACCAGATGGTATGGAGCTGTTCGGGTCGAGTGGCACGCGGGGGACAGTCGGGGAGGCGATGACGCCCTCGCTCGTCCTGCGGGTCGCTCGTGCGGCCGGGACTGTCTGGGACGGAGAGCGGGTCGCGCTCGGCCGTGACACTCGGACCTCGGGGGAGATGCTGGCCGACGCGGCCGCGAGCGGACTGGCGAGCGTCGGCGTTGACGTGGCCCGTCTCGGTGTCCTCCCGACACCTGGCGTCGCTGCCCATTGTGCGCGCGAGGGTGTCCCTGCCGTCGTGGTCACCGCGTCGCACAACCCGGCAGACTACAACGGCGTGAAGCTGGTCGACGATGAGGGGGTCGAACTCACCGTCGACGCCCTTGAACGCATTGAGGCCCACGTCTTCGACCGTCCCGTCGACGAGGCGCGGTGGGACGAGGTGGGGAGCGTCGAGCGACTCGACGGAGCGCACCAGAACTATGTTGCTGACCTCCACGGCGCCGTGGACCACAGTCTCGACCTCACCGTTGCGCTTGACCCCGGTCACGGCGCGGGCGCGCTCACCTCGCCGTCATTCCTTCGGGAACTCGGCTGTCGCGTCGTCACTGTCAACGGTCAGCCCGACGGCCACTTTCCGGGCCGTGAACCGGAACCCGTCGCGGAACAGCTTGGCGACCTCCGGCGACTCGTGCGCGCGACGGACGCCGACGTTGGGGTGGCCCACGACGGCGACGCCGACCGGGCGGTGTTCGTCGACGAGACGGGCGAGTCGATACCGGGCGAGTCGAGTCTCGCAGCGCTCTGTGCCGCAACCGTCGAAGAGGGCGACGCCGTCGTGAGCGCGGTGAACGTCTCCAGCCGGGTTGTCGACGTTGTGGAGGCGGCCGGCGCCCGTCTCGAACTCACGCCCATCGGCGCGACGAATATCGTCACGCGTGTTCGCGAACTCCAGACCGAGGGCGTCCGCGTCCCGGTCGCAGGCGAGGGGAACGGAGGGGTGTTCTTCCCCGAGATCCGTCTCGCGCGCGATGGCGCCCTTGCGGCCGCGCGCTTTCTCTCGCTCGTCGCCGAGCGACCCGCAAGCGAGGTTGTCGCGCCCTATCGGGACTACCACGCCGTCCGGCGCAACCTCACGTACGAGGGTGACGAGGAACGCGAGCGCATCCTCTCGGCGGCCCGGGCGTACGCCGAGGCCAGCGGTGCCGACCTCGACACCACCGACGGCTACCGTCTCGAACTCGGCGACGGCTGGGTGCTGGTCCGCCCCTCCGGCACCGAACCTGTGGTTCGGGTGTACGCCGAGTCGACAGACCCCGACCGTGCAGTGACCCTTGCCGACGATACCGCCCGGGCGATCCGGCCGTAAACTGCCTTTGGGGGCAAGCCCCGAGGCACTCGCCTTGGTCTATCGATAGACTAGCGTTCGAGTGTCTCGTCTAGCCGCTCGTGTGCCTCGCGAAGCGCCGCGAGGTCCGACTCGACTGCGCCCGACCGCAGGCGCCCTCGCTCTCGCTCGTCTAGTTCGGCGCGCGCGACCGCCGTCCGCCGAAGACGCTCGTAGTCCGTCTCGCGGGGCAGGTCCCGGACTGTCCGGGCGCGTGCGACGACCTCCTCGTCAGCAAATCGCCCGACGACGGCGACCAGCTCCTCACCGAGCCAGTGGAGCTGGCTGGCCTCTGGCGACGGCCAGCCCACCGTTAGGGGCCCCGCGTCGAGTCGTTCGAGATAGGTCCGGTGAGTCGCGACCTTCGCCCGGAGCGCCCCAGGGTCCGAGACGTAGTGGTCGAGCTTCGAGGCCGAGTAGTCGGCGTACTCGAGGAGGTCCGGCACCGGGTGCTCGCCGGCCTCGTACTCCTCGACGTACTCGCGCACGTCACGCGGGGGCTGGCGAAACGAGACCAGCGGGAACGACCGGGTCCGTTCGATCAGGGCGAACAGGTCGCGGGCCCTCGCATTGCGATAGAAGTCCTCGAACGCCTCGCGGGCGGCTTCGTCGTATGCTCGGACCGGCTCCTCGATCCGCTCGACCGGCGCCGAGAGGTCGGCGTCGCCGAGGTTGAGGGTGCGTTCTAGCGCCGCGATCCGGTCCGCGACCGCCTCACGCAGTTCCCGTGCCTCGTGGCGCGCCGACCGCTCGCGCTCCGCGGCCTCCTCGCGTCGGTTCAGGAGGCTGCGGTACTCCGCGGCCTCGCGCAGGGCCTCGCGGGCCTCGTCGAAGTCGCGTTCGCGCAGGCGCCGGCGGTCCATCGCTTCGGCCGCCGTCTCGAACGCCGACCGGGCGGGCAAGTCGTCGTCCAGTCCCTTCACGAGGCCGAGGAACCGGTTCTGGAACTCGACGTACGCCTCGAAGTCGCCGGTGCCGGTCGCGTGCTCCTCGTACCTGTCGAGGAGGGCGATCGCCTCGTCATGGGCGTCCGCGGCTGCCGCGGCGCGGTCCTCGCCGGCGTCGACGACGGCCTCGCGGGCCCGCTCTGCCTCGACGGCCAGCCGTTCGACTCGGTCGACAGTCTTGTGCGCCCGCGAGGCAAGGTCGGCGGGTAACTCTTCGGACTCGCTCACCCGTACACCTCGTCAGGATCGAACGCCCGTTCGCCCACCTCCTCGCCGTCGAGCGTGCGGTAGAAACAGGAGCGGTAGCCCGTGTGACAGGCCCCGCCGGTCTGGTCGACGCGATAGAGCAAGGCGTCGCCATCGCAGTCGACACGCACCTCCCGGACCGACTGCGTGTGCCCGCTCGTCGCTCCTTTCTCCCAGAGTTCGTCCCGCGAGCGCGAGTAGTAGTGTGCACGGCCCGTCTCTCGTGTCCGCGCGACCGCATCACGGGTGGCATACGCAAGCATCAGCACCTCGCCCGTGTCGACGTCCTGTGCGACCACGGGGACGAGGCCGTCGTCCCCGAAGTCGAGATCCGCGTCGATCGTCATGCCTGCTTGGTCGCTCCTCGCGCCGATAGGTCTTTTCACACCCCGTTAACCGCCCGCAGCAGGCCAAAGAGGGTATCGCCGTGAACTGCCTCGGGGGCAAGCTCTGAGGCTTCCCGTGGGTTAGCCGAACACTCCCATTCGACCATCGCGTAATAGATGCGCCCACGATGTGTAGATAATTTAAAAAACCGAATCTACGCACATATGGGTAATTGCCCACCCTTTCCCCGAGGAACGGTAGGAGCGTGGCCTCGGGAGAAGGCGCATCTGTTTAACGCACGTTGTACGCTGTGTTAGATGACGCGGTTCTGCAGGTAGTCGAGATGCTTCGCGTTGTAGACGATCTGTACCTCGTCGACCGTCGGCGAGCCGATACAGGTCAGGCGAACGTCCTTTTCGTCGACTTCCTCGTCGGAGAGGATCTGCTGCATATCCATCTCAATGTCACCTTCCGTTACGATGGCGGCGCAGTTCGCGCAGGCGCCGGCACGGCAGGAGAACGGCCAGTCGTAGCCCTGTGCCTCCGCTGCTTCGAGAATGTACTCACCTTGATTGACGTCAAGGCTTCCGTAGTCTTCGTCGCTGAGACCGGCGTCTGCGGCCTTCTCGAACAGGCCGTCGTCTTCGATCGACCACTCGTGGTCGTCAAGCACCTCGTAGTTCAGGTATTCGACCGTAGGCATCATTGATTAGTCAGACCCGCACGGCATTAGATGTTGTTGTTCTCCCCGGTTGGTTCACCGTCATCGGGCGTTTAGGCCGGCCAAAACCCGTGGATTCGACGAGCGAGATACCCACGTGAAATGAGGCGTTTCGGCCGGAACTCTGCCCGGCTGATCCGTTACACAACCCCAAACCTCACAACCGGTCGCACGGCTTTTTCCACCGTACACGTCCGGTGACCCACTGCATGGCACGACTGGCGCTTCTGGCACTCGTGACCGTCGTCGTGGTGGTAGGCTGCACAGGCCCGAGCGGTGACCCGACAGACACACCGGCTGGCTCGCTGGCCGGCGGTGGGGCCACGTCGGCGCCGACCCCACCGACACCGGCGCCAATTGGGACTAGCACTGTGACGCCGGCAGAGACCGAGCCCGAGCCCGAGCCGCCCGACGGAACGGGCACTCCGACCCCGAATCCGTGAGTCTCAGCGGTTAAGCGTGTGAATTGCCTCCTCGCGGGCGTTCTCGACTGCCTCGTGAACGGCCTCCGAGAGCGTCGGGTGGGTGTGGACGGTCGCGGCGAGGTCCTCAAGCGTCGCGCTCATCTCGACGGCGAGTGTAATCTCGGCGATCAGCTCCGAGGCCTCCCGGCCGACGACCTGTCCGCCAAGAACTAACCCAGTCTCACCGTCGGCGACGACGCGGGCGAACCCGTCCGTGTGGCCGGTCGTGAGCGCGCGACCGCTCACGCGAAACGGCATCTCACCGACCGCCGGCTCGTAGCCCCCCTCGCGAGCCTCGTCGGCGGTCAGTCCGACCGTGGCCACCTCGGGGTCAGTGAACACCGCCGCCGGCGTCGCGCGGTCGTCTACTGCCTCGGGGGTGCCCGCGACAACAGCCGCGGCGACGACTCCCTCGCGGTAGGCACGATGGGCGAGCATCGGATCGCCGGCCACGTCGCCGACCGCGAAGACGTGGTCGACGTCGGTTCGGCACTCCTCGTCGACCGCGAGGACCCCGTCGTCGTCCGGTGCGAGGCCGACAGCGTCGAGGCCCATGGTGTCGGTCACCGGCTCGCGCCCCACCGCGACCAGCACGCGGTCGGCGGCGTAGCGGGCCGTCCCCTCCTCGGTCTCGGTCTTGAGGGCCGCCCGCCCGTCCGGGCCGTCTGTGACGCCGCTCGCCCGCTCTTCGAAGTGGAAATCGACGCCCACGTCCTCTGCGTGTCCGCGCACCACCGCCGTCACGTCGTCCTCGTAGCCCGGGAGCGCCTCCGGTAGCGCCTCGACCACCGTCACGTCGCTCCCGAGCTTCGCGAACGCTGTTGAGAGCTCCATCCCGATGTAGCCCGCGCCGACGACAGCCAGCGAGTCGGGGACGGAGTCGAGAGCGAGGAGCGCCGCCGAGTCGAGGACCCGGTCGGCCGCGAACGGCAGTCCTGGAAGTTCGACTGGGCGCGAGCCTGTGGCGACGACAGCGTTCTCGAACGTGACTGTCTCTGCGTCCCGGCCCTCTGCGGCGCTGCGGACTCGCGCCTCGTGGGGCCCGACGAATTCGGCGGTGCCCTCCAACAACGCGACGCTGTTTGCCTTACAGAGCTTCTCGACGCCGCGGGTGAGCCGGGTGACAACCCCCGAGAGCCAGTCCGCCGTCTGGGCCATATCTACCGCCGGGTCGGCGTGGACCCCCATCTCCTCGGCCGACCCGGCGTCGTGCGCGAGGCTCCCGACCGACACCAGCGCCTTCGAGGGGATACAACCCCGGTTGAGGCAGGTGCCGCCGTAGGCGTCTCGCTCGACCAGCGTCACGTCCAGGCCGTGCTGTGCGCCGCGAATGGCGGCAGCGTACCCGCCTGGTCCGCCGCCGATCACTAACAGCTCCGTCTCTGTCTCGGCGTCCCCGACGACCATACTCCGCCGAAGGCAGGGGGGTACAAAAACTACGGCGGCTCCCCGGGTGTCCCTATCAACAGGCGCACCGGTTCCCGCAGATGGTCTCTCACGTGGCTCGTGAACGCCGCGACGACCGCACCGCCGACCACACGGTGGTTGATGAAGAGCGAGAGCGGCAGAATCGGCCGGGCGCCAATCTCTCAGTCAACGACTTGTGGGCGCTCCCGACCTGTGGTGCCTCCTGTCCGGCCATCTGCGGGTACGTGTCCATCCGTCCCTGCCGCTGGAGGTTTCACCGCGGGGGCGTCGAAATGTCGGGCGAGGCGGAGGTCGAGGTAGATAGCGACGAGTCGCTCGTCGCCGAGGTCTGGCGGGTCGCCGACGACCGCGCCGTCCTCGTCGAATACCCGGACGAGGTCGCCGTCGTCGTCTCCCAAACTCACGGCCAGCACCTCCTGCTCATACCGGGTAGGCTCCGCCGGGTACGTCTCAGAGGTTCGCCCGCGGTCGCCGGTCCGCACGCGTCCAACCCGTCTCTCCCCCGCGGCTCCCGCCGGTATTACTCTTGGCCTCGTGACTCGGCCACTCGCGCACCGCGCCGTCCGCAACCCTTAGGCGCGCGGCTCCCGGCCACTTTGTAATGAGTGAGGGGACCGACCGGCTCCGTGTCGCCGATGTCCTCCCAGAGTTTGCCGACGCGTTTCCCTTCGAGTCGTTCAATGCGATGCAGCGTGCGGCTCTCCCGAGCGTCCTCGAGTCCGACGAGAACGTTGTCGTCTGCGCGCCGACCGCGAGCGGCAAGACCGCGGTTGCGGAGCTCGCCATCTGTGACACGCTCCGGGAGGGCGGGACGGCGCTGTTCGTCGCGCCCCTGCGCGCGCTGACGAACGAGCGAGAGCGCGAATGGGACCGCTTCGAGGAACTGGGCTACTCGGTGTACGTCGTCAGCGGCGAACGCGACCTGAACCCCAGGCGTGCCGAGCGGGCAGACGTCCTCGTGACAACGCCAGAGAAGGCCGACTCCGCGACGCGGAACCACGACTCCTCGCGGTACGCCTTCGTCACCGACGTCGACTGTGTCGTCGTCGACGAGGTCCACCTGCTCGACTCGGAGCGACGTGGGAGCGTTCTTGAGGCGGTCGTCTCGCGGCTCCGCCGACTCTGTGACCCCCGGATCGTCGCACTCTCGGCGACGATGCGGAACGTCGACGACGTTGCAGCGTGGCTCAACGCGCCCCCCGAGACGACTCTCGACGTCGGCGAGGAGCACCGACCCGTCGAGCTGACCGCGACGGTCGCCACCTATCGTCACGGCGAGAACACCTTCGCGGACAAATACCGCCGGCTCTACCGCGCGCTTGACCTCGTTGAGGACCATGTTCGCGCGGACGGGCAGGCGTTGGTGTTCGTTGCCTCCCGCCAAGACACGGTGCGTGCCGCAGGCAAGGCCCGAGACGTTCTCGCAAAGCGTGACGTGCCCGTCGGTGCACGCGGCGATTACGACCTCCACAACGCGGCGAAAGAGCTCGACAACGACGACCTGCGCCACGGCGTCGTTGATGGGGTGGCGTTCCACCACGCCGGCCTGTCGAAGGCCGACCGCGACCGCGTCGAGGCGTGGTTCCGCGAGGGAACGGTCGACCTCCTCTTTTCGACCTCGACGCTCGCCTGGGGCGTCAACCTCCCCGCTCGGTGTGTGGTGATTCGCGACACGAAACGCCACGACCCGCTGGAAGGCGAGGTCGCGGTGTCACCGATCGACGTACTCCAGATGCTCGGGCGCGCAGGCCGCCCGGGGTATGACGATGAGGGCTACGGCTGGGTCGTCTGTGACGAGTCCGACGCGGGGCGATACCACCGCCTGCTGGACGAGGGGGTGCAGATCGAGTCCCGTCTCGCCGCCGACCTTGACGCACACCTGAACGCCGAGATAGCTACCGGCACCGTCGACGACCTCGACGACGTGCTGTCGTGGCTTGACACCACCTTCTACGCGGTGCGGGCACGCGCTGACCCCGAACGCTACACCGACGACCTGCGGGGACGCGCCCGCGAAACGCTGGAGATGCTCGTAGACCGCGGGTTCGTGACGTTCGACGACGACCTCGGCGTGGAGCCGACGAGTCTCGGCCGTCTCGCCTCGAAATACTACATCCGGCTCGATACCGCCGCTGCCTTCCGTGCGCTGGCAGACCGTGACCGGGTCACCGACGACGACCTCCTCCGGACGGTCGCGCGCGCCGGGGAGTTTGGCTCGGTCTCGATCCGGTCGTCCGAAGCCGACGCCGTCGCGAGCGTCGTCGGCGACGACTTGGAGGGCGGCCCGCGGAAGGTACTCGCAATCCTCCGGGCAGGGATGGCCGGGTCGACGCCGGAGGCTCTCCGGAGCGACGCGTGGGTGATTCGGAAGAACGCGACCCGTCTGCTCTCTGCGCTCCGGGCCGTCCTCGTGGAGTTCGTCGGGCCCCGGGCCGCGAACCTCGCGCGCCGGGTCGAAGCGCGGGTCGAACACGGCGTCTCGGGCGACGCTGTCGGCCTCACCGCCGTCGACGGTGTCGGTCCCGGCCGGGCGCGGACGCTTGCTGGCGCAGGTCACCGAACTCCGGGCGATCTCGTCCGTGCCGGCGCGGACGAACTCGAACGAGCGGGCCTCGCGCAGGGCGTTGCGGACCGGGTTGTCAAGGCCGCTGCTGACCAGCCCGTGCCCCGAATCTCGTGGGACCTGCCCGCCAGCGTGGGTCGCGGCGAGAGCGAGATCTGCGAAGTCTGCGTCGAGAACGCGGGCGGCGGTGGGCGACTCGGTGTCCGGGTGAGCGTCGAGGGTCGCGAGATGTCGACAGCTGAGTCGTACCTCCGCCCCGGTGAGTCGACGACGCTCCCGGCCGGGGTGTTCGGCGCCGCCGACGCCGACGAGTTGACCTATCAGGTTGCGGTGTCGGCGCCCGACCTCCCGCTCCCGCCCGCCGTTGACGAGCGGACCGTCGTAATCGACTAACCGCCCGCATAGCAGACGCCGAGGCTCCCATCGCCGTACACGACCCCGCAGCCAGCCTCGGTCTCGACAGGTGGTATGAGGCGAGCGCCTCGAAGCGTGACCCAGAGGCGGTTCATGACGCTGTGACCGTGGGCGTCTCCGTGAGCCCGCTCGCGGTCTGTGCTGCCGTGGCGATAGACGCTGTCTCGTGACCTACCCTTCGACCAGTTCGCGTAGACGCGCTGCCAGCGCGTCGGGGGCCGTACTCCGCTCGTGGGCCGCCGAGCGGTCCTCCGTGTCCGTTCAGTAGCCTTTTGCGTCCGCGCTCGCCTCGCGTGCGGACGCGACCCCAACGACGCTGTCGGCCACCGCTACGCAGTCATACGGGTCGACACCGACCCTGTCCGCTGTGGTCGCGTACGGCGCCGGGTCGCTGTTCCACCTCGTGGCTCGTCTGCGCCGCGCCGCACTCAGTGTGAATATACTCCACCGGTGCTGATCGCTTTTCCGTCCACGCACACGCGCTCAAGCGCGAGGAGGGGTCCAGCGCCCCCGTAGACTCGGTTCGCATCCTCGCCAGCGACTGCACCGTGCGTTTCGAAGATGGAGCAGACGAACGCCTCCAGCGTGGCCACGTCGTCTGTATCCTGAAGCCAGACCGTACGACACTCGTCCACGACCGCACTGGTTACCAGCCGGTGGCGTGGCTCACCCGCCCCCGACGCCCTGACTGTGACCGACGACGACGGTGGCTTCGTCGTCACCGCTCGGACCGGCGAGCGACGGCTCCACGTCGAGGCCCATACCGTTGCAGACCGGGCGATCCTGCCTGTTGCGGACACGGGCGTTCCCGTTGGGACCGCGCCACCAGACCACCCCGAGGCTAGCGGGCCGCTAATCCGCGCCGACGGCGCGGTCCGGGCGCTCGACTCCGGGACACACTACCTACTCGTCGCGGGCGCAACGGTACTCGACCGCGCCTGTGACGACTGCAGGCTCCCGCTGACGCGTGCGGAGCGCGGCACCGTGTTCGACGTGTGTGTCGACCGGTCGTGCGAGTCGCTCGACGACGCGGTTCGCGAGCGGTTCGACCGCGTGTGGACCTGTCCGGACTGCGGCGCAGACCTGCGGGTCATCCGTCGACACAGACGGCTGCTCGCGGGCTGTGACGACTGTTTGGAGTGTGAGACGGCGTTCTCCATCCCGGCGGGGACGGTCGTCGAGAACTGCGCGTGTGGCCTGCCCCTCTTCGAGACGCCGACGGGAGAGCGGTGTCTGGACGGGCGTGTGAGGCCCGCGGGCGAACGGAGTGAGCGAGCAGTGACGCCGTGAGCCGTAGCGCCGAGCGCCCGACTCGACCGCAGGGCCTATGTCTTGCCCGTGCCCCGCGCCGGTATGGACGGGCGACTCCGCGACGGCCCCGAGGGTCTCGAAGTGGTGGTCGGCGGCGATGCCCGCCAGCGCTTCTACGACTCCGGCGGCTACGGCCGCCCACTCGACGGGAACGAGGTCGCCCTTGCGCCCGTCGAGGCCGCCCACCTCCTCTTTCGGGGCGACCTCGACGCGGTCCGGGACGGTGACGACCGCCTTGACCTCCGGGCGCTGCTCGGCCTGACGGGCGGGCTCAGCGCGTTCGTCGTCCACCGTGACCTGAGAGACCGCGGGTTCTACTGTTCGCCCGCACGGGCCGGCTGGACCCCCGGTGACGCCCACGAGGGCTGTGATGTTGTGGTTTACCCCCGCGGCGAGGGGCCGGGCGACGGTATGGTGGCCTACCGCCTGCGGGTCGTTGGCGAACGCGACGCGCTGTCAGTCGCCGACCTCGTCGCCGACCCGACCGCCCTGGCCGTCGTTGACGAGGAGGGCGAGCCCACCTACTTCAACTGCGAGCTGGAGGGGCCGGGCGGCGAGACGGACCGGACAGCGCTTGAGTTCCCGACGGGCGCGACAGCCGACCTGCTCGCCGACCGCGCAGTTGCATGGGACCCGCCTGCGGCGCTCTACGAGCGGGCCTTTTTCGGCCAGCGGCTGGCCGGTCGGAACGCCGACGGCGGGCCGCTCCAACTGTCGCTCGTTGAGGCTGCTCACCTCGCGAGCGAGGGCGCGATCGCGCTTGAGGCCGGGGCGGTCGACGAGCGCGGTCACGCGGTCGAAGGCGAGCGGTTCGGCCGTCGTCTGCGGGTCTACAGGGCGATGCGCGCGGCCGGGGCGGTGCCAAAGAGCGGGTTCAAATTCGGCGCGGACTTTCGAGCCTACGACTCGTTCCGGTCGGTCGACGAGATGGGCCATTCGGAGCGGCTGGTGCGTGTGGTGTCGCGGTCGGCCCGCCTCCAGCCTCGCGAACTCTCGCTCGACGTGCGACTCGCTGGCGGAGTGCGGAAGCGAATGGTTTTTGCGGTGACCGACCCGGATTCGGTCGAGTGGCTCGCGGCGCGGCGACTGACGCCGTGAGCCGTCCACAGCCATGATCGAGGACACGCCCACGGACGACGATGCGGTCGCCACCGGTGCGGACGAGACCACCCTCGACCCGTGGGGCTCTTCGACCGTCGACGACTACCGGTCGCTGTTTGCCGAGTTCGGGATCGAGTCGTTCGACGAGGTGTTGCCCGAGGTGCCCGACCCCCACTACCTGATGCGCCGCGGGGTCATCTTCGGCCACCGTGACTACCGCCGGGTAGCGCAGGCGATGCGCGATGGCGATCCCTTCGCCGTCCTCTCTGGGTTTATGCCAACCGGCGACCCGCACATCGGGCACAAACTGGTGTTCGACGAGATCATCTGGCATCAGGAACAGGGCGGGGACGCCTACGCCCTCATCGCCGATCTGGAGGCGCACTCGGCGCGCGGGCTGTCGTGGGCGGAGATCGACGAGCACGCCCGAGACTACCTGCTCTCACTGCTTGCGCTAGGGTTCGACCCCGAGGAGGGCGACCTCTACCGTCAGTCGACCAATCGCGAGCTCCAGGACCTCGCGTTTGAGCTCGGCTCGAACGCCCGGTTCGCGGAGTTCGAGTCGATCTACGGCTTTGACGGCGAGACCAGCGTCTCGCACATGCAGTCGGTGGTGACACAGATCGCTGATATCCTCTATCCACAGCTCGCCGAACCCAAGCCGACTGTCGTTCCCGTCGGCCCGGACCAGGACCCGCACATGCGTCTCGCACGTGATGTGGCGGCCCGGACACGCTTTTTCAAGACCAGCGAGGCGTACGCCTCCGTCGAGTTCGACGGCGACGAGCGACCGCTCGTGGCCGACGCCTACGCCAACCGCGACGAGTACGCCGACGACCCCGAGACGCCGCGGTGCGTCGAGGCCGCCGCGTGGCTCAAGTCGGCCTACGGGCAGACCGGGGCCCGTGACCGCGCGGTCACGAAACTGGAGAACGCTGGTAAAGAGCCCCTGCGCCCCCGCACGCGCTTTTTCGCACGACAGGCGACCGACGAGGCGTTCGCGGCGCTGGTCGAGGCCGTCGAGGGCGACAAGCGGGTATATGACGGCCACGTCGACGCGTTCGACCTCTCGCTCGACGAGGCCGACGACCTGGCACAGCGCGTGGAGATGGAGACAGGCGGGTTCGGCTTTGTCGCCCCCTCCTCTCTTTACCACCGGTTTATGACCGGGCTGACCGGCGGGAAGATGTCCTCCTCGGTGCCGGCGAGTCACATCTCGCTCCTTGACGACCCCGAGGACGGCTACGACAAAGTGAAATCGGCCGCGACGGGCGGGCGCGACACCGCCGCGGAGCAGCGCGAACTGGGCGGAAAAGCCGACGAATGCCCGGTCTACGAGCTGTACGCCTATCTGCTCGCGGGGGACGACGACGAGTTCGCGACCGAGGTGTATGACGAGTGTGTCGGCGGCGAACGGCTCTGTGGCGACTGCAAGAAGCAAGCCGCGACGCTGATGCGCGAGTTCCTCAAAGATCATCAGGAGAAACGCGCGGAGGTCAAGGACCTCCTCGCGGACCTAGATATGGACGTCGAGACGGAGCGAACGGGTGACGGGTTGGTGCCGGCCGAGGAGTGATCAGCCCACGACGCGGCGCTCGAAGACCCCTGCTGCCGCGACGACCAGCGCGAGCGTGAGGACGGTGACCCCGCCCATCTCCGGTCACGCACTGTCTTCTCGACGGGTATCTCGCCCGGGTCGAACTACCCCGAAAGTGATACTGTCCCAACCCACTCGTAGCCGGTGTCGACGGTCACTGAGTCGACGACGACCGTCGGGGTCGCGCTCATGGTGTCTGTGGACGCCGTCGCCAGCACCTACCCCACGCGAGTCTCGGTGCGGTACGAGACGTCGACGGACGCGTCCGGAATGCCCCGCCGTCGCCTGTCAGGGTGGGGGTGGTTGAGGAGGAGCCGGCCGAACCACTGCTGGTTGCGGTTGTCGTCGTCGCTCTTGCGGCTGTTTCTACAAGAGATCAAGACGAGTGTCTCGGGGCTTGCCTCCGGAGGCAATTTACCGGAACGCCTAACCCGGAGACGGGCGGGTCTGGGAATATCGAATGAGGCTCCCCGAATCACAGGTCGCGGTACTCGACGTGCTGTCTGCGGCCGACGAGCGGACGGTTGCGACGGTCGTCGAGGAGACGGGGCTAAAGCCCGAGACGGTCACCGGCGCGGCGTTCGACCTCCGAGACGAGGAGTTGGTCGCTGTCAGCGAGGCCGAGCGGGTCGACCATCATCTCACCGCGGAGGGCGAGCAGTACCTGACTGAGGGTCTGCCCGAGGTCCGACTCTACCGTGCGGCGGCCGGCGACGAGGCGTTCCCCATCGGCGATGCGACCGACGTCGCCGGGCTTTCCGGTCAGGCGGTACAGATCGCGCTGTCGAACTTCGCGCGTAAGGGCTACGGTGTCGTCGACGCGGGCGCCGTCGACCCCGACCCGGACGCCGACCCGGGCGCCGACCCCGAGGCGGCGGCGCTCGCGGCCGTCGCAGACGGCGAGACTGAGGGCGTGGCGGCGAAGACACTCGACCGTCTCGCCGAGCGCGGACTGCTCGCCCGTGACGAGTCGACCGTCCGCTCGCTCGTCCTGACCGACGACGGTGTCACCGCGGTGACGGAGGGTGTTGAGGCGGCAGAGACAGCCGACCGCCTCACGCCCGAGATGCTCACCACGGGCGAGTGGCGCGACGTGGAGTTCGCCGCATACGATGTGGAGGCGGACGCACCGGCCGTCGAAGGCGGCCGGGTCCACATCCTCCGCCAGACCGCAGAGCGGGTGAAGGAGGTACTCGTCGGCATGGGGTTCGATGAGATGCAGGGGCCACACGCCGACGCGGAGTTCTGGATCAACGACTGCCTGTTCATGCCCCAGGACCACCCGGCACGGACCCACTGGGACCAGTTCGCACTCGACGTCCCGCCGATGGACGGCCTGCCCGCGGACCTCGTCGACCGAGTCGCGGCTGCCCACCGCGAGGGCATCGGCCCGGACGGCAACGGCTACCACTCGCCGTGGACCGAGGACGTGGCCCGCGAGGTTGACCTGCGCGGACACACCACCTCGCTGTCGATGCGTCACCTCTCCGGACACGCAGTCGGGGAGTTAGCGCCGCCCCAGCGATTTTTCTCCGTCGAGAAGGTCTACCGCAACGACACGCTCGACCCGACGCACCTGCTAGAGTTCTTCCAGATAGAGGGGTGGGTGATGGCCGACTCGCTGTCGGTCCGGGATCTGATGGGCACGTTCGAGGAGTTCTACCGGCAGTTCGGGATCACGGATATCGAGTTTAAACCACACTACAATCCGTACACAGAGCCGAGCTTCGAACTGTTCGGCCAGCATCCCGAGACCGGCGATCTCATCGAGATCGGCAACTCCGGGCTCTTCCGTGACGAGGTACTCCGGCCCCTCGGCGTGGAGTGTGACGTGATGGCGTGGGGGCTGGCGCTCGAACGCCTCCTGATGCTCACCTACGGCTTTGACGACATCCGGGACGTCCACGGGACGCTCTGTGATCTCGACCTGCTGCGGGAGACGGAGGTACTCTACTGATGCCGGTCGTTGAGGTCGACCCGGACGAACTCCGGCGGCTGACCGGCCACGGTGAGAAGAGCGACGAGGAGCTGAAGACGGATCTCTTCGCGCTGGGCCTGGAGTACGAGGGCGAGACCGAGGACGGCGAGATGCAGTTGGAGTTCGGGCCGGACCGACTTGACCGTCTGTCCGTCGAGGGCGTCGCGCGCTCGCTACGCTACCAGTACGGTGACGACCGCGGGGTGTACGTCCCGAAGACGAACGATCCTGACTGGACGATCGAGGTCGCAGAGACAGTGCCGCCGGAACGGCCCTACGTCACCGGCGCGGTGGTGCGGGGCGTGAATCTGGACGAGGCGGCGCTCGACTCGTTGATCCAGCTCCAGGAGAAGCTCCACGCGACGATGGGTCGAGGGCGTGCGAAGGCTGCCATCGGCATCCACGACCTGACGATGCTGAAGGGCCGGGCGCTGGCCGACGACGCGCCTGCCGGTCCCGGACACAGGATCACCTACCGGGGGGTCGCCCCCGATGGCGACCGGTTCGTCCCACTCGATTCGGACGCGGAGCTGACGCCCGCCGGGGTGCTCGACGATCACCCGACGGGCGAGACGTACGCCGACCTCCTCCGGGGACTGGAGCGCTACCCTGCCATCTACGACGAGATTGGCCTGTTCTCGTTCCCGCCGGTGATCAACGGCCGACGGACGGAGGTCTCGACGGCGTCGCGCGACCTCTTGATCGAACTCACGGGGACGGACCAGTGGACGATAGATCGGATGTGTACGGTCATCTGCTACGCGCTCGATGCCCGTGGCGCGACGATTGAGGAGGTCGACGTCGCGTACATGGACGGGGCGGAGCCGCCCGCGGAGGGCGCACAGCTCCGACGGCCGGATCTCGACGTGGAGGCGAAACACGTCACTCACGACCGGGTCGAGACGATCCTCGGGGTCTCGCTGGATGAGGCCGAGGTCGTCGACCTGTTCGAGCGCTCGGGACTCGGCGTAACGGTCGACGACGGGCTCTACAGGGCCGAAATCCCGCCCTACCGAGTCGACGTACTCCACCAGCTCGACCTGATCGACGACGTGGGCCGGGCGTACGGGTTCAACGACCTCACACCGAGATATCCGGACGTGGCGACAGTGGGCGAGCGTCACGAAGGCTCGCGACTGGAGTCGGTGGTTCGAACACAGCTCGTCGGGCTGGGGTTTGAGGACCTCCTGAACTTCCACATGACGAACGCGCCGAACTGTCTTGACCGAATGCGCGTCGCAGCGGGGAGCGACGTTCTCGGCGGGGGCCAGCCCGTAGAGATTGTCGAGCCGTACAGCGAGGACTACACCATCCTGCGGACGTGGGCGCTCCCCTCGCTCGTGACGGTCCTCTCGAACAACACCCACCGGTCGTACCCACAGGATCTCGCAGAGATTGGCCTGACTGCGCGGCGGGACGACGAGACGCCGACCGGCGTCGGCGAGTCCCGCCACGTCGCCGCGGTGTTGGCGCGCACGGACGCGAGCTACGAGGACGCGAAGGCCCGGCTCACGGCGCTTGTCGCGGATCTTGGGGCTGACCTCGCGACGCCGCCGGTCGAGCACCCCTCATTTCTCGAGGGGCGGGTCGCAGCAGTCGAGATCGACGGCGAGCGAGCCGGAGTGGTCGGTGAGCTCCACCCGGCTGTTCTCGTCGACCATGACCTCGAACTGCCGGTCGCGGCGTTCGAGTTCGACCTGGACGCCCTGCGGTGAGGGTTCTGGTCTCCGCGGACCGAGGCGTTTAACAGCGGTTCGCGGCCTACGACCTCACGACCGATGCCCAGTGGAGAATACGACCCGGAGACGGTCGAACCGACGTGGCAGGAGCGGTGGGTCGACGAGAAGACGTACGCGTACACCGGGGACGCCTCCGTAGACCCGGACACGCTCTACTCTATCGACACGCCGCCGCCGACTGTCTCTGGCGACCTCCACATGGGTCATCTCTACCAGTTCACCCTCCAGGATTTTGTCGCGCGCTTCCACCGGATGCGTGACAAGACAGTCCACTTCCCCTTCGGCTTCGACGACAACGGCATCGCCTCCGAGCGCCTGACCGAGGACGAACGGGGAATTCGCCACCAGGACTTCGACCGGCGGGAGTTCCAGACGAAATGCCGCGAGGTCTGCACCCGGTACGAGGAGCAGTTCCGCGAGAACGTTCAGGATCTTGCGGTCTCGGTCGACTGGTCGCGCACCTACCAGACGATCGAGCCGCGGGCTCGACGTGTCTCACAGCTCTCCTTTCTCGACCTGTACGAGCAGGGCCGGGAGTACAGAGCGCGCGCCCCGACGATTTGGTGTCCGGACTGCGAGACAGCTATCTCGCAGGTGGAGACGGAGGACGACGAACAGGACAGTCACTTCCACGATATCGCCTTCCAGATTCAGAGCGGCGACGAGTTTGTCATCTCGACGACCCGGCCCGAACTCCTCCCCGCCTGTGTGGCGGTGTTCGTCCATCCCGACGACGAGGAGAACGAGGACCTGGTCGGCGAGATGGCCGAGATACCGATTTTTGGACAGGCAGTGCCGATCCTTGCGGACGAACGTGTCGACCGCGAGACTGGCTCCGGTATCGTAATGTGCTGTACATTCGGCGACCAGACCGATATCGAGTGGTACCAGGCTCACGACCTGGACCTCCGGGTCGCCATCGACGAGTCGGGGACGCTGACCGACGAGGCCGGTGCGTACGCAGGCCTGTCGAGCGACGAGGCCCGCGATGCCATCGTCGCAGATCTGACGGAGGCCGGGGCACTCCGGGACCGTCGTGCCATCACCCACACCGTCAACGTCCACGAGCGCTGCGGGACGGGCGTCGAGTTTCTCGTCACCGAGCAGTGGTACGTGCGACTGCTCGACAAGAGAGAGGAGTACCTGGAGGCCGGCCGGCAGATGGACTGGTATCCAGAGAAGATGTTCGCCCGGTATAAACACTGGATTGAGGGGCTCCAGTGGGACTGGGCCATCTCTCGGCAGCGAAGCTCAGGAATTCCGTTCCCAGTCTGGTACTGTGCAGACTGTGACGAGGTGGTCACGGCGGACCGCGAGTCGCTTCCTGTCGACCCACTCGCAGACGACCCGCCGGTCGACGTCTGCCCGGCCTGCGGTCACGAAGAGTTCGACCCCGAGGAGGACGTCTTCGACACGTGGGCCACCTCGTCGCTCACGCCGCTGATCAACGCCGAGTGGGACTGGCACGAGTCGGCGGCCGACGGCGGCGCAGCCGTCGAAACGGGCGGCGAGTTCCGGATGGAGCACCCCGAACTGTACCCGGTCGATATGCGTCCGCAGGGCCACGATATCATCTCGTTCTGGCTCTTCCACACCGTCGTCAAATGCTTAGAGCACACCGGTGAGGTGCCGTTCGACTCCGTGATGATCAACGGGATGGTGCTAGACGAGAACAGAGAGAAGATGTCGAAGTCGGTGGGTAACGTCGTCGAACCCGACGCGGTGCTGGAGCAGTACCCGGTCGACGCTGCGCGGTACTGGGCAGCCGGGTCTGCAGTGGGCGACGACCTGCCGTACTCCGAGAAGGGGCTGAAGGCCGGCGAACGCTTGCTTCGGAAGCTCTGGAACGCCTCGAAGCTGGTCGAGTCGCTGGCCCCGGACCCCGTCGACCGGCCGGCCGACGAGGACCTGCGGGCGCTTGACCGGTGGCTGCTCGCCGAACTTGACCGCACGGTCGAGACGGTCACGGCCCATCTTGAGGACCGGGCGTTCGCGAAGGCCCGTGACGAACTGCGCGCGACGTTCTGGCACACGTTCTGCGACGACTATCTCGAGATCGCAAAGGGACGGCTTCGCGACGACGACGACCGCTCGGCCGTGTGGACGCTTCGGACCGCACACGAGCGGTTCCTCCGCCTGTTCGCGCCGATTCTCGCCCACATTACCGAGGAGGTGTGGCAAGACTGCTACAGCGAGGAGTCCGTGGCCGAGAGCGTCCACCTCGCGGATTGGCCTGACCCGCTCGGCGTCGAGGCCGACCGCGAGGCCGGTGAGCGTGCAATGTCGGTCATCGGCGCGCTCCGGCAGTACAAGAGCGAGCGCGGTTTGGCGCTGAACGTGCCACTCGACGAAGCCGTCGTCCACGGCGACGTGAGCGGGTTCGAACGGGCGATCCAGCGCGTGATGCACGTCGACCGGCTGCGGACGACGACCGAAACCGCGGAGCTTGAGGAGGTCGTGACGGGCGTCGACCTGGACTACTCGCTTGTCGGACCAGCGTTCGGTGGGACGGTCAACGAGATAGACGCCGCGATCGAGGCCGGCGAGTTCACCATCGCGGACGACGAACTCGTCGTCGCAGACGAACGGCTCACCTCCGAGATGTTCGCGGTCGAACGCGAGCGCCGGTACGAAGGCGAGGGCGACCTGCTTGACGCAGACGACGCTGCTGTTGTCGTGCGGTAGGCTACAGGTCCGCGCCGACTGCGTCCCCGACCGAGTCGAAGCCATCTCGCTCTATTAGGTCCAGCAGCCCTTTGTTGATATCACGCGCCACCCCGGGACCCTCGTAGACGAGGGCGGTGTACAACTGGACGACCGAGGCGCCGGCCCGTATTTTCGCGTACGCGCCACGGGCGTCCGCCACGCCGCCGACGCCAACCACCGGCAGGTCGGTCCGTTCGGCGACGAACCGGACCATTCCGGTCGCACGCTCTTCGGTGGGTGCGCCCGAGAGACCGCCGGACTCCACACGGTTCGGGCTCTCCAGCTCCGCCGGCCGTTCGGTCGTCGTGTTGGTTGCGACGACGCCGGCGAGGCCGTGGTCCTCTGCGACGGCGACAGCCTCCTCAACGGCGCCATCGGAAAGGTCCGGAGAGAGTTTGACCAGCAGTGGGTCTGCGCCAGCGTCGCGGAGTTCAGCGAAGATGGCCGCCAGCGCCTTGCGGTCTTGGAGACTCCGGAGCCCCGGTGTGTTCGGTGAGGAGACGTTGACGACAGCGTAGTCGACGGCGTGGCCGATACGGTCGTAGGTGTAGCGGTAGTCGGCAGGCGCGTCGTCGAGCGGTGTAGACTTTGACTTGCCGAGGTTGACGCCCACGGGAACGCCGGGGAGTTCCTCGGCGTCGAGACGGGCACCGACGGCGTCTGCACCCTCGTTGTTGAAGCCGAGGCGGTTGACCAGCGCGCGGTCCTCCGGCAGGCGAAAGACGCGAGGCCGGGGATTGCCTGGCTGCGCCTCGGCAGTGACGCCGCCGATCTCGACGTGCCCAAAGCCGAGCGCGGCGAGGCCGACGGGGACGTGGGCGTTCTTGTCGAACCCGGCGGCGACACCAACAGGGTTCGGAAACGCAAGGCCGAACGCCGACGTCGCAAGGCGGTCGTCGTTGACGACGTATCGCTGCCGAAGGAGCGACTCAACAGGGGTCTGTTGCGTCGCGCGAAGAAGCCGCACGGTGGCGTGATGTGCGGTCTCTGGCGGCAGGGAGTAGAGCGCCGGCTTCAGAAGGTCGTAGCCGTCGGTCACGCGCTCAGAAGTCGTGTTCGACCTCGTCAGGGTCGGCTTTTTGGATAATAATCTTGCTATCACGAACCCGGACAAACACCTCGTCGCCAATGTTGAGACCGGCGACTGCCAGTTCGTCCTCGTGAAGGTTCACGTGGACGTTATGATACTCGCCGTTCTCGTCTTTGGCGCCACTAGGGCTAAGCTTCTTTTTACGGACCATCGCGGTCGTTCTTCTCCGACGTTCCGGTCATCGGCACCATAAGTGTTGTCTAGCGGCCCTGGGCGGTGGTCCACAACGCGAAAACCGGCAGACAGTGGTCAGATACCCCGGTATGTTTATACTTTACCATGTGCTTTCTCCACGTGGAGGTAGATGACATGGTACGCGAGGACGGGAAACGAAACTTTGTACTGCGCGAGACCGACGGGAACGAGACGAGTGTCTACTCTGGAAGCATGCCACGCCAGGCGGCGCTAAAGGCTGCAAGGCGACTTGACCCGGCAGACTCGGAGGACGTGGCCGAGTCGGACCCAACGGTGCTTCGCTTGCGTGAGAAGGGGACAGACAAGGTTCACGTCTTTCACGGCTGGGCGTGGGTCGACCAAGCACCCGACGACAAGCCCGGGTGGATGGACGGCAAGATAACGCGAGGGAACGTTTCCAAACAGGGGATCGAACATCTGGAGTAGGATTGATCCGAACGCTGAAGCGCCGCTGGGTCAACTACATAATTCGCGCGGCTACCACCCGGTCGGACCTGACGTAGAGCGAGGAATGAGCGACCGGCCTCCGGCCGCGCAACACCACCGTCACTAGCCACGGCCGTTCCCACCCGCGCTATCATCTCTCTCTCGCCCCCCCTCGACACTATTTCTCGGTCTCGGCCTCGTACGCGAGCTCGATCCTGTCGGTGAACTCGAACGCGGTCCCACGATCAAACCACCATCTTGAGGAGCCCGCGCTCTGGTGCGCTCGCGCGATCAATGTGGTGTGGCCACACGTTGCGCCTCTGTGGGTATCACGACGGCCACGACGGTACTGTTCGGTACGCGTGTACACATCGGCTGTGGTGTGCGACCGCGTACCGATCGGCCGACGTAACGACGGCCTTTTACATATTCCTACGTAGTAGACAAGTACGCAGACGTCACCGGGGTCGCCCGGTGACCGAGGGCCCACACGGGCCCGCCGGACGACAGCCCGAATCCGACGCCCTTATGGGTACGACACGATTCGAGTTGGATGCGACAGTTGGTTCCCCTTGTGGGAGCTAACTACCAGCATACCCGGGGTTCGATGGGTTTATGACCCATGCTCCCTGATTTGCTGGTCCGGAAGCGAGATGAGGATTCCATCCCTGCGGTCCGCCGTAAGACGGGATCTGATGTGAGCCTTGATGGGTCGGCGTCACCCGATCGGGTGCGCCGACCCGGACCTGAACGATGGTCTATTTGGCATTTCCCGCCACCGCCCCCGTCTTGGGGGCAACATTCCGGTTGATCCTGCCGGAGGCCATTGCTATTGGAGTCCGATTTAGCCATGC
>CAKZPG010000081.1 GCA_937138675.1 uncultured archaeon | reverse complement strand
AAGGGCGACGAGAAGATGGAGGCGTTCAACGACCGCACGAAGCGGATCGACTTCCCGTACGTCCTGGAGTACGAACAGGAGGCCGAGATCTACCGCAAGATGCTGGGGAACGCCGACGTGCCGGATATGCATATTGAGCCCCACGCGATGGAGATGGCCGGCCTGTTTGGCGTTCTGACCCGGGTCGAAGAGCCCGACGGCAACGTCACGCTCGTCCAGAAGGCAAAGGCCTACAACGGCGAGATCGACGACGGCGACGACGTGGACGTCCGCAAACTGCGCGAGGAGGCTGAAGAGGTCACCGACATCGCAGAGGGGATGGAGGGCGTGTCGGCGCGGTTCATCGGCGACGAGATCGCAGAGGCGATAATGGACTCCACCCACCGTGGGCGGGACTACCTCTCGCCGCTGTCGGTGTTCACACACTTCGAGCGCAATCTCGAGAACCACGGCTCGATCCCCGAGGAAAACATCGAGCGTTACCTGCGCTATCTCGAACTCGTCCGCGAGGAGTACAAAGAGCGCGCCATCGACGACGTGCGCCACGCCCTCGCCTACGACTTGGACGAGATCCAGCGCCAGGGCGAGAAGTATATGGACCACGTGATGGCGTATATCGACGACTCGACGGTCGAGGACGAGCTGACGGGCCGCGAACAGGAGCCCGACGAGACGTTCCTGCGCTCGGTCGAGGAGAAACTCGACGTGCCGGCAGACCGGAAAGACGACTTCCGTCAGGAGGTCTCGAACTGGGTGTCGCGACGCGCCCGTGAGGGTCGCAGATTCGACCCGCAGGAGAACGACCGCCTGCGCCGCGCGCTAGAGCGCAAGCTCTGGGAAGACAAGAAGCACAACATCAACTTCTCGGCGCTGGTGAGCGCGAACGAACTCGACGACGAGGAGCGCAACGCGTGGGTGGAGGCGCTGGTCGACCGCGGCTACTCACGTGATGGCGCCGCCGAGGTGTTGGAATTCGCCGGCGCGGAGGTGGCCAAGAGCGAACTCGAAGAGGGAGGCTGATGCGCGAGCGAGACGCACACTCCGACTACATTCGCCGGGGAGACCGAGAGCTCGACGCGGCGTACGAGCCGCCGCTTTCGCTTCCGGAGTACGTCGAGCGGGCGTTCGAGCGCCCCTCGATCACGAGCCACGCCGCAAAATACCTGCTCGAGGCGGTGGAGTCGATGGGCACCCGGATGGTTGTCGAAGAGGGCGAAGAGCGCGAGCGCTACCGGTTTTTCGACGACCCGCACAACGATGGCGAACACGCGGTCCTTGGCAACACCGAGGTGTTGAACGGCTTTGTCGACGACCTGCGAACGATCGCCGCGAACCGTGGGAAAGGCGAGAAAATAGTCTGGTTCGACGGACCGACCGCGACGGGCAAGTCAGAGCTGAAGCGCTGTTTGATAAACGGCCTTCGAGAGTACTCGAAGACCGAGGCCGGCCGCCGGTACACCGTCGAGTGGAACGTCGCGAGTACAGCGGCGGGCGATGCGCGGGGGCTCTCCTACGGAGAGACAGTGCCCGACGACGAGTCAGACTGGTACGAGAGTCCGGTCCAGACCCACCCGCTCTCTGTCTTTCCAAAGTCGGTACGTGAGGAACTGCTCGCCGACCTGAACGAAGCAAGCGGTGACCACATCCCGACGGTCGTGCCGGCCGAACTCGACCCGTTCTCGCGCGAGGCGTACGACCACTTGGAGGAGCGGTATCGCCGTGACGGCCGCGAGGAGCTGTTCTCCGCGGTGACAGACACCATGCATCTGCGGGTGAAGAACTTCGTCGTCGACATCGGGCAGGGCATCGGTGTCCTCCACGCCGAGGACGACGGAACGCCGAAGGAGCGCCTCGTCGGGTCGTGGATGCCCGGGATGCTCCGTGAGCTCGGGTCGCGCGGGCGGAAGAACCCACAGGCGTTTAGCTACGACGGCGTCCTGTCGCAGGGCAACGGGTTGCTCACCATCGTCGAGGACGCCTCCCAGCACGCCGACCTGCTGCGGAAGCTGCTGAACGTCCCCGACGAAGGCCGGGTGAAACTCGACAAGAGCGTCGGGATGGATATCGACACCCAGCTGGTCGTCATCTCGAACCCGGACCTCGACGCCGAACTGGACAAGTTCGCGGACCGCAACGGCCGCGACCCGCTGAAGGCGCTGAAACGGCGGCTCGACCGTCACGAGTTCGGCTACCTCACCAATCTCTCACTCGAGGCCGAACTGGTCCGGCGAGAGCTGACCGACGAGACGTCGGTGTGGGACGCGACGGATCCCGACGAGATAGACAAGCGGGTGCGCGCCCCGCTTGTCGTCTCGACGCGGGGCAACGACGGCCAGATCGCCGAGCGGGAACTCGCACCACACGCGGTCGAGGCCGCGGCGGCGTATGCCGTCCTTTCGCGACTCGACGCCGAGGTGCTCCCCCCAGAGGTGTCACTCGTCGACAAGGCTCTGCTGTTCGACCGCGGGTGGATTCGCGGCGACGACGGCGAGCGAATCGAGGCGAAGGAGTTCGACGTGACGGGCGAGGAGGGTACTCACGGCATCCCGGTGACGTACACGCGTGACACGGTGGCCGACCTGCTCGCGAGCAACAGCGACCGCTCGCATCCCGAGCTCCCCGTCGAGTCGGTGCTGATGCCCGGAGACGTGCTGGACGCCATGGCCGCGAGTCTCGGGGACGCACCGGTGTTCTCACGGGCGGAGGTCACGGAGTACGAGAGCCGGGTCGCCGCCGCAAAGGAGTATATCTTCGACAGGCAGGCCGACGACGTGCGCGACGCTGTGCTCGCCGAAACGGGTGTCGACGCCGCGACTGTCGAGGAGTACGTCGAACACGTCTACGCATGGGCGGGCGACGAGCAGGTTGAGACGGAGCGCGGTCCCGTCGACCCGGATTCGCTGCTGATGAAGCTGTTCGAGACTGACCATCTCGGGCGGTACGACGACAGCGACTACGCCGGCAACGAGCCGACGCCGGAGGTCGAGTCGTTCCGGCGCAATCGGATCATCACCGCGCTGAACCGTTACGCGTGGGAGAACCGCGACGAAGGGTTCGTCGTGAGTGAGGTGGACCTCGGCGAAGTGCCGGTGATCCGTGCCGTTCTTGAGTCGAACGACTGGGACGACGTGCGCCGGATCTACCCCGACCTCGACCCGCATCAGTGGGACGACCCACCGGCGAACACAGACACCGAACGGATCAAAATGAAGACGATAGACCGACTTGTCGACCGGGGCTACACGCCGGCGTCAGCCGAACTAACCTCGCGCAAAGTGTTCAGAGAGGTGGCTCACCAGTGGGACTGAGAGAGGATCTCGAACGGTTCCGCGAGGTTGGCGAAGAGCGCCGCGAGGACCTCACAGAGTTTATCGAACACGGCGACTTGGGCGGGAGCGGGCCCGACGCCGTCCGGGTGCCAATAAAGATCGTCGACCTACCAGAGTTCGCCTACGACCAGCGCGACGTCGGCGGGATCGGACAGGGGCAGGGCGGTACGCCCGAGCCCGGCCAGCCCGTCGACCCTGGCGACGACGGCGACGAGGACGGCCAGCCCGGCGAGGAGGGTGGGGACCACGAGTACTACGAGATGGATCCCGAGGAGTTCGCAAAGGAGCTGGACGAGGCGCTCGGTCTAGATCTCGAGCCAAAGGGCAAGGAAGTGGTCGAGGAGGTCGACGGCGAGTTTACCGAGCTCACGCGCTCGGGACCGAACTCGACGCTCGACTTCGAGCGATTCTTCAAGAGCGGTCTGAGGCGCAAGCTGGCGACCGACTTCGACGAGTCCTACGTTCGCGAAGCGGTGCGGGTCGCGGGCGTCGGCCCCGACGACGTGTTCCACTGGCTCCGCGAGCAGAACGTTCTCGTCTCGCGGGCCTTTGTCATCGACGCGTGGGAGGGCGCCCCGGACCACGACCGGTGGGCCTCGTTTGAGGAGATGGACGCGAACGTCGAACGTGAGACTGCAGTCGAGCGTATCCGGCGCGAAGGCCTCAATCAGATTCCCTTCCGGCGCGACGACGAGCGCTACCGCCATCCCGAGACGGTCACTCGGCGTGAACGTAACGTCGTGGTGGTGAACGTCCGCGACGTGTCGGGGTCGATGCGCGAGCGCAAGCGCGAACTCGTCGAGCGGACGTTCACTCCGCTGGACTGGTATCTCCAGGGCAAGTACGACCGCGCGGAGTTCGTCTACATCGCCCACGATGCCGACGCGTGGGAGGTCGAGCGCGAGGAGTTCTTCGGTATCCGCTCGGGCGGCGGGACGCGCATCTCGTCGGCATACGAACTGACCAGAGAGATACTGGACGAGCGCTACCCGTGGAACGAGTGGAACCGCTACGTGCTCGCGGCGGGCGACTCTGAGAACTCGTCGAACGACACGACGGAGAACGTCGTCCCGATGATGCGTGAGATACCGGCGAATCTCCACGGCTACGTCGAGACCCAGCCGGGTGGGACGGCGATCAACGCGACTCATGCAGAGGAGGTGGAGACGGCGTTCGAGGGCGACGACGGCGTCGTCGTCGCGTACGTCTCCGAACAGAGCGACGTGACCGACGCTATCTACCGCATCCTTTCGACGCAGGAGGCAGAATGAGAGACGACCGCACCGCCGCACGACGCGCCGCCGCACGACTCGAGGAGCCGGTCCGAGAGGCCGGGCGTCTCGCCCGGAAGCTCGGCCTCGACCCCTACCGGGTGAACTACTGGGTCGTCACGAACGACGAGATGAACCAGCTCATCGCCTACGACGGCTTCCAGAGCCGATTCCCCCACTGGCGGTGGGGGATGAAGTACGACCGCCAGCGCAAACAGAGCCAGTTCGGCTTAGGAAAGGCGTTCGAGATCGTCAACAACGACGACCCCGCGAACGCCTTTCTCCAGGAGTCCAACAGTCTCGCCGACCAGAAGGCAGTTATCACCCACGTCGAGGCCCACGGCGACTTCTTTGCGAACAACGGATGGTTCGGGCTGTTCACCGACGGCGACGGCCAGACGGGCCCGAGCGCGGGGACACAGGTCGACCGAGACGACGACGACCGGCCGCGCGGCCCCGACGCCGCGGCGCTGCTGGAGCGCCACGCCGAAACCGTCGCGGGCTATATGGAGGATCCGGAGATCGGCCGGGAGACGGTCGAACGATTCATCGACACCGTCTCGACGCTGACCGACACCATCGACCAGCACAGCGCCTACGCCGAGGCCGTGAAGACGGGCGAGGATATCGACCCCGAAGACCTTCGCGAGCGACTTGACGCAATGGACCTCTCCTCGGACGTCCGCGGTCAAGTGTTCGACGAGGAGTGGCTGGAAGAGCGCGCAGAGGCCGAGGCCGAGGCACGGCTTGATGAGCCACGACGGGACGTGCTTGCATACCTCCGCGAACACGGGATGTGCTACGACGAGGAGACCGACCGTGCCGTCGAGATGGCCGACTGGCAGCGCGAGACCCTCGAGATTCTCCGCCGCGAGGCGTACTACTTCGCCGGCCAGCGCGTCACGAAGGTGATGAACGAGGGCTGGGCCGCCTACTGGGAGTCGCTGATGATGGGCGAAGAACGATTCGCCGGTGTCGACGAGTTCCTCACCTACGCTGACCACCAGGCCCGGGTCCTCGGCTCACCCGGGCTCAACCCCTACAAGCTCGGCAAGGAACTGTGGGAGTACGTCGAGAACACGACGAACCGACGGGAGGTGATAGAGCGACTGCTTCGCGTCGAGGGCGTGACCTGGCGAAACTTCCACGAGGCCGTCGACTTCGACGAGGCCGAGCGACTGCTTGAGCCCCACCCAACGATCGCCGGCGCCGGCCCGGACGTACTCGGCGACCTGGCCGAGATGGCGGCCAACGGCGACCCACGGGTCGACCCGAAGGGTGTTGACCGTGCGCAGTCCGGCACTGTCGACCCCGAAAAGTATCCGTGGGAACTGCTCACCTACGAGGGGCTGGCCGAGCGGCACTTCTCGCTCGCGAAGCCACAGTATCGCGAGTTCCTCCAGCGGGTGAGTCGCGAACGACTCGAAGAGACGGCCCGGTACCTGTTTGACGACGAGCGGTACGCGACGATCGAGGAGGCACTCGCAGACGTGGACCGCGGCGCCGGCTGGGACCGGATGCGCGAGGTGCGCGAGAGCCACAACGACGTCACCTTCGTCGACGCCTTCCTCACTGAGGAGTTTGTCCGCGACAACCACTACTTCACTTACGAGTTCGCCCGCTCATCGGGCGACTACCGGGTGACGAGCGCGGAGTACGAGGACGTCAAAAAGAAGCTCCTCCTCCGATTCACGAACTTCGGGAAGCCAACGGTCAACGTCTACGACGGCAACTTCGACAACCGGGGCGAGCTCCTGCTCGGGCACGAGTACAACGGCGTGACCCTCGACGTGGAGCAGGCTAAGGGCGTACTGGAGCGCGCGTACAAACTCTGGGGCCGGCCGGTGAATCTCGCCACGATCGTCAAGGAGTATGACGAACACGATCTCGAGATCGCCAGACGGCGAAATCGCGAGCCGACACCCCGCGAGACGGGCCGGCGTATCCGCTTCGACGGCGAGGAGTTCGAGACTCATGAACTTGACACGCAGATAGAAGAGCGCATTTCGGCGAGCGAGGTGGACTACGACACCAAGCCTGAGGAGTGGCTTGCGTAGCACGCCAGGAGGCGGAGCCCGACACCGCCCGGGCGCAGCCGTAGCCTTCAGGTCCAGCGCGCACGTTATACGGTCGAATGTCCGATAGCCCCGACGCCACCGGCTCCGCGTCCGACCCGTCGCGGTCGCGCCACAACACCGCAGTCGTCTGGTTTCGCCACGACCTCCGGCTTCACGATAATGAGGCGCTGACCGAGGCGGCGACGGCCGACAACCTGGTTCCGGTATACGTCTTCGACACCCGCGAGTACGGCAAGGCTGAGTACAGTGGCGCGCGGTCGTTCCGGTACGAGAAGACCGGCATCCACCGAACACGGTTTCGCCGTGAGGCGGTCGCAGACCTCCGCGAGTCGCTCCGTAGCCGAGGATCTGACCTCGTCGTTCGGGAAGGTCGCCCCGAACGCGCTGTCGCTGAGGTGGCGGCGCGTGTCGACGCCGACGCGGTCCACCTCCACACCTCGCCGTCTCCAGAAGAGTCGGGTGTGGAGGGGGCGGCCCGGGGCGCCCTGCGTGAACTCGACATCGACGCGCGGCGCTACTGGGGCCACACCCTCTATCACGTCAACGACCTGCCCGACGGCTACCGAAACGTCCCGGACACCTACAGCTCGTTCCGGAAGTCCGTCGAAGGATCGGCGAGTGTCCGGGCACCACTCGGGACACCGACGCTGCCGCCGCTTCCGGACGATGCGCCCGACCCCGGCGCCATCCCACCGCTTGCAGCCCTCAGCGGCGCCGACCAGCCGGACGACGACCGCGGGGTCCTGCCGTTTGTCGGGGGAGAGTCGGCGGCGCTGGACCGCGTCGAGACGTATCTCTGGGACGAGGATCGCCTGCGCGAATATAAAGAGACGCGCAACGGTATGATCGGGCAGGGCTACTCCTCGAAGCTCTCAGCGTGGCTCAGCGAAGGCTGCCTGTCGCCACGATACGTCGAGAGCGAGGTCGACCGATACGAGGACCTCCGGGTGTCGAACGATTCGACCTACTGGCTCCTGTTCGAGTTGATCTGGCGTGACTTCTATCAGTTCCAGGTTGCAAAGTACGGCAAGCAGTTCTTCGCTCCGGGCGGCCTGCGTGAACGAGATGATATTAGCTGGCGCGTCCCGGCCGAGGACGACGAGGCCGCGCGACAGTTCGAGCGGTGGATGTCCGGAGAGACGGGTATCCCGTTCGTGGACGCGAATATGCGCGAGCTGAACCAGACAGGCTACATGAGCAACCGGGGGCGACAGAACGTTGCGTCCTTCTTCGCGAACAACCTCCGGATCGACTGGCGGCGAGGTGCAGCACACTTCGAGACACAGCTTGTCGACTACGACCCCGCCTCCAACTACGGGAACTGGGCGTACATCGCAGGGGTCGGCAATGACTCGCGCGACCGATATTTCAACATCGTCAAACAGGCCCGGAAGTACGACGGCCAGGCAGAGTACGTCACCCAGTGGCTGCCGGAACTGGACCCACTCCCGCCGAGGTACGCCCACGAGCCGTGGACGATGAGCGAGCGAGACCAGGCGGAGTATGGCGTGGAACTCGGCATCGACTATCCCGCGCCGATGGTCGACCTTGACCAGACCTACCAGAAACTGCGGTGAGCGGTCAGCGGCCCTCGCCAGCGTCCTCGATGGCAGCAAGCGCCGTTGGCGACACGCCAACCAACCAGAGACAGTCGTCGGTAGGAGAGTCCGTTTGGAAGCCTGCGGACCCGACAAACACAACCGCACGGAAGGCCGCGAGCGCACCGTCCGGGACCACACGGTGAACGGACGTCGAGCCAGACGAAGGGGTCTATCAGGAGCAAGTGCGCCGCAGGTCCAAGAGAGTAGAGCGAGGTGTACACTCGCTTGCACTGGCTATACCCCAGTTCGTCGGCGTCAATCCCGTTCTCCCACGCCGCGACCTGTTGGGAAAACTCGCGGACGGGCACTCGCTGTCATCGATAGACAGTTCGACGACTGCTAGTAACACTGTTCACACTCCGACGAATCGCACGGACCGAACCGGGCCAGAGCGGTGGCTAACCGTACGTGAGTCTACCGCGTGTCGGGGTGACGATCCAGCGGCCGGTATCACGCCGACGAGACCAGCGACTTGCGTAGTGTCATCAAAAAACTGCTCGGTACGGGATTTGAACCCATGTCGTCGGCTCGAAAGGCCAACATGATTGGCCGGACTACACCAACCGAGCATCTGCAACTGCAAATCTGTGTGGCCAATTCAAAAGCGCTCCCCTTCCGTTCCGTCACCACACTGGGTCGCCCTGTCGGTGGGACCGGTCCGCCGCCAGCGCCGTCGGGAGGCTCGGCGAGTCACCAGAGGCTCGGGTCGTCGATGCGACGGGCCAGACCGTGGAGGTGGCCGGTTGCGAGCCAGACGAGCTGGTCGGCGGTCGCCGGGACGACCACACCGGTGGCTTAGGGCGCCAGCCTCGCCGCTTTGTGACCTCTATCACGGGCGTACGACCATCGTCCGCGCGCGAATCCGACCGGCAGACCGCCCTTCCCGCCAGCCTCCTCGGGAGTGTCGGCGCGGACGGCCGCGTTGAGCCGCCTGTCAACGTCGACTACGGCTACAACATCCAGAGTAGCGACGGATTCATCGCGAACGTCGGCTGTGTATTTTTCGGCGGCGCGCAGCTCTCCTTCGGCACGAATTGTCTGCTCGGGCTGGGCGCTCACGTCTACGCCGCGGACCGGGCGGCCGGCCTCGGACGCGCCGACCCTGTGACCGTCGGTGACGACGTCTGGGTGGGCGACCGAGCGGTCCCTGCGCCTGGCGTGACGGTAGGGGATCGTGCGGTCGTCGAGGCAGGGTCGGTTGTCGTGAACGACGTGCCGGTCGACACGCTCGTGAGCGGGAACCCCGCGGAACGGATACGAGGACTCGACTGACGGAAACGGTCCATCGGCTCACGACAGACAGCCTTCTCCACTAGACCGACTCCGTGGTGGGGTGGGACATGGTCGGCGAGGGGTGTCGCACCGAACACGAGGCGCGTCGCTGGAGCAGGAAGCCCCAAGGTTTGACCTCGGGGTGGGTTCACTCTGGAAATCCGCTCTACCATCTCGTTGAACTCAACACAGAGGCGCTGACGAACCTAAAGCGCCAGCAATCGGACGGACTGGGAGACTGACGATTGGTGTGTTGTCTCACTGGCACTCGCGCGCCCGGGCACACGCAAGGTTCATACCAGCGTAGTCCACACTATCGCCAAGATGAGTCAGTCCTTCAACCGCGGACTGGTCGAGGACTTCGGCCGCTGGCGAGAGTTCTCCGCGGGCATGTGGGCGTGGGTGTTCCACAAGTTCACGGGCTGGGTGCTCGTTGGCTATCTGTTCACGCACATCGCGGTGCTGTCGACAGCGCTCTCCGGCCCGGCGGCGTACACTAACACGATCACGACTCTAGAGGGCCTTCTGGTAGTGCGGGTACTCGAGGTTGGCCTGCTCGCTGTCGCCGTGTTCCACATGCTCAACGGCAGTCGTCTCCTCCTCGTCGATCTCGGGGTCGGCCTGGAGCGACAAGACGTGAGCTTCTACGCGTCGCTGATCCTCACGGGTGCTATTGTCGTTGCGAGCGTTCCAACATTCATGGCGGGGGTGAGCCTGTGAGCGAGCGCTACTCCTCGTTCGAGCCTGGCGGTCGCCGCTGGTTCTGGCAGCGGATCACTGCCGCCTTTCTCTTGGTAGTGCTCGCCTTCCACTTCTTCCTGCTGCACTTCGTCTGGCACGCCGCCGAGGTGACGTTCGCGCTCTCCGCAGCCCGGATGGAGACGTTGAGCTACTATCTGCTGATGATACTCTTTCTGATTACGGCGACGTTCCACGGCGTCAACGGCGTCTACAACGCGCTCATCAACGCCGGGCTGAGTGGCCAGAAGCGGACCGCCGTCAAGTGGACGCTGGTCGTTGCAAGCGTCGTTCTCGTCGTCCAGGGAGTCCGCACCGCGAACGCGTGGGCCGGCATTTCAATCATCTAACAATGAGTACACAAGTTCCAAAAGAGCCCGAGACTGAAGAAGTAGAGACTGACCCGGTCGTCAAGTCCGCGCAGGACCGTCGAATACGCGAGAAGGCGGAGCGCACCGCGCGCGAACGGGTCAAGACCGATGAGGCGCCTGATCTCGAAGGCGAGGATACGCGGGTCATCAAGGTGTTCCGCTACGACCCCGAGGTGCCAGAGAAGCAAGAGCCGCGGTTCGACGAGTTCCACGTCCCGTTCGACAAGGGGATGACCGTCCTTGACGCCCTGATGTACGCCCGGGACACCTACGACTCCTCACTCACGTTCCGTCACTCCTGCCGGCAGGCCGTCTGTGGCTCCGATGCCCTGTTCGTCAACGGCTCGCAGCGCCTCGGCTGTCAGACTCAGTTGGGCGACCTCGACGAGCCCATCCGAATCGAGCCACTGCCTCACCAGGACGTCGTGAAAGACCTGGTCGTGGACATGCAACACTTCTACGAGCAGATGGAGGCAGTCGACCCCTTCTTCGACCCCGACGACCTGCCGGCCGACGAGATGGCAGAGCAGGCCCAGACTCGCGCTAACCGCGAGAAGATCAAGATGTCCACGCGTTGTATCTGGTGTGGCGCGTGTATGTCGTCGTGTAACATCGCCGCCGGGAACAACGACTACCTCGGGCCAGCGGCCATCAACAAGGCCTACCGGTTCGCGATGGACGAGCGTGAAGGGAGCGACAAGAAGCGAGAGCGGATCGAGATAATCGAGCGTGAGAACGGTGTCTGGCGGTGTCAAACCCAGTTCTCGTGTACCGAGGTCTGCCCCAAGGATATTCCGCTGACCGAACATATCCAAGCGCTCAAGCGCGAGGCGGTCAAAGAGAATCTGAAGTTCTGGTGAGCTGACTCGACGATAACTGCGTTCGGGAGCGCCAACGGAAACGATATTTTGTGGCGTTCACTCAGCCAATGGGTCTGTAGCCCTTGAGTCACGGCGAGAACGAGTCACACACTGGGTCTCGCTGTCGCGATCACAGGCGCTCGCACTGGGTGAGGCCATGTTGATAATCACCGCTGGTCGTCGCGCGCTCACGCCCGCGCGACGCTATACATAAGTGGGTGCGCTCACAGAGATATACAGAGACAGATGCACGAACACGACGTGATTGTCGTCGGTGCGGGCGGGGCAGGTCTGCGAGCTGCTATTGCTGCCCAAGAGGAGGGCGCAGACGTCGCGATGGTGACGAAGCTCCACCCGGTCCGGAGTCACACCGGCGCGGCAGAGGGGGGCATCAACGCAGCGCTACGCGAGGGAGACTCGTGGGAGGACCACGCCTACGACACGATGAAAGGCTCCGACTACCTCGGGGACGCCCCTGCGGTGGAGACGCTGTGTCAGGACAGTCCAGAAGAGGTCATCCAACTCGAGCACTGGGGGATGGCGTTCTCACGGGACGACGACGGACGGGTGTCCCAACGGCCGTTCGGCGGGCTCTCCTTCCCGCGGACTACCTACGCAGGCGCGGAGACCGGCCATCACCTGCTTCACACGCTCTACGAGCAGGTGGTCAAGCGGGGTATCGAGGTGTACGACGAGTGGTACGTCTCGGACCTCGCGGTGACTGACGCAGACGACCCGGAGAACCGCGAGTGCCACGGTGTTGTCGCCTACGATATCAAGTCCGGCGAACTGTCCGGATTCAAGGCTCGTGATGGTGTTGTTCTCGCGACCGGCGGCCCCGGTCAGGTGTACGACCACACCACGAACGCGGTGGCGAACACCGGCGACGGCGTGGCGATGGCCTACCGCGCAGGTGTCCCCATCGAGGATATGGAGATGATTCAGTTCCACCCGACCACGCTGCCGTCGACGGGCGTTCTCATCTCCGAGGGCGTTCGCGGCGAGGGTGGTATCCTGCTCAACGATGACAACGAGCGGTTCATGTTCGAACATGGCTACGCGAACAACGCCGGCGAACTCGCCTCCCGCGACGTCGTTTCCCGCGCCGAACTGACCGAAATCAACGAGGGCCGGGGCATCGAAGACGAGTATATCGACCTTGATATGCGCCACCTCGGTGAGGAGCGCATCACCGACAGGCTTGAGAACATTCTTCATCTCGCTGAGGACTTTGAGGGTGTCGACGGACTGACCGAGCCGATGCCAGTCAAGCCCGGGCAGCACTATGCGATGGGCGGCGTCGAGACGAACGAACACGGCGAAACCTGCGTCTCAGGGCTGTACGCCGTTGGCGAGTGCGCCTGTGCGTCTGTCCACGGCTCGAATCGCCTTGGCGGGAACGCCCTGCCCGAGCTCATCGTCTTTGGCGCCCGCGCCGGCAAGCATGCTGCGGGTGGAGAGTTCGAGCCAGCTAGAATAACCGTCGGCGAAACGGGAGACAGCGAGATCGGGAGCATTGACTCCCCAGTCCAGCTCGGTGAAGTGGGCCTCACTCGCGACGACGTGGCTGCCGACGGCGGAACCGCGGCAGCGCCGGGCAGCTCTACGCTCAGCCCGGCCGAGACGGTAGACCGGGCCGTCGAACGCGAACGCGCACGGGTCGACCGCCTCCTAAACAAGGAAGAGGGGGTCAACCACGCCTCGGTTCGTGCTGATGTCCAGAAGACGATGACCCAGAACGTCAACGTATTCCGGGAGGAGGAGAACCTCAAAGACGCGCTAGCGGATATCCGCGTGGCCCGCGAGCGCTATCAGGACGTCTACGTCTCCGACCCGTCGCGGACGTTCAACACCGATCTCATCCACACAATCGAGACGCGGAACGTCCTCGACCTTGCCGAGGCCATCACGCTCGGCGCCCTCGCACGCGACGAGTTCCGGGGCGCTCACTGGCGCAAGGAGCACCAGGAGCGAAAGGACGACGAGTGGCTCAAGCATACGATGCTGACGTGGACGGACGGCGAGCCCCGTCTCTGGTACAAACCGGTTGTGCTGGAGGGCGAGTCGAAGACGTACGAGCCGAAGTCGCGAAGCTACTGAGCCCCCACGGCTCTTAGCTCAGCGCGACCGACCTCCGTCTCCAAGGCGTGGAATCAGGCACTGATTCGCCCCAGCCCGCGCGCCAATACTCGTTCTCGTCGTCGGGTCACAAGGCTGTCGAGCACACGATCACGTGTCCTACGTTCGATATCGCGACACTACCGACTGAACACTCTGCCTGTGAGCGGGCGCTCCGGAGGTCCGCGTGAACAGTTTCGAGAGCGAGTTGGGCCTTCCCGCGTGCGCTCGCAGTCCTGTCGGGGACGGTGGCGACCGGTCTGACGGCCTGCCGAGCAGTCGTGCGGTCGGAGCCCGGCGCCGGTAGTTCGGCCTCGGCAAGCGTCCCGGTGTGGTCGTCGGAAGTCACACATAACCGCGGGGTCTCTGCCCCGAGCGCCGGGTGCTGCGACACGCGGTTCTCAGTCCCCAACTTAATCACAGACGTCGCCAGCCCGGTGCTCACGATGCTGGCCGCGAAGACGGCGCCAAATGCGAGGGTAAGCGAACGACCTAACAGTGCGCCTGTCTAATTTGTAGTATTAGTAAACACCGCCGTGCTTAGGTGCCTTACGCAACAATCGCTGGTATGGACTGGCAGCGCGAACGCGACGGACTGATTGTCGTTGGGGGAATCGTGGTTGTTCTCGCCGCGGTCGGGACGGGCCGTGGAGTTGGGCTGGCGACGACGTTCGTTGCGACGTTCCTCGGTGTTATCGCAGCGCTCCGTTTCGACGCCCTCTTAGACGGCGAAGAGACCGAGGAACCTCGGGAGCAGACAGAGCCGCCAGCGCCTACACCGCCCGTCGACCCTGAACACAGCGACTGATTACAGTTGTTTGAGTTCGCCGTCCTCCTCGGCAAGGAAGCCGCGGTCGACACACAGGTCGAGCAGCTGGTCACACTCCTCGCGGTCAAGATCGTAGGCGCTCGAGAGCAGGCCCACCATATCTGACCGTGCCATCGGGAACTCTCGATTACGGAGAAGTCGCAGGGCCTTCCGGTAAGTCGAGCGTGACCCACGGTCCGCGGCGGTGAGGCCCGGGAGTCCGGACGAGCCGTCGTCGCCAGAACCGTTGTTCGTGTCGTTGCCCGCCTCCGTACTCTTTCCCGGGTCGTCACCGTCACCCGGCGACGGCTTTGTCGCCGAGTCTTGTTGCTCGCTCGTTGCCGGCGCCGGCCCGTCCGGCCCTTCGGGCCCCGAAGCGGGTCTGTCGAATGTCACCGGCGTCGCCGCCGTCGTATCATTCTCACCCTCTGTCGCAGTCCGGAGACTGTTGAATTTCTCTTCACACCGCGGGCAGAGCGTTACGTCAACGCCGGAGACGGGGCGCGACTGGACCGTCCGACCGGCGATGCCGCAGAAGTAGCACGAGCGAAGCTCCATACATCTGCGTCGAACCCAAGATTAAAAATTCGTTAGAAGCGGTAAAAATTAGCTGAAAGTAGACACGAGGCCCCCACGCTCAACGAGCACCGCAGTCCGCGCCAGCGGACAAGGAGCGCAGTCGGGTGGGAATACAGTGCCGTCATTACCTATCCTTACGGCGATACCATTATGACGGGAGCGCCACGTAAATGACATAAGATGGGCGTTCTGTGCCACCGCTCCCGACTCACTCGCCGTCCCGGACGGGACGGCTCGCTCCGTGCGGGAGTAGGACGCCTGGCCGACATTCAACCGCGAGAAAAAGCGTGTGTCAGCCCGTGGAACTCTCCTGTCGAGCCAATTGGAGTTGGATATTCCGAATCAACGCTTGTGGAGACTGCGTTCCCTGTGGCGGATGAGACTTCGCAGTCAACCCCACTCAAAAAGTGTGTCAGAGAAGTAGGAAGCCCCACTCTCAGCGAGGCCGTCAGACCGAGCAGAGTGGGGTGTTTCACACCGCCACTGTCCGTCCACAAAAATAATGAGTGACACGACGCATATCACCTCGTTCGAGGACCACGCGAAACGCGCGAGCGTCGACATTCCCGACGGCTTCAGGGACCAACTCCCGTTCGGCACCGGTGAGACGCTTGCCATCCGCGAGGAGTCTGACGCAGTCGTGATCGAGACGGACCCGACCTACGACGGTGCACGAGCGGTACTTCGAGGCACGGACACGGGGCTTCGCCTCTACGTCGACCGGACAGTGGCCTACGAGGCCAATCTGCTCGACGCGGACATACTGCTGACGCCTCTAGACACCGGCCTGCGTCTCGAACGCGAGGACACAGCCTGAGCGCAGAAAGACGACCACGCGGGCTTGTCTACGGGTGGTTTCGTCTGGATCACACATGCGTCGGATACGGCGTCCGCGGGCCGGAGCGGTTGCTCCGTCTCGGGTGTCGCAGCCGGCGATATCATCGTGCCGGAGCAGGTGCGGCCGGGCTCTCAACGAACTGGCGAGCGTCGTCTATCGAGGGATCTGAGAGCGTCGGCCTGACCACGGCCACGTGAGTGGCTGCTCAGGCGAACTGCTCGCGGGTGTGGGGGAGCTTCCCGCCTGCGGCCAGCAGCTCCCGCTCACGGCCGTTCGCGTCGAGGTGGGCAGTGGCCTTCCACTCGTGGTCGACCCGGATCGTGAACGTCTCTTGCCCATTCGCGACGGCCTCACGAACGTCGTCGACCACCTCGACATGGTCACCCTCGTCGATACGCTCGCAGGTCTCGTCGTCGACGACGAGTGGGAGCAGACCGAAGTTGAACAGATTCGCCTTGTGAATGCGGGCGAAGCTCTGCGCGAGGACACCATGAATCCCGAGGTACATTGGGCAGAGCGCGGCGTGTTCACGCGAGGACCCCTGACCGTAGTTCTCCCCAGCGACCAGCCACCCGCCGTCGGCCTCAGCAGCACGCTCGGCAAAAGTTGGGTCGACGCGCTTCAGCGTGTGTGTCGAGAGTTCGGGCACGTTCGAGCGCAGCACCGACACCTCCTGTGTCGCCGGAATAACGTGGTCGGTAGTGATGTTGTCCGGCATCTTCAACAGCGCATCGCCCTCGAGATGGGCGCCGAGCGGGTCGCCCAGTGGGACTGACCTGATGTTCGGCCCCTTGACCGGCGAGTTGTCGACAGCCTGTGCGGGATTGATGATATCGGAGTCGCTCGCGCCAATATACTCCTCTGGGAGTTCGAACCCAGGTGACGTGAGGCCGAGATCGTCGGCGACGTCCCGCGGGTCCGTTATCTCGCCAGTCAGTGCACTCACGGCCGCGACCTCGGGCGAGCAGAGGTAGACTGCATCCTCCTCCATCCCGGAACGGCCCTCGAAGTTGCGGTTGAACGTTCGGAGCGAGACGGAATCGGAGGCCGGAACGTGGCCGGCTCCGATACAGGCGCCACAGGTCGCCTCGGACATGTTCACACCCGCGGCCATCAGCTCGGCCGTCCAGCCGTTTCGTGCAAGCATCTCCGCGGCCTGCTTCGACCCCGGCGCGACTGTCGTATCAACGGTTTTCGCGGTCTGGCGGCCCTCCAGCAGTTTCGCGACCGGCAAGACGTCCTCGTAGGCGCCGTTCGTACAGGAGCCGACCAGCACCTGGTCCACCGGCGTCCCCGCAGCCTCGCGGACGGGAACGACGTTGTCCGGCATTGAGGGAGCAGAGACGAGCGGCTCCAAGTCGCTCAGGTCGACAACAATCTCGCCGTCGTACTCCGCGTTGTCGTCCGGTTTCAGTTCGACATACTCGTCAGCCCGCCCGAGGCGTGCGAGGAACTCCCGGGTCTTCTCGTCGGTCGGGAAGATGGAAGTAGTGGCGCCGAGTTCCGTCCCCATATTCGTGATGACGGTACGCTCGTGCGCCGAGAGCGACCTGGCACCCGAGCCGGTGTACTCGAATATCTTGCCAACGCCGCCCTTGACCGAGAGCCGCCTCAACAGCTCAAGGATAATATCTTTCGCGGTCGCCCACTCGGGGAGTTCGCCCCTGAGTCGGACGTTCACGACCTCCGGCATCTCGAGATAATACGGCGCGCCGCCCATCGCCACAGCGACGTCGAGACCGCCAGATCCGATACCGATCTGCCCGAGACCGCCTGCGGTCGGCGTATGCGAATCGGCACCGATTATTACTTTTCCGGGCGCCGTGAAGTTCTCCTTGTGGACCTGGTGGCAGATACCGGTTCCGGGGCGGGAAAAGTACGCGCCGTAGGTGCCACAGGCAGAGCGGAGGTAGCGGTGGTCGTCAGAGGTACGGTAGTCGCTCTGGTAGGTCTGGTGGTCGCAGTGCTGGACCGCCTCGTCAACTTTGACCTCGTCCAACTCCAGCGCTTCGAACTGGAGCCAGACCATCGTGCCCGTGAGGTCGTGTGCGAGCGTCTGGTCGACGTCGATCCCGATCTCCTCGCCCGCTTCGATCGCCCCCTCGACGAGGTGGTCTTCAAGAATCTTTTCGGTGAGCGTGCCGGTCATAGGATAGCTTATCGCGGGACAGTTGTGTACTTAATACTGACGCGATGCGCCTGCGGTCGATCGTGATAGTTCGACGCGCGCGCCGTTCGAGGCCGCTATGACGTGTGATAAGCATCTACACAGCATGAGTCTGTTGCGACCGACTAGCCGACAGTAGCTGATACTCTCCGGTAGCTGAAAGAGTGGACTTCCGCTCGCTACATATCGCATCCGCACAGCATTCCCGCCGTCTGCTGTCGCGTTCGCAAGACAGCCAGGAGTGGGATTCGAACCCACGGATTCTCGATTACAAGTCGAGCGCATGAACCACCCATGCTCTCCTGGCGCTGGCGATACTCGTTAGTCGTCGCTTGTATTGGTGTCGTTTCTATCGGCGACTGGCCGCTCCATCTCGACGCGGTGGACAGTGTAGCCGTGACGCTCGTACATCCGTCTGGCGGCTGCGTTCGGCGCCAGCGCCTGGACGGCGACGACCTCTGCACCGCGGTCCGCAAGCGCCGTTTCTGCGGCGCTCAGTAGTCGACTCCCGATGCCTTTGTCGCGCCACTCCGGAACGACATAGAGGTCGTGGACCAGCCCGCGCGACCGGTCCTGCTTATACTGGCCACGCTCCAGTTCGAATGTGACGAACCCGACCAGGTCGTCACCGCCCGCGACGCGGAGGCCGTCGGCGACAACGCGTCCGGCGAGCCCCTCGCGCGCGGCGCTGGCGTTGTCATCGGCGACGAGGTGCGACCCGTGTCGGCACTGGTCAGTCGCGAGATCGACCCACATGGCGGTGACTGCGTCGAGGTCGTCTGGCCGGGGCTCGCGAACGGCTGGTAGATCCGACACGACGGCTGGTAGAGCGTCCTACGACTTTAATGCCGAGGCGCCGACAGAGAAGGTGAGGTTCTACTGGCTAGCCTACGGAACGAGTGGGTATCGCGGAGATCTACTCGTGGGGGTGGCGCCTCGCCACGCGAAACCATGTCGGCGGACGATGCGGTGCGTTCGGGATTGTCTTGCTTGATGAAGTCTCGATAGACCCTTCTACCGGTCGGACCGGACCCGCCACACCGGTCGACTTCGGTCAGTTCCCGGGGACCGTCTCCGACTCCGCGTCGAACCAAAGATCGTTCTCGCGCATCGCCCGGCCAACGACACGGTGAAACTCCACGAAGTCCGCGAACTCCTCCGCTTCGACGCCTTTGAAAATCTCCGCCACCGAAACGACCCGTTCGTGGTCGAGGCGAACAGGGTGGTCACCGAACTCGGAGACGTACCACTCGGCAGTGATTGGGAAGTCATCGTCGCCCACCTTCTTAGCGAGAACCGCGTGGCCGTACTTGCGTCGCCCCTCGCTCCCCTGCTCACCATCAGGGTCGTGTGGCCAGTCCATACCTTCGCCTATGAGTCGTGGAGCAAAGGCGTTACGTCACGCCGGCGGCTCTCATCTCGGCGCTCGTGGGCGACGACATCACACACTGTACGCCGGAGTGACGGTGGCGTGACACAGGAACCGGACATCGATGGGACGGAAATTCGAACTCAAAAGTCCAGAGACTGCCCACTCTCCGGGCAACTGCAGTAGTCCACTCTACCATCCCGCTCGGTCGGAAGCTATCATCGCAGGACTGCGGCCAGATACCGGTGGGACTGGGATTCGAACCCAGGAGGCCAAAGGCCACCTGTTCTCAAGACAGGCGCAATAGTCCACTCTGCCATCCCACCGCAGATATCTTAGGTGTCGACGCGTGCTACAATCTTTCGGTCAGTCCCGGACGACCCGTAGCGCGTCGTCGTCGTCGTCTGCTTCCAGTCTTAGCCCAAGCTCATCGACGACCGCTGCGACGCGTTCGGGCACTGTCCGGCCGGCGCGACGGCGGGCCGAGACGGTAGCAAGTAGCGTCGGCAGGTCGGCAGCACGTTCGAGAAGCGGCCGTGTTTCGACAAAATCCGTCGCAACCTCGGCCTCGGCGGCGCTGGCGGCGAGGCCGTCGAGCGCCGGGGGGGCAAGCGAGTCAGCGAAGTTGAGCGAGGCGTCGGCGAATGCGGCGTAGTGGACCCGGCCGTCGGGTGCGGGGCCGAGAACGAGGTCCGCGGACCGCGATTTCATCGCCGCACTATCGAGAACCGTCCGTGGGGTGTTGTAGGCAGAGGGTAAGAGATAGCCAACGCTCGACACCTCCTCCTCACGCAGAAGATGCGTGACGACGTTGCCGAGACGCGCGCTCGGCGTCGACCCCACCTGGACTTCGAACCGGACCTCTGCAGGGGCAGAGAGCGCCGGCGTGGCAGCGGCCCGGACGGCCGCTTCGGGGCCAGTCCCGTCTTCGTTCGTGCCCACGCGGTCGGCAGAGGGGTAGGTGACGATGAGGTCTCCTCCGGCGACGTCGGCTGCCGAGAGCGCGTCGCGGAAACAGGCTTTGTAAAGACGGGCTGCCTCAACTGCAGAGACGGGCGCTTCGGCAGCGAGCCCGGTGAGAACAAGTCCCGGACGGGGTGGGGCCGCGGGGACGACTATCGTTGGCACGGCGGCGCCTCCGTGTGGCGACCCGGTATGGCGACAAGCGTGGGCATAACCACGCTCAAGGCCCCGGTCGCTTCGTGGTTTCGGTTGCCGTCGATCACCGCGAGCGCCGCCCCTTGGTCTGGCGGTAGTCGCCCGCCATCAGGTCATGCATACGGTCGACGAACGCCGTCGTCTCCGTGTTGGTCTGCTCGTCGAGCCGTCGCATCGGGACGAGTTCGAACCCGCGTCCCCGGATCGCCGTTGCGTGGGCCTCGTCGATATCGAACTGGTCGGGTGCCGTCGTCGTGTAGTCTGGCGCGAGCGTCCGGAGTGTCCGCTCGCCGACGGGAACGAGTATCTCCGGGTTGATTGTCCGAATTTCAGCGTTGAGGAACGGTTCGCAGGCCCGTATCTCCTCGTCAGTTGGGGCCTCGGGGCCGTGACACCGTGTGAGGTAGGTGAGATAGACGTTCTGAAGCGCAGGCTCGGGATCGTCCGGCTGGGAGCGCGAGAGGCCCAGCTCGCCGAGCGCGGCCTGAAGGCGCTCGCCCGCGGCGTCGCCGGTGAACGGGACGCCCGTTGCCTGCGCGCCGGGGGTTGGTGTCTCACCGACAACGAGAAACTCCGCCTCGGCGTCGCCATAACCGTGGACGACGCACTCGCGCGTCTCTGCGCGGGCGCAGTTCGTACAGTCCTCGTCCATTCCGTAGGGGTTCGAAAGCCGTTCCTGCCGGGTCACGGTCGAGAGATGGGTGGGAGGGGTTAGTCCCTGTCGACGTCGTCACCGACAGGCAGTTGTTCGGCTGGGTCGCCGCCGTGTCGTTCTGCCACCCTACGGCGCTTTACGAGACCGACGGCGTCGGCGACGTTCTCGGTCGCCACCCGCAACGAGTCGGCGGTGTCGCCCTCGTCGAGAACCGCGGGCGCGCCCTCGTCGCCACCTACTCGGACCTCGGGGTCGAGCGGGATCGAGCCGAGTAGCGCGAGGTCGTTCGTCCGGGCGAACGCCGCGCCGCCACCTCGGCCGAACAGGTCGTGGGCCTCGCCGCAGGAGGGACACCGGTACCCCGCCATGTTCTCGACAATACCGACCACCGGCGTGTCGTGGCGGTCGAACATCCGCAGACCCTTGCGGGCGTCGTCGACGGCGACGTCCTGCGGCGTCGTGACGACGACAGCGCCCGCGAGTGGAAGCGTCTGGAGGATCGTCAGCTGCGTGTCGCCCGTCCCTGGCGGCAGGTCGAGAATCATGTAGTCGAGTTCGCCCCACACGACGTCCTCCACAAGCTGGGTCAGGACTTTGTGGACCATCGGGCCTCGCCAGATAACGGGGTCGTCCTCGCCGACAAGAAAGGCCATACTCATCAGTTTTATTCCGTATCTCTCGGGCGGGACGATGCGGTCTTCCGCTGTCGCCCGTGGCGCCTCGTCGGCCGCAACCATCCGCGGGACATTCGGGCCGTATATATCAGCATCGAACAGGCCGACCCGCGCGCCCAGCTTCGAGAGCCCCGCCGCGAGGTTCACCGCGACAGTCGACTTGCCGACGCCACCCTTACCCGACGCAACGGCGACGACGTTTTTCACGCCCGGGAGTACCGGGCCCGCATCGGCGTCCTCGTCGGTATCCGCGTTCGGCTGGCTAAGCTCGGGGTCGTCGATTCGCGCCGAGAGCTGTATCTCCCGGTCACCAACCACGCCGGTCAGTTCCTCGCGTACCCGTGCCGCGATCCGGCTCTCCGTCGGCGAGTAGGGCGCTCCGAGCGCAAGCGATATTCGGATCCGGTCGTTGTCAACGTCGACGGCGTTCACGAGTCCGAGCGCGACGATATCACCGCCGAGATCCGGGTCCTCGACCGCGTGAAGCCGCTCTCGCACCGTCGCCTCGTCCATGATTTCTGTCTCCTCGTCTCGACGGAATAAGGGTTTCCGACCCGTGGCGTGGGCGCAACTGGGACTGTCTCCGATCGGGGCCGAATGTAACCACTCGTGATTTCGTCTCGGACGCGTCGCCCCGCCTATTTAATCGTTCGCGAGGAATTCAGTGGGTGTGCCACTCGTTGACGACTTCGACCGGGCCGTGACCGGGGTGCGGGTGTCGCTGACGGACCGGTGTAACTTCGACTGCGTCTACTGTCACAACGAGGGCCTTGGCGACACGCGCGGGCCGATGGCGCCGCGGGACAATGAGATGACCGCGGACGACGTGGTACGGTTTCTGGAGGTCGTCGACGAGTTTGACGTCGAGGAGGTGAAGTTCACGGGCGGAGAGCCGATGCTTCGGGAGGACTTGGAGGAGATCGTTCGGCGCGTCCCCGACAGTATGGTGGTGTCGATGACCACCAACGGCACCTTCCTCCCCGGCCGCGCCGAGGGGCTGGTCAACGCCGGGCTCTCTCGGGTGAACGTCTCGCAGGACGCCCTCGACCCCGAAGCGTTCAGGGAGGTGACCCAATCAGGGGCATACGACCAAGTGATGACGGGCGTCCGCGCCGCCGTCGAGACGGGGCTCACACCAGTGAAGCTGAACATGGTCGTTTTCGAGCATACCAAGGGGTACGTTGAGGAGATGGTGGAGTACGTCGCCCGCGAGAACGGGGTGCGCCTCCAGCTTATCGAGTATATGCCCGAACTGACGGGGCGACCGGAGTGGAGCGTCGACATCGGGCGGGTCCATGACTGGCTGGCAGAGAGGGCCAAACGGGTAGAACGCCGCAAGATGCACGGCCGGCGGCGATACTGGATAGGCGGCGAGAGCGCGGAGGGCGGGATGGTAGAGATTGTCGACCCGGTCGAGAACCCCGACTTCTGTGCGAGCTGCGGACGAGTGCGAGTGACCCACGACGGGAAGCTCAAAGGCTGTCTGAACCGTAACGACGACCTTCGGTCGATGGGCGAGATGACACGCGCGGAGATACGCACGGCGTTCCGCGAAGTGGTCGCGAACCGCGTGCCGTACTACGGCGAGTACATGATCAGAGACGGCGATGGCGGCTGGGAAATAAACGACGACTACCTGAGCGTCTCGTCTGAGAGCAGGGACGACGGCGAGCGGACAGCGTTCACGGACGGCGGGAACGGCGACTGACGTCTAATGCTGGCCAGACACGCTGCCAGAGCGCCACTCTGCCGCTGGCCAGACTTAAGACCGGCTCCCCCAACCCTGATGTCATGGCAAGATGCCCCCATCTAGATTACCGTGCCGACGAGGGCGACCAGAGCTTCGACGTCGCCCGGGCGTACTGTACGGTCGCCGAGGAGTTCGTCCAGCCGATGCGCGCGGACATCTGTAACGGCCGGTACGACCTCGACCCGACCGAGGACTGCGAGATATTCCGTGCGAACGCTGAGGCCGACGGGTCGTGAACGCCGCCTACCACGACGGGTCGCCTGTCGTCGTCACGGCGGCGCTGACCGGCGGCGTCCACGGAAAGGAGGCGAACCCGAACCTGCCGGAGTCGCCGGCCGAGATAGGGCAGGCGGCCGCAGAGTGCGAGGCGGCAGGCGCGAGTGTCGTCCACCTCCACGCGCGCCAGGAAAACGGCGAGCGCGCGTTCGCGACCGAGCGGTTCCAAGCGGTCGCCGATGCCGTGCGCGAGGCGACGGACGACGTGATCCTGCAACACTCGACGGGTGGGACGGAGGCACCAGAGGACCTGCGGATGGAGCCGCTCCGAACAGACCCGGCTCCGGAGATGGCGAGTCTCGACATGGGGCCGCTCAACCGCTACGACCACCTGACGAGCGAGAACACTCGGGAGTTTGTCGACCGCCTGCACGACGAGATGCTGGACCGGGGGATAAAGCCCGAACTGGAGGTGTTTAACGATGGCCATCTGAATGAGACGTTGGCGTTCATTGAGCGAGCCGACGTCGCTGACCCACCGTATCTCAACCTCGTCTTCGGCGGCGGGACAACCTCGCCGCCCTCACCGCGACGCCTGCTCTCGCATCTCGACGACGTGCCGGCAGGGGCGGAAGTGAACGTCCTCGGCTTCGGGCCGTATCAGCTGCCGGTCACCACCACATCGATGCTCGTTGGCGGGCACGCCCGTGTCGGGATGGAGGACAATCTCTACTACCGACGGGGCGAGCCGGCCAGTTCGAACGCACAGCTCGTCGCCCGGACGGCTGACCTGGCGGAGCAACTCGGGCGGCCAGTCGCGACGACAACGGAGGCCCGTGAGATTATTGGGCTCTAAGGGCCCAAGCGTGTAGTGAGAAGCGGTCGCACGCCTCCGGGCGTGTCGTGACGCTTAAGTTGCGGAACCGAATTATATGGGACGCGACTGATGTAGGGGGATCTACCCCCGAGTCCGAGGGGGCGACGATGAACGCGGGTTGCGGTAGCCAAGTGGCCCAAGGCGCAGGGTTGCTAACTCTGTGGCATCACTGCCTCCGGGGTTCGAATCCCCGCCGCAACGCATCACGAGAGCAGTTAACCCAAGCCATGAGTGCAGAACCACCGGACGACACGAGCCCGGACGACGAGGAGGACGACCTCCGTTACTTTGTCCGGATCGGACAGACAGATCTCGACGGTACAAAAAGTGTCGAGCGAAGCCTGACCGAGATGAGAGGTATCGGGAAGCGAACCGCACGGATCGTCGCCGAGAACGCCGACGTCGACCGAACTGCAACGTTCGGTCGGCTGGAGGACGAGGAGATCGACCGTGTCGTTGACGCGGTCGAAGGCCTTGGCGACGCACTCCCCGAGTGGATGGCCAACCGGCGCAACGACTTCTACACCGGTGAGACGACCCACGAAACTGGGTCGGACCTCACCGAGACCCGCCGGCAGGATATCAACCGGATGAAGATGATCGACTCGTACAGGGGCGTCCGTCACAAGCGCGGCCAGAAGGTCCGCGGCCAGCGCACAAAGTCCACCGGGCGGTCGGAAGGTACCATCGGTGTCAACGTCGAGCAGATTCGCGAGGAGATGGAAGAGGAAGCCGAGAGCGAGGACGAGTAAATGAGTACCGGACAGAACACCAAGCGCTACGAGACCCCGAACCACCCCTACCAGGGTGAGCGCATCGCCGACGAGGGCAACATGCTCTCGACGTACGGCCTGAAGAACAAACAGGAGCTGTGGCGGTCGCAGTCCCAGCTTCGCCGGTTCAGGCGGGAGGCCCGCCGACTGCTCGGCGAGGCACAGGGCGATGCCGAGATCGCGAATGCAGAGGGCACGGAGTTTCTCGCTCGACTGCGCCGGATCGGCGTGCTGGGCGATCAAGACGATATCAGCGACGTGCTCTCGCTCACCGTGACCGACCTGTTAGAGCGTCGGCTCCAGTCGATCGTCTACCGGCAAGGGATGGCGAGCACGCCACAGCAGGCCCGCCAGTTCGTGGTCCACGGCCACGTTATCGTCGACGGCGCGCGGATCGACCGGCCGGGTCGAACCGTTGCGGTGACCGAGGAGGACGCTGTCGCGTTCGACGAGATGAGTCCGCTCGCTGACGACCTTCACCCAGAGCGCGCGGAGGGACAAGAATGAGCGAGTCAGAGGGACCAGGCGGGAAGTGGGGAATCGCCCACATCCACGCCTCGTTCAACAATACGCTGATGACCGTCACCGACCAGACTGGCGCCGAGACGGTCGCGAAGTCCTCGGGTGGGACGGTCGTGAAGCAGAATCGTGACGAGGCGTCGCCGTACGCCGCGATGCAGATGGCAGAGGTCATCGCCGAGGAGGTACAGGCTGCTGGCATCGATGGTGTCCACGTCCGCGTGCGCGGTCCCGGCGGGAATCTCAACAAATCCCCCGGGCCGGGCGCCCAGGCCGCGATCCGTGCGCTCGCCCGTGCCGGACTCGAGATCGGTCGGATCGAGGACGTCACCCCGATCCCCCACGACGGCACCCGGGCTCCGAAGAACAGACGCCTATGAGCGGAGCCGACGGGTTCGAGGTTGAGTTCGTCGACCGGTCGGAGCGCTCCGCGCGCTTTCTCGTCCGCGGGCTGACCCCTGCGCTCGCAAATGGGGTCCGCCGGGCGATCGTCGCGGACGTGCCGACGTTCTCGATCGAGCATCTCCGCGTCGTTGAGAACTCGTCGGTGATGTTCGACGAGATGATCGGCCTGCGACTTGGACTCGTCCCGCTGACGACCCCGCTCGACGACTTCGAGCTGGGGGATACGGTCACGATCGCGCTGGACGTCGAGGGGCCGGCGACGGCATACTCCGGAGATATCCAGACGAGCGACGATCTCGTCCGGCCTGCCGACGACGACGTGCCGATCATCCAGTTGAAGGAGAACCAGCGGCTCGAACTGGAGGCTGAGGCGGTGCTCGAGTCCGGCAAGACACACGCTAAACAGCAGGGCGGCGTGGCCGTCGGCTACCGGCACCTCCAGCAGACCGTCGTCGCTGGCGACCGCGACGAGTTTGAGGACGATGATGGGCCCCAGATCGTTCGCGGCGTCATCGAGGAAGGCGCCCCCGAAGCGACCGACGACGACGTCGCAGAGGGCGACCTTGTCCTCACAGACTCGTTCGGGAACGACCTGCGGGAGCGCTACCCGGGGAAGGAGGTCGACGTGGAGGACATCCCGGGTGCCTTCGTCTTCCACGTCGAGTCCGACGGCTCGTTCTCCGTCGAAGAACTGGTCCTGCGCGCGGCCGAGTCGATCGGTTCGCGCGCGGTCGAACTGAGAGAGACTGTCGCCGTTTAGAGATGACCACGCTCCCCCACCAGTCGGCCGGGACGCCCGTCGCCAGCCTCGCGAACGTCATGGGCGAAGCGACAGCCGGACCCCGGATCGAAACCGGTTTGAGGGGGCGCGAGGTATCATCGGCCGCGAGCAGGGATAGCCAAGTCAGGTCAACGGCGCAGCGTTCAGGGCGCTGTCCCATAGGGGTTCGCAGGTTCGAATCCTGCTCCCTGCACTGCTCGCGGCTCGTTCTCTGTGGCACACACGATACATTATGAGCAAGACGAATCCAAAACTTGAGCGGCTGGTTGCCGATCTGAAGTCGGCGGCCCGAGAGTCTAGTGTCGGCGTCTGGCAGGACGTCGCCGACCGACTCGAGAAGCCGCGGCGTACCCATGCGGAGGTGAACCTCGGGCGTATCGAGCGGTACGCACGGCCCGAGGAGACAGTGATCGTGCCCGGCAAAGTGCTGGGCTCCGGAGTCCTCCGGACTGACGTCACCGTCGCCGCAGTCGACTTCTCCTCGACAGCAAAGACGAAGATCGAGGAGGTCGGCAGCGCCGTGGCACTGGAACAGCTAATGGACGAGAACCCCCAGGGGTCGAACGTGCGGGTGGTCCGATGAACGCCGCCGAGTTTGACGCCGACCTGGTAGTTGACGCCGGGGACTGTATCCTCGGGCGCGTCTCGAGTGAAGTGGCAGCGCGGGCGATGGACGGCGCCCGTGTTGCGGTCGTCAACGCCGAGCGCGCAGTTATCACGGGCAACGAGGAGTCGACGATGGCGGTCTACCGCAAGCGTGCTGACATCGGCTCTGACTCCGGGCCGTACTATCCGAAGCGCCCCGACGGGATCATGAAGCGAGCAATTCGGGGGATGGTGCCATATAAAACTGTCCGCGGGCGGGAGGCGTTCGAGAACGTCCGTGTCTACGTCGGTGCCCCCTTCGACGAGGAGGGCGAGGTCGTAGAGGGCACGTCGCTGGATCGGCTGTCGAACATCAACTTCACCTCGCTAGGTGAGGTGTCCGAACAACTCGGAGCGAACGTCACATGGTAACGAACACAAGCGGCAAGAAGAAGACGGCTGTCGCGCGGGCAACGGTCCGCGAGGGCGCCGGCCGCGTGCGGGTCAACGCACAACCGGTCGAACTGACCGAACCCGAACTCGCACGGCTCAAGATGCTGGAGCCGTTTCGCGTCGTCGAAAACGACCTACGCGAGGGTGTCGACGTCGACGTGAGCGTCGAAGGCGGCGGGTTCAGCGGCCAGGCCGACGCTGTCCGGACCGCGATCGCTCGGGGCCTGGTCGAGTTCACAAACGACGCCGAACTCCGTGATGCATACATGGAGTTCGACCGCTCGCTGCTGGTTAACGATGTCCGGCAGACCGAACCGAAAAAGTGGGGCGGTCCGGGCGCCCGGGCACGCTACCAGAAGTCCTACCGCTAACTATGATGGTACCCGTGCGGTGTTTCACGTGTGGAAGCGTCGTGAGCCGTCACTGGGAGGAGTTCCGTGAGCGAACCCGCGAGGGCGACGAGGACCCTGGGACGGTACTCGACGAACTCGGCGTCGAGCGACACTGCTGTCGCCGGATGCTCGTCTCGCATCGAGACCTCGTCGACGTCGTAGCACCCTACCAATGAGCGGACGACAAAGCGGCGGTCAGGTGCGGTACAACCGCTACGAGAAGGCGCGGATCCTCGGGGCACGCGCGCTCCAAGTGTCCTACGGCGCGCCAGTGCTGATCGGAACCGACCAGTCCGAACCGATTCTCGTCGCCGCCGAAGAGTACGACGCCGGTGTCCTACCGTTCACTGTGCGCCGCGAGGGAGCAGAGCGGCGATGAGCCGCGCCCACTCCGTCGAACTCCGGCGCATACTCGACTCGCGCGGGAACGCCACCGTCGAGGCCGACGTACTCACTGAGGACGGCGGCTTCGGCCGCGCGGCCGCGCCCGCAGGAGCGTCGACAGGCGCATACGAGGCGGTCGAACTCCCCCCGGGTGAGGCCATCGCAGCCGCGCGGCGGCTTGCGGTCCCGCGCCTCGAAGGAACGGTTCACGCGGGCGACCAGCGTGCTGTCGACGCTACTCTTCGGGGTGCCGACGGCACCGACGACCTCTCGGAGATCGGCGCGAACGCCGTTGTCGCGATATCGATGGCGGTCGCGAAGGCAGCAGCCGACACCATCGGCGTGCCGCTCTACCAGCATCTCGGCGGGGCGCTTCGCGGCCCGTCGAGCGACTCGTTCCCGGTGCCGCTGGGTAACGTCGTCGGCGGCGGCGAACACGCACGAGACGCAACGGATATTCAAGAGTTCCTCGCGGTGCCCGTCGGCGCGCCGAACGTCGTCGAGGCGGCGTTTGCGAACGCACGCGTCCACGGCCGTGTGGGCGACCTGTTCGACGACCACGGCATCACCGCGGGCAAGGGTGATGAGGGCGCGTGGGCACCCCAGACCGACGACGCGACGGCCTTCGAGATCGTCGACGAGGCGATCGAGACCGTGGCCGACGACCTTGGGTTCGAGATCCGGATGGGCCTCGATGTCGCAGCCACTGAACTGGTTGACGACGACGGTGTCTACCGCTACACCGACGTTGAGCGCACGCCCGACGAGCAGGTCGACTACGTCGCCTCACTCGTCGACGAGTACGACCTCGCGTACGTCGAGGACCCACTCGACGAGGAGGCGTTCGGCGACTTCGCGGCGCTGACCGACCGGGTCGGGTCGCGGACGGAGATCTGTGGCGACGACCTGTTCGTCACGAACGTCGAGCGACTCCAGCGTGGCATCGACGACGGCGCCGGCAACAGCATCCTGATCAAGCCGAATCAGATCGGGACGCTCACCGACGCGGTCGACGCTATCAACCTGGCGGTCGCGAACGGGTTCACACCCGTCATCTCGCATCGCTCGGGCGAGACCGAAGACACCACCATCGCCCATCTCGCTGTCGCCACCGACGCGCCGTTCGTCAAGACCGGTGCGGTCGGGGGCGAGCGGACGGCAAAGCTGAACGAGCTGATCCGGATAGCCGACGACGCAGTCTAACATCATGAGCCAGAACCAGAACAATGCAGACGACCCCGACGGCGAGAGCGCGACCGAGGCCGAAGTGGCCGACGACGCGCCCGAGGCGACGGGCGACGACACAGAGGCACAGCCCGAAACGGTCGACACGGAGACAGAGACCGACGAGATAGAGCCAGAGCCAGAGCCAGAAGCCACCGGCCCCCGCTTCGACGAGGACGTCATGCCAGACGACGAGGCGGATCTGCTTATTCCCGTCGAGGACTATCTCGGCGCGGGCGTCCACATTGGAACCCAGCAGAAGACACAAGACATGGAGAGGTTCATCCACCGCGTTCGCGACGACGGTCTCTACGTCCTCGACGTGAGCCAGACGGACGGGCGCATCCGGACGGCTGCCTCCTTTCTCGCGAACTACAGTCAAGAGCAGGTCCTCGTGGCCTCCTCGCGCCAGTACGGTCGGTTCCCGGCACAGCAGTTCGCCGACGCGGTGGGCGCGCGAGCCCGGACCGGACGGTTCATTCCGGGGACGCTGACGAACCCCGACTACGCCGGCTACATCGAACCCGACGTGGTCGTCGTCACTGACCCCATCGGCGACGCACAGGCGGTTACCGAGGCCATCACGGTCGGCATCCCCGTGATCGCGATGTGTGACTCGAACAACGCCACTTCGAACGTCGACCTCGTCATCCCGACGAACAACAAGGGCCGACGCGCGCTCGCGGTCGTCTACTGGCTGCTCGCCAACGAGACACTTGACCGCCGTGGCGGCGACCCAACATACGCCCTCGAGGACTTCGAGGCCGAGTTGTAGCGCCGGTATCGACTTTTCGTTCGTTCTCCAGACAGATCGACCGAACCGTTTAGACGTATCACCGCCACGTTCTGGTGTGAACGTACTCAAGAGTGTCCGGGCAGTCAGCGGCGCCACGGACGCCGCCGGTAAGGTCGACTGGCGAGCGGTGGCCGAGGCCGCAAAGGCGTCGACCGACCCCGGTGACCTGTCGCTGAACGATGCGGACCGCGCCGGCTACGCCGCGGACATCCGGGCGGCCCGCAACCGTATCCGGGCAGCCTCGGGCCTCGATTTCGACCTGCCGGAGAAAATCGAAGTACACGACCGCCACCACTGGATCGACGCGAACGTCGCGACGTTTCGGCGCGTTTTCGGCCAGTTCGACGCGGCAGGGTCACCCGCCCTCACCGCCCCCTCGCGCGTGGTGAACACAGCCGCACTGGCGGTGGGACTGGGCTTTCTCGCCCGGCACGTCCTCGGGCAGTACGACCCCCGGCCGTTCAGGGACGGGGGACACGCCCTCTACGTCGTCCACCCGAACCTCGTGCGCGCCGCGGAGAGCCTCGGCGTCAACCGCGACCGGTTTCGACGATGGATCGCCTTTCACGAGGTGGCCCACGCGGCCGAGTTCGCGGCGGCCCCGTGGCTCGCGGACTACGTGGAGTCGCGGATAGAGCGAAGCGTCGAGGCTCTCTCGGACGGGCGGATGGACCGCACTGCGTTCGCCGAACTCGACGCCACGATGACGGCCGTCGAGGGCTACGCCGAACTGGTGATGGACCGCGCGTTCGACGGTGAGACAGAGGACCTTCGCGCGCGACTCGACAACCGTCGTAACGCCAGCGGGCCGGTCACACGCCTGCTCCGCCGAGCACTCGGCCTTGGCGTCAAGCGCGAGCAGTACGAGCGCGGTGGGGCGTTTTTTACTGCCGTCGCAGACGCCCGCGGTCTACGGGCGGCGGGACGGGTGTGGGACCAGCCGGAGAACCTCCCGACAGAGGACGAACTCGACAACCCGTCGCGCTGGCTCGCCCGGATGAGTTAGCTCAGGTACGCCCGACACCGAACTCTACGGAGAGCCGCCGGAGAAAGAGCAGGAGGAGGAGACCCAGAACAGTGCCGGCGGCGACGCCGCCGGCCAATTGGACGAGTGTTCCGCCGGCCGTGAGAGCGACCAGCCCCCCAGACAGGGCAACGAGAGCGACGAATCCAGCCGTGAGCTGGTAGTTCGCCAAGTTGCGTTCGTCGTCCGAGAGGCTGGGGCCGACCATTACTCGCTCCCGTCGTCGGCGCCGCTCTGTGGCCCGGCCACGCCGCACTGGGCACGCTCTACACCCTGGTCCGTACGCTTACGCTCCACGACCGCGCTGACGTGCATCGAGACAAAGAGCGGCTCTTCGCCCTGTGGTTCAACCAGCCCAGTCCACCGCGTCTCGACGTCATGGCGGTGGTCGCGACGCGTGTCCGTCCACACGAGACGTACGTCGTCGACAAAGTGCGCGAACCCGTCACGACTGAACGTCCGGAGGTCGCGGCTCTCAACGGCCCAGTCCTCGGTTCGCGCGGTCTGGTCGCGGAGCGCCTCGGCGACTGCCTCGCCGCCCAGCCGATGGGAGAACACGCCGATCTTCACTATGTCTGGACCCTGCTGAAAGTAGGTATCGAGAGGTTCGCCTCGACGCAGCGCCTCGTAGTAGTCCCGCACGAAGCGGTCAACGTCCATGGCTGTCCGAAGAGACCCGGTGGCTTGAACCCGACGACCGCAGTCGGCCTGGGGCCTCCACGACCAGCGTCCCGGCGACCACGTCGACCACCCGCTGGTTCTTCATATTGAGGAGACTGACCGTAGGGGCGCCGACACATGGCCTCTCGCGCGCCCGAATCCGAGCGTGAAGTGCGTGTCATGGTCCGGGGTCGTGGTAGCGCGACTCTCGGAAGCGTTATCATCCAATGCCCGGTATAGAATATTGTAATGGCAAACGGTAAGGTCGACTTCTTCAACGACACTGGCGGCTACGGATTCATTTCGAGCGACGACGACAGCCTAGACGACGACGAGGACGTATTCTTCCACATGGAAGACGTCGGCGGCCCGGACCTCGAGGAAGGACAGGAGGTCGAGTTCGAGATCGAATCATCCCCGAAGGGTCCGCGCGCGACGAACGTCGTCCGCCAGTAACCGACCCGCACGGTCCGTCGTTGGCGACGGACGAACCCACGAATTTTTTCGCAGTTGACCGATACGGTACGTGCTGCAGTTTCGATCGCGAAGACGGACGCGAACCCCGTCTCCGGGGGCTCACAACGGCTACTGGAACCCGCGGTCGACGCCATCTTCGGTGACGAGGTCGTCGAGTTCCGCGGAGAGAAGTTCCTCCGCGTCTTCGAACTCGTCAGCGAGGTCGTCGAGCGGCTCGGGGCGTCCAGCGAGGTCGTAGGCCATCGGTCCAAACGCTGGGCTCTCGACGGCCTCCATCAGGTCCTCGAACAGGTGTTCGGGCTCCGTCGGTGCGTCGGCGTGGGCCTTGACCGTTTCACGGACGTTTCGCGCCATTGACTTTGCGGCGTTCTCGTCCTCTGGAGGTGAGCGGACGGCGAATCGGCCTGCCTCCTCGCGGTCGGGCAGGATCGGCTTGAGGCCGTCGTCGACTTTTCGCGCGACACGAACCCCCACACCGTTTACGTCGTAGGGGTTTCGAGCGTAGGTCTTGACGAGAAAGAGGCCGGCAGCAGGATGACCAACGTAGAGGTCCTCGCCGACACCGTTCGTACGCCGCCCGCCGACCGCGCGCCAGCCGTCCGAGTCGGCGTTCGCCTCGGTCACATCCTGCAGGACATCTTTCCAGTTCCGCACACGCATACATGTGTATCGGTGGTGGACGAATGAATACCCGTCGGCTTCAGGGTCGGATTCATGTGAGCTGCCGGAGAATGAATGACGATGCCGGATATCGAGCTCACAGCGGATCAGCGTGACCGACTGCGCGACCTCCAGCGACAACTGGAGGCAAAGATGGCGTCGCAGTATGCCACTGTCCAGGCGGGAGACGCCGTCGCGTACCTGCTCGACCAGTACGCCACCGAGGGCGAGGTGGCCCTCGACGGCGGCCCCAAGCCAGTAGGCGACGACGCAGAGACCACGTCGAGCGCGGCGCCAGACGACGACGGTGGGGTGGCCAACCCGGCCTCGTCGTCATCGTCGTCTTCGTCATCGTCAGGCGGCTTCCCGAGTGGCCCGATGACCCTTCTCGCGGACCACGAAGGCGCTTGGCGCGAGGGAAGCGGCGAAGCGCGCTACGAGGTCGAGTTGCCGGATGGCTCCGTCGAGGGTGCTCGGACGCGTGGTGACGTGCGCGCGCTCCTGTTCAAGCACTACCGATGAGCGGGGACGACTCGCCGGGGCTCATCGCTCGCCTCCGCGCCTGGCTTGGCTCGCTAGTCGACACAGGCGATGGCGAGACGACGGCGACAGGCGACGAGTCGACGGCGGCCGGCGCGGCTGAGACCGCGGCCGAAGCGACCCCTGCCCCCTACCTATGTAACGTCTGTGGCACCGACGTTGCGGACCCGGCTAGCGGCTGTCCGCTCTGTAACTCGTCAGATGTGCGCGAACGGGGAGCGGCACCTGACGAGCCGAGTTCCACCCCGTCGCCTCAGGCGACTGCGTCCGAGTCGACAGTCGACGGAGAGGCCGCGCGGCTTCGCGAGCTCCAGGACGACGCGGTCGACTCGTCACCAGAGGGCGACGGGAGCGACGCGACCGATGCGACCGATACGGCCGTGGACGGCGACACGGACGGGACCACGGGCGAGATCGAGTGAAGTACCTCGGGGGCAAGCCCCGAGGCACTCGCCTTGCTTCTCTGTAGATCATCTTTCTGCAAGCAGGGAATCCCGGCGTTTAGCCCGGGAGGGAATGCGACACGGTGCTAACCACACGCTACTCGGTGGCCGGGCCGGGATCCAACTCCCGTTGTGCGTGGAGTAGCATCCCTTTCCACGTCAGTCCGTGGCGTTTCTTCGTTTCTTTCGAAAGCGTCTTTCAGTCCCCTCCACACCTTTTCGTGTGAACGTTCGGGGGCCGATTCTATCGATCAGTGAGGTCCGCGAGGTCGACACGCGCCACGGGAGCCGTGAACTCGCCGACCTCACGGTGCGCCCGGACCGAGGCGCGGGCGATCCTGTCGAGGTTACGGTGTGGGGAAAGTGGACCCACACTGTCGAGTGGGCCGAGGTCGGCATGGAACTGCTCGTGACCGAAGCCAAACAAGACGATTATGGCGGGGAGACGGGGTTCGCGACGACCGGTGACTCCTACGTCGTTCTCGAGCCTGACTTTCTCGTCGACGTCACCGACGTGCGGGGGTGGGTTCAGTGCCCTAGGATCTACTACCTGAACAAGCTCTCCGGTGTGCCGCTCGCCTACCCGGTTGTGAAGGGGACACTCGTCCACGAGGTGTTCGGCGACCTCTTGCGCGGGGTCGACTTGGAGGATGCGGTTACCGACCGGGTTGAGGAGGCGGGGCTGGAACTTGGCCTTCTCGGCCGGAAGGCGAGCGAGGTGCGCGACGAGGTGCGGCGCAACGCCGGCGCCATCGAGGGCTGGCTGGCGCAGGGAGCACTGGACGAGGCTGACGACTGGCGCTCAGAACGGACGCTCATCTCGCCCACATTCGGACTGAAAGGCCGTGCCGACGCCGTGCGCCGAGGGATGCCCGTTGAACTCAAGACGGGCAAGAACACGAAGCGTGAGCCCCGGTTTCAGGACAAGATGCAGGCGGCGTGTTACGCCCTCGTACTGGACGAACACGACGAGGGCGCCGACACCGCGACGCTGCTCTATACGAAAAACGCGACGCTCGACCGCGCGGAGCAGAGCGGCGACCTCTCGCCGGCTAAAGACTTCTCGGTCGGCCGGGGGCTAAAAGAGTTCGCGGTGCGGACGCGAAACGAAATCGCTGCGACGGAGTTCAACAGAACAGTTCCGACGGGCTACGAGGCAAACGCGAAATGTGAGTATTGTTTCGAGCGCGACTCGTGTATGGTCGTCGCCGGCCGACTAGATCAAGAGGCAAAGGCCGGAACTGTCGGAAACGCCCTCCCCGACGAGGAGCGTCAGTACTTCGAGCGGTTCTACGAGAACGTAGAGGCCGAACGGCAGGAGGCACATGCGGAGTACCGGAAGCTCTGGGAGCAGAGCCCGGAGGAGCGCGCGGCCGCGGACCGCGCGCTGATCGGGTTAGAGCCAGCCGGGGTAGAGCAGTTACCAGACGGCCGATGGGAGCTTCGAGCGACTCGTCCTGGGGCCGCGGTGTCGAAGCTTCGCGAGGGCGACGTCGCGCTCGCGAGCGAGGGTGACCCCGTTGGCGGGCGCTCTGAACTCGCCCGGATCCGAACACTCGGCGACGATGTTGCCGTGACGACGGACGAACCGCTCGACCTCCGACGACTGGACGTCTACCCCTCCGAGATATCTGTCGACCGGATGTTGCTCGCACTTCACGATTTCGTGCTCAAAAGCGACGAACACCGGCGCGACCTGCTCCTTGGACGGCGAGACCCGACCTTCGGCGAGGCGGCCGCGCCTGGACACTACGTCGACAACAACGAGGCGCAGGACCGAGCGGTGCGACGTGCCGTCGCCGCCGAGGACTACGCGCTCGTCCACGGCCCGCCGGGGACTGGCAAGACCTACACCATCGCACAACTGGTCCGAGCGCTCGTGGCGCGGGGCGACCGTGTCCTGCTCGCGGCGTTCACCAACCGCGCGGTTGACAACGCGCTTGAGGCCTTGCGCGACCAAGGGTTCGAGGACGTGGTGCGCTATGGCACCGAGACAGGCGTGCGCGATGATATGCGCGACGTGCGCCTGACCGCGCGCGGCGACCCGAACGGGCGGGTGGCCGAGCTACGAGGGGCATCCGTCGTCGCGGCGACGACCGCAGGATGTGCCTCCCGCACCCTGATCGAGGAGGAGTTCGACGTAGCAGTCGTCGACGAGGCCTCACAGCTCACGGAGCCGGGGACGCTCGCGGCCGTTAACCGTGCCGAGCGGTTCGTCCTCGTCGGCGACCACCGACAGCTCCCGCCAGTGGTGCGAGCCGAGACCGACCTTCGAACGTCGCTGTTCGAGCGACTGTCCGACGCCCATCCGGAGGCAAGCGTGCTTCTCGACCGGCAGTACCGGATGGGGCAACGTATCCAGGCGTTCCCCTCCGACGAGTTCTACGACGGCGCGCTTCGGCCCGCCACTCCCGAGGTGGCACAGCGCCGGCTAGACGACCTCGACGGTGTTGAGCCGACAGCCCTGCCCGCCGATCTGCGCGACCCTGTCGCATTTGTCGACCCCGACGGGCACCGGAACGGCAACGTCAATCGGGCCGAGGCCGACCGTGTCGCCGAGATCGTGAAGTCGTATCTTGCGGCCGGGGTCGACCCCGACGACGTCTGTGTGATCGCCCCGTTCCGCGCACAGGTGGCAGAGATAGCAGAGCGGGTCGAGGTGACAGTCGACACCGTCGACCGGTTCCAGGGGTCGAGCAAGGAGGTAGTCGTCGTCTCGTTCGTCGCGACCGGTGAGCTGGCGGGGCCCATCTTCGAGGACCACCGGCGGGTGAACGTCGCACTCACGCGGGCGAAACGAGCGCTCTGTCTCGTCGGCGACGCCGATGCTCTGCGCTCTGAGTCGTTCTACGGGCGGATGCTGAACTGGGCGCGGCGGTGAATTGCCTCGCGACATCCGTCTTAATTATCTGTGGAACAGGCGTGGCACCGATAGATTCTCGTGGGGCCCTCGTCAGGCGGTAGCATGGATACAGACCAGATTCGCCTTCCGTACGGCGATGAGACAATATCTGTCACTCTCCCCGACTGTGACGTGACGGCCGTTAAGCGACCTGGCGGCGCGGCTGTCGACGTGCGGGCCGCTGCGGACCGGGCGTTGGAGGCGCCGCATGGGCCGGGAATCACGGAGGTTGTCGCACCGGACGACGCCGTCGCCATCGTCGTGACAGACGTGACCCGGGCGACGCCGGACGATATCCTACTGGACGCCTTTTTTTCACGCCTGCCTGGAGAGGTCACGGCCGATCGCGTTTCGGTCGTCCTCGGCCTCGGCCTCCACCGCCCGATGACCGACGCGGAGATACAGGCGGGATTCGGCGACCACGCCCCACTAGTCGAAAACCACGACCCCAAGAGTGCACGACAGGTCGGGGAGGTGGACGGTGTCCCGGTGATGCTCAACGCGACGGTCGACGACGCCGATATCGTCCTTGCGACAGGGATGGTCGAGCCACACCAGTACGCGGGGTTCTCTGGCGGCGCGAAAACCGTCGTGATCGGCGCAGGCGGCGAGCCGGTCATCCGCTACACGCACGGCCCTGACATGCTCTCGCGAGACGCAGTTCGCCTCGGACGGGTTGATGATAACCCGTTTCGCGACGCCGTGGACCGTGCAGGCGACGTCGCCGGCCCCGATTTCTGCATCAACGTCACGAAGGGCCCAGCGGGAGTCCTTGGCGTCGCCGCTGGCCAACCCCGCGACGTGGTAGGTGACCTCTCGGCAACTGCGCGCGAGGCACTCTCCGTCGAGGTGGCGGGAACGTACGATGTCGTCCTCGCTGGGGTCGGCGCGCCGAAGGACGCAAATCTCTACCAGACGACGCGGGCGCTCACCTATCTCGTTCTTGGCGATCACAATCCGGTCCGCGAGGGCGGGCGGGTCGTGATCCCCGCGCGCCTGAGCGAGGGCGCAGGAGAGGGGAAGGGCGAACGCCGGTTCCACGAGCGACTACGGAGTGCTGAGAGCCCCGCTGACCTCTACACGGAGATGCGAGCGGGCTACGAGCCGGGAGCACAGCGGGCGTTCGTCGTCGCGCGTGCGCTCCGCGAGGTCGAGGCCTACGTGACGAACAGCACCCACCCAGAAGTGGTCGAGGAATGCCTGATGGAGACCCGCGACTCGGTTGCCGAGGCAGTCGCCCCCGGGAGCGACGTACTCGTCGTTCCGGACGCTCTCAACACGCTGGTCGTTTAGTCTTCGGCGGCCACGCCCCCAGTGCTGTCGCCCTCGCCAATCTCCGATAGCACGCGGTCGTGAAATTCGCGCAGGACCTCGCCCTCGTTTTCAGCCAGCACCACGTCACTGGCCATCAGCGTCGCGAGACCGAACGCCCGCGGTGTCGGCGAGTCGACTGTCTGCTGGACGATCGTGACCTCGTCCGACGCGACCGCCGCGAGAACCTCCTCGATCCCCTCGACGTGGAGGCGGTCCTCCAGAATCTCGCGGTACGTCTCTTCGATCACGGCGAACTCGTCTAACTCCTCCGCGAACGAGAGTAGCATCTCGCTCGACACCTGTTGTTGGGCCGCAGACTTCTCGTAGCCTTTGTAGCGCTTAAGAATCATCAGCGAGCGGGTCGCGTCGATGCGGAAGTACCGCTTTAGCAGTTCCGTCCCATCGAGCGCCGTCCGAAGGTCGGCGCGGACTTCCCCCGGCGCGATAGAGCGAAGCACGTCGGCGAGGTCGACAGTGCGGTTGAGCGGCATCGAGACGACGAAGCCGTGGTCCGCGACCGCGACCTTGACGTTCGCATTCGCCCGCCGCGAGCAGCGGTAAGCGACTAGCCGCGAGAGGCCATCGTTGAACCGACGGCCGTAGTTCGAGTGGACGTAGAACCGCCGGCGGTAGTCTCCCCGGTCGCGTTCGACCTCGACCGCGATTCGCGAGTCGGTCGACACCGACTCCCGACCGGCGTAGCGGGTCTGCTCGTCGAACATCCGGGTGATCGCCCGGACGGAATTCTCGTCGACGGGGAACTCACGGAGCCACTCGCGGACGGCCGGTCGGCCACCTGTCGCGAGTCGGTCGAGCAGGTCGCGTTGGAAGCCAAGAATCTCGCGCCCGAGGTCGTACGAGAGAGGCAGGCGCTCCGAGAACCACGAGGGCACGTTTGGGCGCGCGCCAGTCGGGTCAACGTAAGCTTTCGACCCCCGGCGGTAGCGAAACTCGTACCGATCCCCACCAAGGACGAATACGTCGCCTTTCTCCAGTTTGTCGAGATAGTCCTCGTCAAGCTCGCCGACCCACTCGTTGCCTCCTCGAAGGTACACACCGATAGTGAACGAGTCGGGGATCGTCCCGAGGTTCGTCATGTAGATAACCCGCGCCAGCCGCCCGCGCTTCCCGATCAAGTGGTCACCGACTCCATACTCTTCGTAGTGGTGCTCGCCGTCCGGCGGGTCGTTCGTGTCCCGCCAGATCTTCGCGTAGACGTTCTTGTCCTCTAACCCCTCGTAGTCGGCGGTCAGGTACCGGCAGAGCCGCTCCCACATCTCGCCGGAAAAGTCACGGTAGGGATATGCACGCTCCAGAATCTCGCGCACCTCCGGCTCCGGGCGCGGACCGTTGATAGCCATCCCGTACACCTGCTGGGCGGCCACGTCGTAGGCATTCTCGGGGACGAACACCCGGTCGACGAACCCCTCCTCGGCCTTCTTCAGCATCACCGCACACTCGACGAGTTCGTCGCGGTCCAGCGCCACCACCCTCCCCTCCACGGTCTGTCCCAGCTGGTGGCCGGCCCGGCCGATGCGCTGGAGGAGCGATGCGACGGATTTCGGCGAGCCAACCTGAACCACGAGGTCGATGTGGGGCATGTCGATACCGAGTTCGAGCGAGGTGGAGGTAGTCACCACGTCGAGCGCCCCCGCCTTCAGCGCCTGTTCGACGTCCTGCCGGCGCTCTTTCGACAGCGAGCCGTGGTGGCAGGCGGAGTTCTGGTCGTCGAACCCCCCACGCTCGCGGAGGTTCTGAAGAACTCGCTCTGCGCCCGACCGGGTGTTTGTGAAGACGAGCGTCGAGTCGTGACTCGCGACCAGTTCCTCAAGGCGGTCGTAGAACCGCGCCGACACCACGTCACGCGGGGTGTCGATCAGGTCGTCCGTCGGGCACTCAAGCGAGATGTCGAACTCCCGGACGAACCGGGTGTCGACAAGTTCGTATGGCCGCGGGTCGCCGCCGGGCGACGCCCGCCCGACCAGGAACTCTGCCATCTCGTCCAGCGGCTCGACGGTCGCCGAGCACCCGATCCGGACGGGGGCGGTCTCACAGAGGTGTTCCAGTCGTTCGAGCGACACCGCGAGGTGGGTCCCGCGCTTGTTCGCCGCGAGTGAGTGTATCTCGTCGACAACAACGTACTCCACCGAGCGCAGTTTCTCTTTGAACTTCGGGGAGTTGAGCAGGATAGCGAGCGTCTCCGGCGTCGTGTTCAGAACGTGTGGGGTCGTCGAGAGCATCGCCCGTCGGTCGGCGTCACTGGTGTCGCCATGGCGGATGGCGTGGCGCACCTCGGCGTCGCCGTCGGTTCGTGTTTCGACCCCCTCGAGCGGTCGTTCAAGATTCCGGTGGATATCGTTCGCGAGCGATTTCAACGGTGAGATATAGAGACAGTAGACCGCGTTGTCGAGGCCATCCTCGCCCGCCCGCGCGCGGGTGAACAGGCTGTCGATGATAGCCGAGAACGCGCTGAGCGTCTTCCCACTCCCCGTCGGCGACGCAACGAGGACGTTCTTGCCGTCGTCGATGCGGGGGATCGCCTCGCGCTGTGGCGGAGTAAAAAAGCCGCCGTTCTCGCCGACGTATGCGCCGAACTGCTCAACCCACCACTCCTGGGTCGGCTCAGAGAGGCGCTCTAGAACGTCCGCGTCTGCGAGGGGCACCGTCTCGGGATCGAACGCGACGTCCCGGTCGGCGGCGAACGACCGCAGGAGGTCACGTCCAGTCATCGGGAGAAAGCAAACACGGCAGCGGTAAGGGGCTTGCGTCGCGCGGGCACGGATGCGAGCGCGTGCGCCAGCTCTCGTCCCGAAGATTCAGGATGGCGCGGGTTCTCGTCTGGTCTGTGTACAACAGCCCAGTTCAGTCTGCGCTCGCGGCCCTAACCGGCGGCGTGGTCGGACTGCTGGCGGGGCTCAGTGCCGTCGAGACGGCCGTCCTCGCAGGCATCGTCGCCGGCGTCGTTGACCTTTCGCCCGGCGTCGCTCGCGGCGACCTGGTGGTCGAACCGCTCCGCGCCGCGCTGCGCTCTGACGCGCAGTGACGACCGTCACCTTTCTTGGCACCGGGAGTGCAATGCAGTGGCGGGATCGTGCCCAGACTGGTCTGCTCGTCGAGCGTGGCGACCGGCGGCTGCTGATTGACTGCGGCGCTGGCGTTCTCGGGCGACTGGCAGGCACGGATGCGGGCTACGAGGGGACGTCGACGGTTCTCCTGACCCACCACCACCTCGACCACGTCTCCGATCTCCTGTCTCTGCTGAAGGCCCGGTGGCTCGCTGGCGAGGACCACCTGCGCGTCGTCGGTCCACCGGGGACGAAGGCGCTCGTCGACGGCCTCCTCTCGGTCCACGACTATCTTCGCGACCGGGTCGACCTGCGCCTACGTGAGGTCCACCCGGGGGAGTTCTCGGTCGCAGGGCTCGACGTCCGGGCGCGCGAGACGCGCCACTCGATGCCCGGTCTCGCCTACCGCTTCGGCGACGACTTCGCGTTTAGCGGCGACACCGAGGCGTTCGTCGGAATGGGCGAGTTCGTCGACGGTGTGACCGTCCTTGCGCACGACTGCTCGTTTTCCGACGATATCGACGTGTCGAACCACCCGACGCCGACGAGCCTGGGCGAGTCGCTCGCGAGCGTCGACGTCGACCGGCTCTACCTCACCCATCTCTACCCCCACACCGAGGGCAGCCACGCGGAGATGGTGTCGTCAGTCGAACGAGCTGGCGCTGACATCGACGTCCGGGTGGCCCAAGACGGTCTGCGGGTGGACTGTTGAGCGCCGGCAATCGAGAGCCCGCAGGCTGCACGCTCAGGCGTCGAGCTGCCGGACTACGGCGCTCGCGGTGTATGTCAGTGCGCTAGCAGCGAACGTGCCGAGAGCTGGAAAGGCAAACGGATCCGCGCCGACCACGAGCGTAGTGCCGACACATTCGGGCCCGGACGCACTCTTGGACCCAGAGGCCTGACCCAGCGAGCAAACACCGCGGCTCAATCCACGACAGTTCCGGGCGTTTCGCCCACGAGGAAGGCTGGGAGGCCGTCGAGATCGAAGATGTGTGCCGGAGCGTCAAGCTCGAGGAGCGTACGGACCTTACCGGCCATCCCACCGGTCACGTCCGTCGATGCGCTTTCGCCGAGGGCAGCGTCGTCGAGCGACGAGACGCGATCGACCACCCGGTTTTCGCCGTCGAGGACGCCCGGGACCGTCGAGCAGAGGCCGACCCGGTCGGCGTCAAGGTGACGGGCGAGTCGCGCGACCAGTTCGTCGCCCGAGACGACCGTGACACCTTCGCCCGCTGTTGCGGCCACGTCGCCGTGGAGAACGGGGACGAACGATTCGGCAAGCATTCGGTCGACCGCAGCGAGTGGCAGGTCGAGGACGCCGTCGGTATTGCGTGCGCCCACCGAGAGCGAGTGGACCGGAAGCGCAGATACGCCGCGGTCGTGGAGCCGCGCGAGAACGACGCGATTAAGCGTCGTCATCGCGCCGTGGACGGCGAGGGCGCCCTCGACGTCGTCGGTCCCCGAGTCGACCGAGACGCCCCACGCTGCGGCGTGGTGGTGGCCAAAGCTCCCGCCGCCATGGACGACGACGAGATCGTCGCTTGCCCCCGCGACAGCATCTGCGGCGCGGTCGAGCGCCGGGGCATCGAGCGTCTCCGGGCGATCCTTATCGGTGATGACGCTCCCGCCGAGTTTGAGTACGATCATGTTCGGACCACCCCCTCGGTCGCGAGTTCGGCGCGAAAGGCGTCGACGCAGTCCGGCGCGTACCGAAGCGCACGCGCCGTCTCGCCCGTGGGGTCGAGGGCGACGATACAGCCTCCGCCGCCCGCCCCGGTCAGCTTCGCACCGTGAGCGCCGGCGTCGCGCGCCGCCCAGACCATCGCATCGAGCGAGCGCGCCGAGACGCCAAGTGCGGAGAGCAAGCCGTGGTCGAAGTCCATCAGCTCGCCGAGGCCCTTGAGGAGATCCGGGCTCGGCTCTGCCTCGGGGGACGCGTCCGCGAGCAGTCGCTCACCAGAGCGCACCACGTCGCCGATAGCTTGGACGGTGTCGGCCGCGAAGCCGTGACGCTCTTGCAGCGCACTCACCCCAGCAACGAGTTTGCCGGTATCGCCCGCGCCGCCGTCGAACCCGACGACGAACGGGAGCGGCGGTGTGTCGAGACGCTGGGTCTCGGAGCCCTCGACCCTGACCGCGCCGCCCATCGCCGAGCAGAATGTGTCCGCGCGAGAGGCGCCGCCATCTTGGACCGCCCGCTCGGTCTGGTAGGCGTACTCCGCTATCTCCTCACGCGAGAGCGTGACGCCAAGGGCCCGGGTCGCGGCGTCGATCGCCGCGACGGCGACGGCAGCGGAGGATCCGAGGCCGGCACCGAGCGGTATCTCAGACTCGATCGTCAGTTCGAAGCCGGCCTCTGGCGCTTCAGCGGCGGCACGCGCCTGTGCGACCGCCTCCTCGACGTAGCCGGTCGCGGACTGGACGAGGCGAGTCGGCACGTCGAGTTCGGGGTCAGCATCGGCCGTCGAGCCGTCGAAGGTGACGGTGAACCCGTCAAGAGTGAGGTCGGCCGCCTCGACGACAACCCGGTCGTCGGCACGCTCCTCGACAGACACAGTGGCGCGACGCTCGACCGCACACGGGATGGCAGGCTCACCGTAGACAACGGCGTGTTCGCCGAACAGGTAGACCTTGCCCGGCGCGGTGGAGGTGGGCATACGTCCGTAGGCGAGGGACTGCTACTTGAGCGGTGCGCTAT